>NZ_CP133018.1:3860049-4181720 GCF_030866785.1 Agromyces protaetiae | reverse complement strand
CGTTCCCCGCAATCGCTTTCGAACATCGGCTTGCATCGCCCGTCGATCCCGACCGAGATCGGCGAGCGGTGCGAGGCATGTGTTCACAGTGTTATCCACGGCCTGTTGGCAGTCTTCGACGGATCCGCAGATTTCCGGGTGCGAAGCTGGGGATAACTGGTCTCAAACCGTAGCGAACAGAGTGCCACCGCGACAAATGCCAGTTCGGGGATCCACGCGAATCGGGCGTGTCGTTCCACAGCCGACGCGCAGCCAGCTGCGATACTGTCGGACTCGATCCGCGTCCCAGCAGCGGCAGCGGGTTTGACCGCGCGCCCGCGAGGCCGTAGGTTAAGTCAGTTGACCGCAGCCCGTCAGGGCACCCTTGTTTTCCCGCCGGCCGCACCTGTGACGCAGGTCGGTGAGGGATCTCGAACCGCCGGAGAAGAAGAATGAGCAAGCGTACGTTCCAGCCCAACAACCGTCGCCGGGCCAAGAAGCACGGCTTCCGCCTGCGCATGCGCACGCGTGCGGGTCGCGCGATCCTCTCGGCACGTCGCCGCAAGGGCCGCACCGAACTCTCCGCGTAAGGCTTCGGTGCTCGCCAAAGCCAACCGCATCACGAGCGCCGACGACTATCGACGAGTCGTGCGCCGTGGTGCGAAGGTCGCCGGTGCCCACACCGTGAGCTACGTGCGCTCACGGGAGGCCGACACCGACGCGCGCTTCGGCTTCATCGTCTCGAAGAAGGTCGGCACCGCCGTGCGCCGAAATCTGGTCCGCCGCCGGTTGAAGGCCGCCGGTCATGAGCTCGTCGCGGGCGGAGCTCACGGATTCGACCTCGTCGTACGGGCGCTCCCCTCGTCGGCCGCCTCGGACTTCTCGTCGCTGCGTGCCGAAGTGCGGCGGGCGGCCGAACGAGCTGCCGGGCTGCCGGCGGCGCATCGGAATGCAGCAGCACATCGACTCACGGATTCCTCGGCGGGGATCACGGTTGGCGAAGAGGCATCCCGTGCGTGACGTCGTCCTCTTTCTCGTGCTCATCCCGCGGAATGCGGGAGTGCTCTTGCTTCGCGCCTACCGCAAGCTGATCTCGCCGCTCTACGGCGACGTGTGCCGGTACTACCCCTCGTGCTCCGCCTATGGGCTGGGGTCGGTGCAGCAACGCGGGCTCGTGGTCGGGTCGGCGCTCACCCTCTGGCGCATCCTCCGGTGCAATCCCTGGAGCGCCGGCGGCATCGACGATGTGCGCGCCGCGCGGCACGAGCGATACCGGATCACGCCGTTCGGCTGGGTCGTCCCGGCCGGGTGGGCTGCCGCCGATGCGGTGCCACTCCCCCAGTTCTCCGCCCACGTCCACCCCTGAAAGGCCTGAGCCCCGCCAATGGACATCATCAGCATCATCCTCTGGCCCATCAAGTGGGTCATCGAGCTGATCCTCGTCGCGTTCCACTCGCTGTGGGACCTCATCGGCATGGATCCCGACGCCGGTGTGACGTGGGTGCTCTCGATCGTCGGCCTCGTCATCGTCGTCCGTGCCGCGCTGATCCCGATCTTCGTCCGCCAGATCAAGAGCCAGCGGCGCATGCTCGAGGTCGCGCCGCAGCTCAAGAAGATCCAGGACAAGTACAAGGGCAAGAAGGACCAGTTCTCGCGCGAAGCCATGTCGCGCGAGACCATGGCGCTCTACAAGAAGACGGGCACCAACCCGCTCTCGTCATGCCTGCCGCTTCTGCTGCAGATGCCGATCTTCTTCGGCCTGTTCTCGGTGCTCAACGATGCACAGCACGACAAGGCCGGCGTCGGCACGTTCACCCAGGAGTTGGCGAACTCGTTCGCGAACGCGGAGTTCCTGGGCGCGCCGCTGAAGGGCACGTTCATCGGCGCCGTCAACGGCGAGTACCCCTGGCAGGTCATGGTCGTCGCCGTCGTGATGATCGTGCTCATGACCGCCTCGCAGTTCATCACGCAGCTGCAGATCGTCTCGAAGAACATGTCGCCCGAGACCAAGGCGAGCCCCATGTTCCGGCAGCAGCGCATCCTGCTCTACCTGCTCCCGCTGGTGTTCGCGTTCTCGGGCGTCGCGTTCCCGATCGGCGTCATGTTCTACTGGCTCGTCTCGAACTTCTGGACGATGGCCCAGCAGTTCGTCGTGATCCGCAACATGCCCACCCCGGGCAGCGAAGCGGCGAAGGCGCGTGAAGCGCGGCTCGCGAAGAAGGGCAAGCTGGTCGTCGAGCAGCCTGAGCAGCCCGCCGAAGAGATCAAGAAGCAGCCCACGCAGCGCCAGCAGCCGATCAGCAAGCAGCGCGCCAAGAAGCAGGGGAAGTAGCCATGACCGACGTGCAGCATGAAGGCGAGCGGTCGCTCGCGCAGCTCGAAGAAGAAGGCGACATCGCCGCCGACTACATCGAAGAGCTGCTCGATATCTGCGACCTCGACGGCGACATCGACATCGACGCACGCAACGGCCGCGCCTACGTCTCGGTGAACGCGACCGACGGCGCGAACCTTGCGGTGCTGTCCAAGCCCGAAACGGTCACGGCGCTGCAGGAGCTTGCACGACTCGCGGTGCAGACGAAGACCAGTGCGTTCTCACGCCTCATCCTCGACATCGGCGGGTCACGGGACGCGCGTCGGGGTGAGCTCGACGCCCTCGTCGCCCGCGCGGCGGAGCGAATCGAGCAGGGCGCAGCCGAAGCGGCGCTGCCCGCCATGTCCTCCTACGAGCGCAAGCTCGTACACGACCTCGTCGCGGAGCGCGGACTGCACTCGGAGTCTCGCGGTGAAGGCGCAGAACGTTACACCGTCATCACGCGGGTCGGCTGAGCGCGCCACCGCGCGTTTCACGTGAAACCATGACGGATCGACTCGATCTCGAGCCGGAACCCGAGGCAGCCGCGACACTCTTCGGCGAGCACCTCGCGAAGGGCCGCGCGTTCACCGAGGCGCTCGCGCGGCACGGTGAGGAACTGGGTCTCATCGGGCCGCTCGAACTCCCCCGGCTCTGGACTCGGCATGTGTTGAACTCGGCGCTCGTGGCCCCGCTGCTCCGCCCCGGCCGCGTCGGCGACGTCGGATCGGGCGCCGGCCTGCCGGGCTTGGTGCTCGCCATCATTCGGCCGGATGTCTCGTTCTCACTCATCGAACCGATGGAACGCCGTGTGGCGTGGCTCGAGCGACAGGTTGCTGAACTCGAGCTGCCGAACGTCGAGGTGGTGCGGGCTCGAGCGGAAGAAGCGAAGCTCCGCGGTGAGCTCGACCAGGTGACGGCTCGCGCGGTGAGCGCACTTCGCACGCTGATCCCGATCACCGCTCCCCTGCTGAGGCCCGGCGGCGAGCTCGTCCTGATGAAGGGCGCGGGCGTCGATGGTGAGATCGGCGCCGCAGAGAAGGCCATGCGCAAGTTCCGGGTGCACGGCGGTGAGGTGCTCGTGCTCGGCGAGGGCCAGGTCAGCGAGGTCACGCGCGTGTATCACGCGACCGTCGGCTGAGCCGCAGGACCTCCCCGCGGCGGCTGCAGCGACGCTCGCTCGCTCGCGCGGACACGAAACGAGCGGTTTCGCTTCGCTGAGCGGGATCCTTAGCGTCGCGAGCGTACCGGCGTCTGTTCAAAGTGGTGGCCCGTGACGCCGTATTGCGCGTGGGTCGGCGGCAAAGGCCGGGGCGAGAGTGCTCAGTGACGATACGCTCACTCCGTGCGCATCGCGATATCTGGGACTCATGCGAGCGGGAAGAGCACGCTCGTCGGAGACTTCCTGGACGTGCATCGGAACTTCACGGCTGTGCCTGAACCCTACGAGCTGCTCGACGAGGCGACCGCTGCGCCGGACGCCTCCAGCTTCCTTCGTCAGTTCAACGCCTCCCTCGAGCTGTTCGCTGACAGGTCCATCACCGGCGATGTGATCTTCGAGCGCTCGCCACTCGACTTCGTGGCGTACCTGGCGGCTCTCGCCGCGCTCGACCGGCCGACACTTCCCCGGCAGAGGTTCGCTGAGCTGACTGAGCGCGCCGACGCCGCGCTCAGGCAGATCGACCTGTTAGCCGTGATCCCGCTCGACCGTCACCTCGAGCTGCATCTCGATGAGGAAGAGGACGAGAACCTTCGTCGACAGATGGACGTGGAACTCCTCGACCTCGTCGAGCACGCAACGCATGCGGTGCCGGTCGTCGAGATCGCAGGACCCCGCCCGGCTCGACAGCAGGAGCTCAGCCGTGCGTACCTCAGCCGTCCGAATCTGGAGGCGACTCGCACCGCTCCCGACCAGTGGCCGTTTCACGTGAAACGGTAGCCAGCGGCACCATCCATCGGCGCCCTCGCAGCGATCCGTTTCACGTGAAACGCCCGGAGAGTGGGATGAAGATCTCCACATCTGCTGAGGGCGATGTCGGGCACCGCGAGCCGAAGGTCGATGTCGCATCTGACGGTTAGGCTGGTACTCCACGTGGTGCCGGGTCGCTCATCCCGGCGCTGTTCTTCTGGATGAGCGCGGTTGGAGTCGGCATGGCGCAAGGCGGGGGTCGCGGCTGGTTCCGCAGACGAACGCACTCCGACTCCGCCGACAGCGCAAGGGAGAACACCGCCGAGAGCGGCGCCGAGGGCGGTGTCGAGGGTGGCGCCGAGATCGATTCGTCAGCGATGCCCTCACGAGATCATGGCGTGGCCGACGCTTCTGCGGAGAGCGATGCGTTCGCTGAGCTCGTGCGAGGCAGGCCCGCGGCCGACGCGTCGAGCGTCGGTGAAGGCGGGCCGCTCGCGAGCCCGCCCGGTGCAACTGCTGTCGATTCGAGGTCGCCCAGCACTCCCCCGGGCCGTGCTCCGACTCGCGCCGCCATCGACTGGGACGCGGCGACCGCCGCCGCGTTGGCCGATGACGGGAACGAGGTCACCGGGCCGACTGAGCTCGTGGCGCCCGCTGGTGGGTCGAACGCCGGTACCGGCATGATGCTCGACGAGATCATCCGCGAGATCGTGGGCGATGCCGCCGTCGACACCGCTTCGTCGCTGCATCCGGTAGCGGTGGCGCCCGCCGAGAGCGTGCCACCCGCCGATGCGACCGCCGCTCCGACCGACCCTGAGGCGACGATCGTGCCGAGTGCGCCAGCCGGCGCTCTCCCAGCGGCTACTCCTGTCGCACAGGTCACGCCCGATGGGCCGACCGCAGCGGTTGTGCCGGACGCGTTGGTCGACCCAGCGGCGCCGGTTGCGACGAGTGAGACGGTGGCGCCGGACGTTTCCCTCGAGCCTGTGGCACCCGAGACGAAGCCGGCTGCAGACGCGGTGTCACCGCCCCCCGTGTCCGAGCGACCGACGGCTCCACCGCCTCTGGCGCCCCCCGCCTCCCCCGCGACCGTCTCGACGATCGCGCCGACCACCTCGTCGACACCGACACCGACCGCCCCCGACGATGTTTCACGTGAAACACCGCAGCCGCACGGAGGAACTCCCCTGGCCGATGAACTCATGAACGAGACCCGCCGCCGCATCGCGCTCGAAGAAGCCGTGCTGCCCCTGCCGCAGACGACACGGGTCCTCACGATCTCGAATCAGAAGGGTGGCGTCGGCAAGACGACGACGACCGTGAACCTCGCAGCGGCGCTCGCTCGCGCCGGTGCACGGGTATTGGTTATCGACATGGACCCGCAGGGCAATGCCTCGACTGCGCTCGGGGTCGATCACCGCTCGGAGCAGCAGAGTGTCTACGAGGTGCTCGTGCAGGACCTCCCGCTCGGTCCCGTGATTCGCCCGTCGGCTGAACACGAACGACTCGACTGTGTTCCGGCGACCATCCACCTGGCAGGCGCCGAGATCGAGCTCGTCTCCCTCGTGGCGCGCGAGCAACGGCTCCGCCGTGCTCTCGATACGCACCTCGGGCAGATGGTCGAGCCGTACCACTATGTGTTCATCGATTGCCCGCCCTCGCTCGGCCTGCTGACGATCAATGCCTTCGTGGCCGCGCGCGAGGTGCTGATCCCCATCCAGTGCGAGTACTACGCGCTCGAGGGCCTTTCGCAGCTGCTCAGCAATATCGAGCTGATCGAGAAGCACCTGAACCCGAGTCTGCAGCTCTCGACGATTCTGCTCACGATGTACGACTCGCGGACGAACCTCGCGCAACAGGTCGCGCAAGAAGTCCGCGAGCATTTCCCGGCGCAGACCCTGGGCACCATCATTCCGCGTTCCGTCCGCGTGTCGGAGGCACCGAGCTACGGGCAGAGCGTGATTTCCTACGACTACGGGTCCAGCGGATCGCTGTCGTATCGTGAAGCGGCCGCCGAGATCGCTCGGCGCGGCGCCCCCGGCGAGGAGAAGAAGTAATGGCAAGCAAACGCACGGGTCTTGGCCGAGGTATCGGCGCACTCATCCCGACCGGCGAGGATCGCGCCGCTCGGCCGGTGGATGTCTTCTTCCCCGAGGCCGACCGCAGCACGACTCCCACGGCGGTCGCCGTCATCGAGCAGGCCGCCGCTGAGGCGGAGAGTCTTGTGACCGTGCCCGGCGCTCGTCTGGCGAGCCTGAACCCTCACGACATCGAGCCCAACGCACAGCAGCCGCGGAGTGTGTTCGACGCCGACGACCTCGCGGAACTCGTACACAGCGTTCGCGAGTTCGGTGTGCTGCAGCCGATCGTGGTGCGCCCCCACCCCGAGCGTGCGGGCAAGTACGAACTCGTCATGGGCGAACGGCGCCTCCGTGCCAGCAAGGCCGCGGGCCTCGACGTGATCCCCGCCGTCGTGAAAGACACGGCCAACGAGGCCATGCTCCGAGACGCGTTGCTCGAGAATCTGCACCGGTCGCAGCTCAACCCGCTCGAAGAGGCATCCGCCTACCAGCAGCTGCTCGGTGATTTCGGCATCACGCAGGAGGAGCTCGCGACGCGCATCGGTCGCTCTCGCCCCCAGATCTCCAACACGCTGCGTCTGCTGAAGCTGCCGGAGGCGGTGCAGCTCCGCGTCGCGGCCGGAGTGCTGAGCGCCGGCCACGCCCGGGCGATCCTGATGATGCCCGACGTCGAGGCGATGCAACGACTCGCGGACAAGATCGTGAACGAGGACCTCTCCGTGCGTCAGGCCGAGGCTATCGCGAGCGCTGAGCCCAAGCCCGGCAAGGCGAAGCCGGCGGCCGGCAAGCGCCAGGAGTTCCTCGATGACCTCGCGGTCCGGCTCGGCGACCGGCTGAACACGCGTGTGAAGATCGCACTCGGCGCTCGCAAGGGCTCGATCAGCATCGACTTCGCCACCGTGCAGGACCTTCGCCGCATCCTGACCGACCTCGGTGAGGAGCTCGAGGGCGCCTGACGTACGTCACGGCAGGTGCGCGTACCGCGCCATTCGCTTCCAGGACGCGGAGCACCTGCTGCTGCACGCTACGCCGCCGCCGCCGCGCGGCATTCATAGGGGGTGTTTCACTCCGACCGCCGCGCATCCCGTCAGTCGCTTCCGAGAAAATCCCTGATCAAATCGATGTTCTCGGCTCCGAAGGATCGACGTCACCGCCGGGCGGCAGCCTGTCGAACGAGCGCGTCGTAGACGGCGGATGCCTCGGCGCCCGACGCCTCGATCGCCAGCGGGACCAGCGAGGTCTCCGTCAACCCGGGAACGACGTTGGCCTCGAGGAACCACGGGGTCCCTGACTCGTCGACGATGAAGTCCACGCGGGAGAGGTCGCGGAGGCCGAGCGTGCGGTGTGCCTGTACGGCGGCGTCGGCGACGGCCGCGGCGACGTCCGCGTCGAGGCGCGCCGGGGAGAAGAACGTGGTCTCACCCGCGTTGTACCGAGCCTGGAAGCTGTACACGCCGTTCGTCGGGACGATCTCGACGGGCGGGAGCGCTGCAGGCCCCTCCCCCGTGTCGACGACAGCGACCGCGACCTCGGTGCCGAACACACGACGCTCCACGACCGCGACCTCGGCATACGTGAACGCGTCGACCATCGCACGGGGCAGCTCGTCAGGAGCATCGACGATCGTCACGCCCTGCGCCGAGCCGCCGGAGGCGGGCTTCACCACGAGGTCGCCGGGGAGGGCCGCCCGCACCACGCGCAGCACGCTCGACGCGCCGAGTTCGCGGAACGACTCGTGGGAGAGCACGATCGAGTCCGGGACCGCGAGACCGGCGTCACGCATCAAGGAGCTGGCGACCGGCTTGGACCAGGCCCGGCGGGCCGAGGCACCGGGTGAACCCACCGTGGGAACCCGAAGCCCCGCGAGGAGGTCCGCGAGCGAGCCGTCTTCGCCGCTGGACCCGTGCAACGCGGGAAAGAGCACGTCGGGGCGATGCTCGGCGAGATACGGCAGGAGGCTCGCGTCGGGGTCCAGCAGCGTCGCGCGATGGCCGGCCTTGGTCAGGGCATCGACGACGCGCCGTCCGGACCGCAGTGACACATCGCGCTCATGCGAGATGCCTCCGGCGAGGACGACGACATCGAGTGCGCCCGCGGCGGTTTCACGTGAAACGGCTTCAGCGACCGAGGCATCCGTGGCTGTCCTGACCGACCCGGCCGCGTGCTCATCCACCTGCTCAGCGTGATTCATGATCGGGGGTTCTCCGCTCGTTCCGGCTTCGATGGGTGGGCGACCCGGATCACTTGAGATCCGAGGGTGGTGCGGGCTCGATGCCTGGTGTGTCGGGCAGCTGCAATGGGCCGGTGCCGGCGAACGTGTCGAGCAGGTCGAGCTCGCCGTTCACGACGGTCGCGAGTCGACGCACGCCGAGCCGGATCGCTTCGGGCGTCGGGTAGCAGAACGAGAGCCGCATCGCATGCCTCCCGCGGCCGTCCGCGAAGAACGCGGTGCCCGGCGTGTACGCCACGAGCTCGCGCACCGCGCGGGGGAGCATCTGCTTCGAGTCGAGCACGTCGGGCAGCGTGACCCAGACGTAGAATCCGCCGTTCGGGTTCGTCCAGGACAGCTGCGGCAGGTACTCGCGGAGCGACTCGATCATGGCGTCCTTGCGCTCGCGATAGACGCCGCGGAACGTGTCGATCTGCCCGCGCCAGTCCGCGGTCGACAGGTACTCCGACACGACGAGCTGGCTGAAGGAGGAGGGCGACAGGATCGCCGACTCCGCGGCGAGGATCAGCTTCTCGCGAATGGCATGTGGCGCGAGCGCCCAGCCGACGCGGAAGCCCGGCGCGAGCGTCTTCGAGAACGAGCCCAGGTAGATGACACCCTCGGGGTCGAGCGCTCGCAGCGCATCGGGTGCGGGCTCGTCGAAGTGCAGCAGGCCGTACGGATTGTCCTCGAGCACGAGGATCTCGTTCTGGCGGCAGATCTCGAGGATCTCCGGCCGTCGCGCAGCCGAGAGGGTGACTCCGGCCGGGTTGTGAAAGTTCGGGATCGTATAGAGGAACTTGATTCGGCGGCCTTGGCCGCGCAGGTGCGCGATCGTCTGCCGCAGGGCTTCGGGGATGAGCCCATCGTCGTCCATCGCGACGTGCACGACGGATGCCTGATACGACCGGAACACGCCCATCGCGCCCACATACGACGGCGCCTCGGCGAGCACGACGTCACCGGGGTCGAGGAAGAGCTTCGCGACGAAGTCGAGCGCCTGCTGCGATCCCGTCGAGGTCACGACGTCGTCGACCGACGCGCCGCGAATGCCCTCGAGCCGCATGACGTCGAGGATGTGCGCGCGCAGCGCCGGGACCCCCGCTCCCCCGCCGTACTGCAGCGCCATCGGCCCTTGCTCGCGCATGACGCGCTCCATGGACGACATCACGAGCTCTTGCGGGAGCGCGGAGACATACGGCATGCCGCCGGCGAGCGAGACCACTTCGGGTCGCGACGCGACGGCGAACAGAGCTCGGACCTCGGATGCGGCGAAGCCGGCGGCTCGCTCGGCGTAGTTCGCATACCAAGGGTCGAGATTGTTGCCGGTCCGCTGCGGGACGCCGTCAGTGGTCACATCACATCCGTTCTGTCTCGAGTTCTCATGCTAGTCACAGCAGAGGGACGCCTTCGGCGGATGACGGATGCCTCGAGGTGTGCCATCGTCCGTGAGGACCCGGTGCTCGGACTGTTGCGTCGCGCGCGGACCCAACCCTCCACCCTGAATGCTGGACGCGACCACGTCGAATGCGAAACGACCCGCCCGGCTGGTGCCGGACGAGTCGTTTCGAGGTCGAAGCGGGGCGGCCGACTACGCGATGTAGGCGGCGAGGTCGGCCTCGAGGGCGGGCTTCGGCTTCGCGCCGACGACGGTCTTCACGACCTCGCCGGCCTGGAAGACCTTGAACGCCGGGATCGCGGTGATCTGGTACTTCATCGCGAGGTTGGGGTTCTCGTCGACGTTGAGCTTCACGATGTCGAGCTTCTCGGCGTGCTCGGTCGCGATCTGGTCGAGGATGGGGCTCACCGCACGGCACGGCCCGCACCACTCGGCCCAGAAGTCGACGACGACGGGCTTGTCGTTCTTGAGCACCTCCTGCTCGAAGGTGGCCTCGGTCACGGCACGTGCAGTCATTACGTTCTCCTCTGGTGGACGTCGGTCGGGGTAGGGGTGCGCCGCTACCGCAGCGAAGCGAGCCGCTCGACGGCCTCAGCCTCGATCTCGGCCTCTTCGGGCGAGTTGGTGTCGGCGAGCGCGGCGAGGTAGTGCTCGGCGTCGAGCGCGGCGACCGTGCCCGACCCGGCCGCGGTCACGGCCTGCCGATAGTGGGGGTCGATCACGTCGCCTGCGGCGAAGACGCCGGGCTCCGAGGTGCGCGATGAGCGGCCCTCGACCCAGATGGTGCCGTCGTGGGTGAGCTCGAGCTTGCCGTGCACGAGGTGGGTGCGCGGGTCGTTGCCGATCGCGACGAACAGGCCGTCGAGGTCGAGTGCGCGGATGTCGCCGGTCACGGTGTCGCGCAGCGTGACGCCGGTGACGGCGTCGGTTCCGTGGATCTGCGTGACCTCGGCGTTCCAGACGAACTCGATCTTCTCGTTGTCGAAGGCCCGCTGCTGCATGATCTTCGACGCCTTGAGCTGGTCGCGGCGGTGGATCACGTACACCTTGTCGGCGAAGCGCGTGAGGAAGGTCGCCTCTTCCATGGCCGAGTCGCCACCGCCGACGACGGCGATGGTCTTCTGCTTGAAGAAGAAGCCGTCGCACGTCGCGCACCAGGAGAGGCCGTGGCCGGAGAGGACCTCTTCTTCGGGGAGGCCGAGCTTGCGGTAGGCCGAACCGGTCGCGTAGACGATCGCGCTGGCCTCTTCGACGCCGCCGTTGCCCAGCTTGACGCGCTTCACCGGACCGTCGAGCTCGAGCTCGACCACGTCGTCGTAGACGACCTCGGTGCCGAAGCGCTCGGCCTGCTGCTGCATCTTGGCCATGAGGTCGGGGCCCATGATGCCCTCCGGGAATCCGGGGAAGTTCTCGACCTCGGTGGTGTTCATCAGCTCGCCCCCGATCTCGACCGAGCTCGCGATGAGCAGCGGGTTGAGTTCGGCGCGCGCGGCGTAGATCGCGGCGGTGAACCCGGCGGGGCCTGACCCGATGATGATGATGTCGCGCAACGTGAACGCTCCCTTTGGCTTTCGTGCGTGTGACACCCGGATTCCGGATGACACGCCATGGTCAACACAGTCTAGGTCTCCCCTATTCCGGGCGGCTGCGCGTGACGCGAGGGTTGACGGATGCCTCGATCCTTCGCCCTGTGGAGGAGCCGTGTGGCACCGCGTCGTGTCCGCTCAGCCGCGGCGGAGCCGCCGCACGAGCGGCTCCGCGAAGCCGCGCAGTTCGGGCGAGCGGAGGAGCCAGAGGCCCCCGAAGTAGAGCGCCGCCATCACGCCGCCGATGATCGCCATCGAGAGTATCGCCGAGGCGCGGTCCTGGATCGCGAAACCTCCATCGGTGGTTCCGCCCAGGCTCACGAGCAGGAACACGCCCGCCACCACCGGCAGCACCAGGGCGGCGAGCGAGCGGCCGAGGCTGATCGCGATGCGCCTGCCGTCGAGCGAACCCAGTCGGCGACGCAGCAGGATCGAGGCCACGACGAGCTGGATCGTGCCGGCGATCGTGGTGGATGCGGCGACGCCGACCGCGGTCCACTCGAGCGGGAGCATCAGCGCGAGCACCGCGCCGGCACTGAACACGACGACCTGCACGAGGGTGAAGAAGAAGGGCGTCTTCGTGTCCCCCAGGGCGTAGAACGCCCGCTGCACGACGAACAGGACGCTGAACCCGACGAGGCCGACGCCGAACGCGATGATCACGTTGCCGAGACCGGCGATGTTCTCGAGGTGCCCTGGCTGGAACACCGCGGCGAACGGATAGGCGGCGACGATGATCGCGGCGGCCGCGACCGTGATGAGCAGCGTGATCCCGCGGATCGCGCTGGAGACGTCGTCACGTACCCGGGTGAACTCGGCCGCATGCGCATGTTCGCTCATCCGCGTGAAGTAGGCCGTGGCGATCGAGACCGTGATGATCGAATGCGGCAGCATGAAGATGAGCCACGCGATGTCGATCGCCGCCGCCGACGCCCCCACGCCCGAGGCCGTGAGCACGACCTGGGTCTGCACGACGCCGGCCAACGTCGTGAGGAGGAGCATCCCGAACGTCCAGCTCGCCATGCGCCCGGCCGCACGGAGGCCGACACCGCGCCACTGGAAGTCGGGACGATACCGGAGCCCGACCCGCCGCCAGAACCAGAACAGGATCAGCGCCTGCGCGGCGATGCCGAGCGTCGCGCTCCCGGCGAGCACCGCCACCATCGTCGGCGTCCAGTCGTCGATGGTGCGTGTGCCCTCTGGATCGAATCCGAACGCGAGCCCGAACACCACGAGGCCCGCGAGCGCGACGAGGTTGTTCAGCACCGGGACCCACGTGAACGGCCCGAACGACCTGCGCGCGTTCAAGACCTCGCCGAGCAGTGTGTAGAGCCCGTAGAAGAAGATCTGCGGCATGCACCACCAGGCGAATGCGATCGCGAGCGGCAGCAGGTAGGGCTTGGACGCGGCGTAGATCCACGTCAGCACGGGAGCCAGCACGATCGCGAGCACGGTCGCCGCGCCGATCACGACGAGCGCGAGCGTCAGGAGCTTGTTGATGTAGGCGCTGCCGCCGTCGGCATGCGTGCTCGCGCGCACGATCTGCGGCACCAGGACGGCGCTCAGCACACCCCCGGCCACGATCACGTAGACCGTGTTCGGCAGCCCGTTCGCGACCGCGAACGCGTCGGCGCTCACTGAGCCCGTGACGCCGATGACGGCGGCGAGCACGATCGCCTTCACGAAGCCGAGCACGCGCGACACGATCGTGCCCGACGCGAGGAACAGGCTCGCGCGCCCGATGCGGTCCTCAGTCATCGCGACGCGGCTCCTCGGGCCCGGTGTCGGTGGTCCGGTCGATACTCTCGGCATGCGATTCAGAATACTGAGATCCACTGACACGCTCAGGCGACGCCGAAGGCTCATCGCCAGGGGCATCTGTATCGCCCGAGGCATCCGTATCGGCGTGGCCGGCCGTCTCGCCCGTGGCATTCGTCTCGTGTGCGGCGGGCGCCTGGGCCTGGTCTGCCGCGGCGCGCTCGCGTCGTCGGCGGCGGATGTTCCGCCAGATGCCGACCCCGAAGAACACCACGACCACCACGCCGAGTATGAGCGCGCCCAGGCCCTCCCAGTCGGCCTGAACGTTGGCGGCGATCTGCACGGTCTGCCCGACCTTGACCTCGTCGCGAGACCACAGCGACACCGACAGCGTCACCTCGCCATTCCCGACGCCCGCGGCGACAGGCACGATCACATTGCTCCGCGAGTCCGCCGCGACCGTCGTCTCGACGCGCTCCTCGACGATCAGTCTGCCGTTCGATGGGGCGACGTCGACGAACACCGTCACGGGGTACGGCAGCAGATTCTCCACCGTCGTCGGCACGCCGGTCTCGCTCGACAACACGTTCACGGGACTGCTCTGGGCGACCGAGACGGCGTTCACCGTCGCAGATTGCGCCGCGAGCCGGTCGCCGACCGCGGCCGACCATTCCGCCGGCTGCGGGATCCATGCCACGTCCAGCAGCGCGAGCAGCTGCCGTCGTGCCGGCGCGGTGAGCAGCGTCTCGTCGTCGAGCACCGTGGCGAACTCCCGCACGGCCGCCCCGCTGTCGAGCAGCCGGCTCAGCTGGTCCAAACGGACCGGGTCTTCTGGGGCGTCGACCAGGGCGCGCTCGACGGGCGGGGCGCCGACGGCGCCGGAGAGGCTCGCCGGGTTCGACCATGGCCAACTCGCGATCGCGTCGAGGGTCGCTGCGACGCGCGACGACTGGGTCGCGGCACCGCGCTGGAACGTCGCGAGGAGCACGGCGTCGCTGTCGCCCGCCTGCATGGCGAGCTCAGCCCCGAGGCGAGAAGCCGCCTCGCCCCACGCCACGTCGGAACGAGCTGCCGCCGCCTCGCGCAGCGCGTCCGTGATGCGCGCGTCGGCCATCACCGCAGACTCGCCATCGACCGTCGAGGCGGCATTGCGGACCGGATCGGTGGCGTCGACGTTCGAGGCCGACAGGATGGTCGTGGTGTAGCCGCCCGCGCGGAACGCGGCGAGGTTTCCGGCGGCGACGGTCGCGTCGGCCGGCCAGGCGAGGTCGGTGCGGGTGTACGGCCAGGCGAGGAGCTGCTCGGTGGTCGGCACCGTCGTGGGCGCGGCGGGTTCGGTCGCTTGATCGGTCGCCACCGGGTCGGCGTCGGTGGGCGAGTCGCCCTCATCCTCGTCGCCGTCGGTCGCCTGTTGCGCCGCGTCGTCGGGCTCGAGATCACCACCGCCGAGGCCGCCGCCCTCCGCGTCGGTGGCGAAGTCCGCGGGATCGAGCACATCGGCGAACGAGACCGGGCTGAGCGGTTCGATGCCGAGTTGCGCCTGCGCCGCGAGGTCGGCATCGGCGTAGGCCAACGGGAAGACCTCATTCGACACGTCGGCGAGCCGATCGAGCCACGCGACGGCCGAGTCCGGAGCGCTCGTGCCGAGCGCGCGCACCGAGGCCACCAACCGCGGGTCGAGAGCGATCGCCACCGCCCGGTCCGCGACGGCGTCGAGCTGCCGCGTCAGCAGTCCGGCCGGCCCGGTCCAGAGCTCGAGGTCGTCGGCGCCGATGAGCCCGGCCGTCTCAGCGGGCACGGTCAGGGCATACGCGAGCGCGAGCTGCGGGCCCTGGGCGACGGCCGGAGGGGCGGCGAAGGCTCCCGACGCGATCGCGGCCGTGGCATCCTCGGACACGAACTCGGCGCCGAGTCCGACGACCGGCGCCCCCGCCGCATCGCCCAGTGCCCCTGGTGGGAGCGTGAACGACACGACCTCCGAGGCGCCGGCGGGCAGCGCGCGGACCGGGACCTCGGCGACCTGCTCGGTACGCGGGCGATCACGCGCCTCGGCCGATGCCGAACCGACCCAGGCGTCGAGCGAAGCCTGGTCGACGATCGGTACCGCTGCGCGAGTGAGCCGGACCTGGCCTGGCGCGACGGCACCCCCGGTGCGGTTGTCGATCTCGACCTCGAGGGTCACGATGCCGGCGGGGTCGACCGTCGTGCCGGTGGCGGGCGCGATGCTCAGCGCGAGGACCGCCTCACCCTCGGGCACCGCCGCCGCGGTCGTCGTTGTGGTCGTCGCGCGAGTGGCCGGGGCATCCGTGCCGGCGACCGAGTGCAGGGTCTCCGCGAGCACGGCGGCGTTGGCGACCACCGGTGCTGCGAGCATCGCGCCGGCGAGGACGGCCGCGGCGAGGCCGAGTCCCCGCCGTCGGCGGCCGGCGAGGTGTCGGCGGAGTCGACGCAGAGGGTTCGACTCGGCCAGCATGCTCGCGATTCTACGGCGTGGGGCCTGAGCGGCCGCTCGGCGACGCGACGCCGTCGCGCGTCGAACGACACCGTGATGGCCCGCCTACCATTGGGGACATGCACGACGTCGCCGCCGCCCTCGGCCGGCTTTCCGAGCTCGCGGACTCTTCGAGCGTCTCCCGGCTCGCCGCGGCGTTCGACGACGCCGGTCACGAGCTGGCGCTCGTCGGTGGTCCTGTGCGCGATGCCTTCCTGGGTCGCGTCACCAACGACCTCGACTTCACGACCGATGCCACGCCCGACGAGATCCTCGCGATCGTCAAGCCGATCGCCGACGCCCACTGGGACATCGGCCGCGCGTTCGGCACCATCGGTGCGCGGATCGCGGGCGAGACCGTCGAGATCACCACCTACCGGGCCGACAGCTACGACGGCGCCTCACGGAAGCCCGAGGTGGTGTTCGGGGACTCGCTCGACGGCGATCTCATTCGCCGCGACTTCTCCGTCAACGCGATGGCGCTGCGGCTGCCTCGACTCGAGCTGGTCGACCCGTCGGGCGGGGTCGAAGACCTGATGGCACGTGTGCTGCGCACGCCCTCGCGCCCCGAGGAATCGTTCGGCGACGACCCGCTGCGGATGCTGCGCGCTGCGCGCTTCTCGGCCCAGCTCGGATTCGATGTCGAGCCGGGCACGCGGGAGGCCATGTCGGCCCTCGCCGCCGAGATCGACCGCATCTCGGCCGAACGGGTGCGGGACGAGCTGTCGAAGTTGCTGCTCGCGGACTCGCCTGTCCGGGGCATCCGCCTGCTGGTCGACTCCGGACTCGCCGACCGCGTGCTGCCCGAGGTGCCCGCGCTGCGTCTCGAGCGCGACGAGCATCACCGGCATAAAGACGTGTACGAACACAGCCTGACCGTGCTCGAGCAGGCCATCGACTACGAGAAGACGCGCGGCGTGCTCGACTCCCCCGATCTTGTGATGCGGCTCGGCGCGTTGCTGCACGACATCGGCAAGCCCGCCACGCGCCGACTCGAACCGGGCGGGGCGGTGACGTTCCACCATCACGACGTCATCGGCGCGAAGCTCGCGAAGAAGCGGCTGCGAGCGCTGCGCTTCGACAACGACACGGTCGCGGCCGTCGCGCGGCTGATCGAACTGCATCTGCGGTTCTTCGGATACAGCGACGGCGCCTGGAGCGATTCGGCCGTGCGCAGGTACGTGCGTGACGCCGGGGATCAGCTTGAGCGCCTGCACATCCTGTCGCGCGCCGACGTCACGACCCGCAATCGGCGGAAGGCCGATCACCTCGCCTTCGCGTACGACGACCTCGAGGAGCGCATCGCGGTGCTCGCCGAGGAGGAGGAGCTCGCCGCGGTACGCCCTGAACTCGACGGCCAGCAGATCATGGCCCTGCTCGACGTGCCCCCGGGTCCCGTCGTCGGCGAGGCATACCGCTACCTGCTCGAGGTCCGCCTCGACGAGGGGCCGATCGGTGAAGCCGCCGCGCGCGAGCGCCTCCTCGCCTGGTGGTCCGCCCGCCCCTGACCCCGCCGCGCCCGACCACCCCGCCCGACCACCCCCTCGCCCCCGCGCCCTCTCCGCGTCCCGTCCCCGCCCGTCCCGTCCCCCGTCGTCCGTCCCCCCGGCTCCGCCCCCACCGCCCCCTCCGTCCCCTCCGTCCCGGCGACTGATGACGAAATGACCCGAGTGATGACGAAACGGCCGTGCGTTTCGTCATCACTCGGCGATGTGGGGGGCAGGGCGTGGGACGGGGGACGCGGGCAGGGCGTGGGACGGGGGACAGGGGCGGGCGGGGGGCGTCGCGGCGGGGGCGCGGAGCGCGGGTTGGGAATCGGGGGCTGGGCGGGTAGACTACCGAGGTTGCCCGTGTGCCGCATTCGCGGCCTCCACGACGCACAGTATGAACACCCTCCTGCTGCCGGGACCGACCCGGTGGCCGCTGAGTCCGAAGGAGGTGGGTACGTCATGCACCAATACGAGCTGATGGTCATCCTCGATCCCGAGATCGACGAGCGCACCGTTGCTCCCAGCCTGGACAAGTTCCTCAACGTCATCCGCAATGATGGCGGCAGTGTCGACAACGTCGACATCTGGGGACGTCGCCGGCTGGCCTACGAGATCAAGAAGAAGGCCGAGGGCATCTACGCCGTCGTCGACTTCACCGCGACCCCCGCGACCACCGCGGAGCTCGACCGGCAGCTGAACCTCAGCGAGGCCGTCATGCGCACCAAGGTTCTGCGCGCCGACGAGCACCTCGCCCAGGTCGCTGCGGCGAAGAAGGCCGACGAGGTGAAGGCGGCCAAGAAGGCCGCTGCCGCCGCGAAGAAGTCGGACGCCTAAGCGCCATGGCCGGCGAGACCATCATCACCGTGGTGGGCAACCTCACTGCCGACCCCGAGCTGCGGTACACGCAGAACGGGCTCGCGGTCGCGAACTTCACGATCGCGTCCACGCCCCGCACGTTCGACCGTCAGGCGAACGAGTGGAAAGACGGCGAGGCCCTGTTCCTTCGCGCGAGCTGCTGGCGTGAGTTCGCCGAGCACGTCGCCGGTTCGCTGACGAAGGGCTCCCGCGTCATCGCGCAGGGTCGCCTGAAGCAGCGTTCCTACGAGACCAAGGAAGGCGAGAAGCGCACCAGCATGGAGCTGGAGATCGACGAGATCGGTCCCTCGCTCCGGTACGCGACCGCCCAGGTCACCCGTGCCCAGTCCAACCGCGGCGGCGGTGGCGGTGGCGGCTCCTACGGCGGCGGCGGTGGCGGCGGCCAGTCCGACGACGCGTGGGCGCCGAGCGCCCCCGCGCAGGCGGGCGGGGCTGCTGGCGGCGGCGACGTCTGGAACACGCCCGGCACCAACTACGGGGACGACACGCCCTTCTAGGCCTGACGGCCGCAGGGCCGACTGGCACTGAGCGGATGCCTCGGGCGAGGCATCCGACGCAACGAAACGTTTCTCAAGACAGGAAAGAACCATGGCTGGAAAGAGCAGCGGCGACCGCCGCAAGCCTCGCGGTGGCAAGGGCGCGAAGAACGCCGCCCCCGCGAAGTCCGTCAAGGTCGGCGTCATCGACTACAAGGATGTCGCGACCCTTCGGAAGTTCATCTCGGAGCGCGGGAAGATCCGCGCCCGTCGCATCACCGGTGTCTCCGTGCAGGAGCAGCGCCTCATCGCCCGCGCAGTGAAGAACGCGCGCGAGATGGCGCTCCTGCCCTACTCGGGCTCCGGCCGCTAAGGAGCACGAACATGGCAAAGGTCATTCTCACGCACGAAGTCACGGGTCTCGGTGAGGCCGGCGACGTCGTCGAGGTCAAGAACGGGTACGCCCGGAACTACCTCGTTCCGCAGGGTTTCGCGACCCCGTGGACCCGCGGCGGCCAGAAGCAGGTCGACCAGATCAAGTCCGCGCGTCAGGCGCGGGCGCTGCACTCCCTCGAGGACGCGCAGGCGCTGAAGTCCAAGCTCGAGCAGGGCAAGGTCAAGCTGGCGGTCAAGGCCGGCCAGGGCGGCCGCCTGTTCGGCTCGGTGAAGACGGCGGATGTCGCGGCTGCGGTCGCGGCGGCCGGTCTCGGCGAGGTCGACAAGCGCAAGATCGAGATCACGTCGCCGATCAAGGCGGTCGGCGACCACGAGGCGACCGTGCGTCTGCACGACGACGTCTCGGCGACGATCATCCTGCAGGTGGTCTCGGCGAAGTAACTCTTCGTCTCCGACGACAGCGGCGGCGGGCTTCGGCTCGTCGCCGCTTCGTCGTCCCCGGCCACCGAATGCGTCGGAGGCTTTCCTCCGCCTACACCTGCCGGTCACGTTCGCGCAAGAGTTTCGCTCGGGTTTTCCCGAAGGTTGTGCACAGGTGGTTACACCGAGTGAACAGACATCCAAAGAAGTTTTCCCCCACAGCTGTGGAATTGAGAAATACCTGTTCAGGTCAAAATTCATCCCGTGTAATTCGCCCGAATTCCACACTTCTCCACAGGCTGACTGCACATGATCCACGGCGTTTCGCGCAGTTTCTCCCCAGAGTTATCCACAGGCAGAGTTGTGTGTGGACGGATGCTTCCTTAGGGTGAATCCGCGTCTCACGATCACGCCTCGTGGGAGTCCCTCGAAGCCGATGACGGTCGTCCCTGATAGGACTGGCTGGAGGGTCTCGAGCGCCCGCGCATGAGCGCGAAGCCACGCGGATTGGAAGGTCACCAGCTTGTCTCTCGCCCACATCGGGATCGCCGAGCCGGCCGACGACGGCAACGCACGCCGGGGCGAGCGCACACCGCCGCACGACCTGCTCGCGGAGCAGAGCGCGCTGGGCGGCATGATGCTCTCCAAGGACGCGGTCGCCGACGTCATCGAGACCGTGCGCGGCGTCGACTTCTACGTGCCGAAGCACGAGGTGGTCTTCAACGCGATCCTCACCCTCTACTCGCACGGCGAGCCGACCGACGTCATCGCGGTGACCGACGAGCTCACGAAGACCGGCGAGCTCCAGCGGGCGGGCGGCGTCGAGTACCTGCACACGCTCACGAGCCTCGTTCCGACCGCGGCGAACGCCGGGTACTACGCGTCGATCGTGGCCGAGCGCGCGCTGCTGCGCCGGCTCGTGGAGGCCGGCACCCGCATCGTCCAGATGGGGTACGCGGGCGAGGGCGAGGTCACCGAGCTGGTGAATAACGCCCAGGCCGAGATCTACGGCGTCACGGGCTCGGTCGAGACCGAGGACTATGTGCCGCTGACCGAGGCGGTCACGCAGGCGATCGATGAGATCGAGGCGGCCAAGCACACCGATGGCAAGTTCACCGGTGTGCCGACCGGGTTCGCCGATCTCGACGAGCTGACCAACGGGTTCCATCCGGGGCAGATGATCATCGTCGCCGCGCGTCCGGCCATGGGCAAGTCGACGCTCGCGCTCGACTTCGCTCGCGCCGCGTCGATCCATCACGACCTGCCGGCCATCGTGTTCTCCCTCGAGATGGGCAAGGCCGAGATCGCGATGCGCCTGCTCTCGGCCGAGGCATCCGTCCCGCTTCAGAACATGCGGAAGGGCACCGTCGACGGGCGCGACTGGACCACGATCGCGTCGACCCGCGGTCGCATCAACGATGCGCCGCTCTATCTCGACGACTCCCCCAACATGACCCTCGTGGAGATCCGCGCGAAGTGCCGCCGGCTCAAGCAGCGCGTCGGACTCAAGATGGTCATCATCGACTACCTCCAGCTGATGACGAGCGGCAAGCGCGTCGAGAGTCGCCAGCAAGAGGTCTCCGAGTTCTCGCGTGCGCTCAAGCTGCTCGCGAAAGAACTGCAGGTCCCGGTCATCGCGCTCTCCCAGCTGAACCGTGGTCCGGAGCAGCGCGCCGACAAAATGCCGGCCCTCTCCGACCTGCGTGAGTCTGGCTCGATCGAGCAGGACGCCGACATGGTGATCCTGCTGCACCGTGAGTCCGCCTACGAGCGCGACAGCCCTCGCGCGGGCGAGGCCGACCTCATCGTCGCCAAGCACCGGAACGGCCCGACCCGCACCATCACGGTCGCGTTCCACGGCCACTTCTCGCGCTTCGCCGACATGGTGCAGGGCTGACAAGACGGGGGCGTTCGATCAGTTCATCGGTAGATGGCGGACGTACCGGCCTAGCGCGTCAGACGAACAGGAAGGCCACGAACCCCAGCGCGGGCAGCACGCCCTGCACCAGCGCGGGGCGCCAGTATCCGGGCCCGGTCGTGGTGAGCACCACTGCCGCGAGGGCCATGCACGCGGTCGCGAACAGCACCAGCGCGCGCCCCGCGTCGACGAGCCCGGCCCACACGAGCACGAGTCCGACCGCAGCACCCACGCCGAGGAAGAGGTTGTAGAACCCCTGGTTGTACGCCATCGGCCGGGTCGCGTCGGCCTGCGCCTGATCGGCGACGCCGAACCGCTTCCACGTTGCGGGCCGCCGCCACCACACGCTCTCCATCAGGAAGATGTACCCGTGCAGCAGCGCGGCGAGACCGACGAGGATGCTTCCGATGATGAGCATGCGCCGAGGGTAGCGCGATCGCTCGGCGGACGACGGCGATTTCGTTGGGGTCGTGTGATGCCGATCGGGCTTCGATCGGACATCGATTCGGCAACACGTTCGCGCACGAGGCCCGCACCGCCCGCTCGCACCGGCACGCTTGGAGGCATGTCGAACGAATGCGAGTGCGCATGAACGTGACGGCGCGGCGGTCGACGCGGCGCACGGCCGTGCTCGGGCCTGCGGCGGTGCTGCTCGCGGGCTGCCTCGCGGGGTGCGTCGCGTTTCCGCCGACCGTATGCCCCGCGGTCGGCTATGTCTCGGGTGTCGGGGTCGTCGTCGAGGGCGTGGCCGCCGGTTCCGGACTCGATCTCGAGCTCTGCACCGAGGCGGGCTGCGTCAGTACGGCGACGGATGCTCCGCTCTCCGCCGATGGACCGATGATCGCGATCGCCGGGGGCGGTGAGGGGCGGTGGTACGCCACGTTCCATGGCGACACACCCGAGACGATGACCGCCGAGGTGTTCGACGAGGCGGGCGCCTCGCTCGGCGAGGCCCGGGCCGAGCTCGTGTGGCACCGCATCGGCGGCAGCGAGCAGTGCGGGGGCCCGCAGGAGGCTGAGCCGATCGTCGTCCGCACCGACTGAGATCCACGCCGACTGAGATCCGCACCGACTGAGCCAGGCGGCTCCGGCGCGCGAAAGGCGAAAGGCCCGTGGTCAATAGCCATCGACTGCCCGCGGCCCTAGTGTGATCCACACGTGACGCGGTGCGGCGACTCGGACGGGTCCCGCCGCGGCGCGCGTGAGAGGAGCGCCATGCGGGTCGGCATCGCACGCGAGCGGCTGGAGGGTGAGCGGCGCGTGGCCGCGACGCCCGAGACGGTGCGTCAGCTCATCGGGCTCGGCCTCGAGGTCGTCGTCGAGCAGGGGGCGGGCGAGGCATCCGGTCATTCGGATGCCTCCTACGCCGAGGCCGGCGCGCAACCGGCCGTCGACCTCGATCTCGCGTCGATCGATGTGCTCGCGCACGTGAGACCCCTTGATCCGGTTACGGTCGGCCGCCTCCGCCGCGGCGCGATCACGGTCGGCCTCGCCTCGCCCGCGAGCGAGCTCGCCACGGTCCGCGCGCTCGCCGAGGCCGGCGTCACCGCGTTCGCGCTCGAGCTCGTGCCGCGCATCTCGCGTGCACAGTCCATGGATGCCCTCACGAGCCAGGCCCTCATCGCGGGCTACCGCTGCGTGCTCGAGGCGGCGATGCGGCTCCCCCGGCTCTTCCCGCTCTCGATGACGGCGGCGGGCACGATCCCGCCGGCCCGCGTGCTCGTCCTGGGCGCCGGCGTCGCGGGGCTGCAGGCCATCGCGACCGCCAAGCGGCTGGGGGCGCGGGTGTCGGCGAACGATGTGCGCGCGGCGTCCGCGGACGAGGTGCGTTCGATGGGCGGCACGTTCGTCTCGCTCGACCTCGATGCGGCGGATGCGTCGGGCGGCTACGCGCGCGAGCTCGGCGCGGATCGGGCCGAGCTGCAGCGGCGCCTGCTCGCGCCGCACGTCGCCGAGGCTGACGTCCTCATCACGACGGCCGCGATCCCGGGTCGGCGGGCGCCCCGGCTCGTCACGACCGACATGGTGACCGCGATGCGGCCGGGCTCGGTCGTGGTCGACCTCGCGGCGGAGTCGGGCGGGAACGTCGAGGGCGCGATTCCGGGCGCGGACGTGCGGGTACCCGTTCACGGCGGTGCCGTCACGCTGGTCGGCATGAAGGATGCCGCATCGAGCATGCCGTCCGACGCGTCGCGTCTCTACGCGAAGAACGTGGCGAACCTCATCGAGCTGATGACCGTCGACGGCGAGCTGCTCCCGGACTTCGATGACGAGGTCGTCGCCGGCGCCGCACTGACTCATGCCGGAATGGTGCGGCACGAGCCGACGGCCGAGGCGCTCGCCGAGGCATCCGGCCCGCGCGCTGTGTACATGCCGCCGCCGGCATCTGCTCCGCCCGAGACATCCGCCACATCGGCGCAACCACCCGCATCCGGTACGGAAGGAGGCGCCTGATGGACGCCGTCGCGCTCACCACCATCACCGTGCTCGCCGTCTTCGTGGGCTTCGAGGTCGTCTCCAAGGTCTCGAGCACGCTGCACACCCCGCTCATGAGCGGCACCAATGCGATCCACGGCATCGTGGTGATCGGTGCGATCATCGTCGCCGGGCAGGCGGAGGACCCGTGGGTGCTCGCGGTGGCCCTGCTCGCGGTCGTGCTGGCGACCGCGAACCTCGTGGGCGGGTTCGTCGTGACCGACCGCATGCTCGAGATGTTCCGCGGGTCGAGACCGGCGAAACCGGCTGGGGCGGTTGCGGATGCTCCGGGCGACACGACGAACCGGGAGGCCGGCCGGTGAGCGTGCTCGACCCGACCTGGAGCGCGCTGCTCTATCTCGTCGCCGCGGTCTGCTTCATCCTGGCGCTCAAGGGACTCGGCGCGCCGCGCACCGCGCGCCGGGGCAACCTCGTCGGCGCCTTCGGCGCCCTCGTCGCGGTGATCACCGTCTTCCTCTCGAGTCGGCTCGAGAACATCCCGTGGATCCTCGGTGCGATCGCCGTGGGCACCGCGATCGCCTGGCCCGTCGCGCGCCGGGTGCAGATGACGCAGATGCCGCAGCTCGTGGCGATGCTGAACGGGGTCGGCGGCGGTGCCGCGGCGCTCGTCGCGTTGCTGGAGCTCGACCACGCCGTCGACTGGGGCACGCGCCTCGCCATCGTGCTGACCCTGCTCATCGGTGCGGTGAGCTTCGCCGGCTCGATCATCACCTTCGCGAAGCTGCAGGGCCTCATGTCGGCGCGCGCGATCGTGTTCCCCGGCCTGCCGGTGCTCATGGGGCTCATCGTGCTCGGCGGGATCGCGGCGGGGATCTGGGTCGTGATCGACGCGCCGTTCGGGGCGGCGATCGGCGTGCTCGCGGCCGGCCTCGTGCTCGGCGTGCTGCTCGTGCTGCCCGTCGGCGGTGCCGACGTGCCCATCGTCATCTCGTTGCTCAACGCCTTCACCGGGCTCGCGGTCGCGGCCTCGGGCTTCGTGCTCGGCAACGTGCTGCTCATCATCGCCGGGACGCTGGTCGGGGCATCCGGAACCATCCTGACCCGCGCGATGGCGCGGGCCATGGGGCGCAGCGTCTCGGGCATCCTGTTCGGGGCGTTCCGAGGCGGGTCGACCGCCGGCTCGACGGAGGTCTCGGACCGGCCCGTGCGCTCGTCGAGCGCCGAAGACGTCGCGGTGCTGCTCGGGTACGCGCAGAAGGTCATCATCGTGCCGGGCTACGGGCTCGCGGTCGCGCAGGGGCAGCACACGGTCGCCGAACTGCAGCGCGAGCTCGAGGCGCGCGGCATCGAGGTGGTGTTCGCGATCCACCCCGTCGCGGGGCGCATGCCCGGTCACATGAACGTGCTGCTCGCCGAGGCCGACGTGCCGTACGAGGCGCTGCGCGAGATGAGCGAGGTGAACGGCGAGTTCACCCAGGCGGATGTCGCGTTGGTGGTCGGCGCGAACGACGTCGTGAACCCGGCGGCGAAGACCACGCCGGGCTCGCCCATCTACGGCATGCCGATCCTCGAGGTGGGCGACGCCCGCCAGGTGGTGTTCCTCAAGCGCTCGATGCGGCCCGGCTTCGCCGGCATCGAGAACGAGCTGCTCTACGAGCCGCAGACGACGCTGCTGTTCGGCGACGCCAAGGACTCGCTCGGCAAGGTGCTCACCGCGGTGAAGGCCCTCTGACCGTACCCCCCTCGACGCCGAGGTACCCGGACGGGCCGTCCAGCCGCGACGCGTAGGATTGACGCATCCCCCGAACGAAAGAGGTCCCCGTGGCCGAAGCCCGTGCCGACGCCGTCGTGCGCGCGCCGTACTGGTCCGTCCCCGTCGTGCGGGGCGCGCTTGCCATCGTGCCCGCGGTCGTCATCACGTTCTCGCAGGACCACTCCCCCACGCTTGGCCTCGCCGTGTTCGGTGTCTGGGCCGTCGTCTCCGGCCTGTTCACGGGCGCGATGTCGATTCGGCTCATCGACGACCGGCTCATCCGCGCGCTCTTCGCCGCCAACGGGCTGCTCACCGCGATCGCCGGCGTGCTCGCCCTGATCATGCCCCCGAGTGTCGCGTTCCTCGTCGTCCTCGTCATCTCGTGGGCGGCCGTCACGGGCATCGTCGAACTCATCGCCGGTCTCCGCGCACGCGGCCGCGCGTCCGCATCGCGTGACTGGGTGACGGTCGGCGCCGCGACCGCGCTCGCCGCCATCGTGTTCCTCATCTTCCCCCTCGACGCGGTGAGCATCGTCGGCCTGCTCGGGGCGTACCTCGTGATCGTCGGCGTGCTGCTCATGATCGGGGGCTTCTCGCTCAAATGGAGTGGCGCGGCCCGCACGGCCGGCAATCGCTCCGAGGCATCCGGATCGGAGCAGTCGTGACCCAGCAGCCCGAGGACCGGTACCAGCCCAGCCGCCGCGAGGTGCTGCGGCCGATGGAGTACGTCGGCGGCGCCGCGATCGCGGCGATCTTCGTCGGCCTCGTCACGCTGATGGTGACGCGTGACTGGACGCTCACCCTGATCGGCGCGGGCGGCGTGTTCATCATCGTGCTCGTCGTGCTGGCGCTCTTGCAGATGGCGATCAAGCCGGATGCCTCGGAGCGGGCCGAGCTCGCCGAGAATCCCGGAACCGTGACGCCGCCGGACGCCGGCGAAGGATCCGCCGGCCCGGCCGACCCTGAGAACCCCCCGCCCGCCGACCGCGGCCACTGACCCGGGCGGCGCTCAGCCGAGGGCGTCGACGAGCTCCGCGGCGAGGCCGATGTAGCCCGCGGGCGTGAGCGCGAGCAGGCGCTGCTTCGCGTCGTCGCCGATGTCGAGTCCCGACACGAACGCCGCGAGCTCCTCGCCGCCGACGCGCTTGCCGCGCGTGAGCTCTTTGAGCAGCGCGTACGGGTCGGCGATGCTCGAACGACCGGCCACCACCTCGGCGCGGATCACGGTCTGGATGGCCTCGCCGAGCACCTCCCAGTTCGCATCGAGGTCGGCGAGCAGCACGTCGCGGTCGAGGTCGATCTCGCCGAGTCCGCGCTGGATGTTGTCGAGCGCGAGCAGCGAGTGCCCGAACCCGACCCCGATGTTGCGCTGCGCGCTCGAGTCGGTGAGATCGCGCTGCAGCCGCGAGGTCACGAGCGTCGCCGCGAGCGAGTCGAGCACCGCCGACGACAGCTCGAGGTTCGCCTCGGCGTTCTCGAACCGGATCGGGTTGACCTTGTGCGGCATGGTCGACGACCCGGTCGCGCCGGGGGCCGGGATCTGCCGGAAGTAGCCGATGGAGATGTACGTCCAGATGTCGGTCGCGAGGTTGTGCAGCACGCGGTTCGCGTGCGAGACCCGGCCGTACAGCTCGGCCTGCCAGTCGTGCGACTCGATCTGCGTGGTCAGCGGGTTCCACGTGAGCCCGAGCGACTCCACGAACTCGCGCGAGACCTCGGGCCACGAGACATCCGGAACCGCGACGACGTGCGCCGAGAAGGTGCCCGTCGCACCCGAGAACTTGCCGAGGTACTCGGTCGCCTGGATCTGCAGCTCGATGCGGCGCAGCCGGTGGGCGAACACCGCGAGCTCCTTGCCCATGGTCGTCGGCGTCGCTGGCTGACCGTGGGTGCGCGAGAGCATCGAGGCGTCGCGGTGCTCGCGCGCGAGCGCGGCGAGGGCCTCGATGACGGTGGTGAGCTTGGGCAGCCAGACCTCGCGCACCGCGTCGCGCACGGTGATGGCGTAGGAGAGGTTGTTGATGTCCTCACTGGTGCACGCGAAGTGCGTGAGCTCGGCGAGCCCGCGCTCGGCGAGGCGGCGGCGCACGTAGTACTCGACGGCCTTCACGTCGTGGCGCGTGGTGGCCTCGAGCGTGGCGAGCTCGTCGATGTCGGCCTGGCCGAAGTCGGCGACGATCTGCCGCAGTGACGCCTTCTGCTCGGCGTCGAGGGGCGAGGTGCCGAAGAATCCACGGTCGGTCTGCGCGATGAGCCACTCGATCTCGACCTGCACCCGCGCCCGGTTGAGGCCGGCCTCGGAGAGGTGCTCGCCGAGCTCGCCCACCGCCCCGCGATAGCGTCCGTCGAGGGGGCTGAGCGGTTGGGGAGGCAGCGACATCTAGCGGATTCCTTGTCTGAGAGCTGGTGCGAGTTGTCGGAACAGCGACTGCGTCGACCGCTCTATCATCCCAAGAACTCGGTCGAAGGTTTCCGCGTCGGAGTAATACGGGTCGGGTACGTCCTGCAGCGGGGCGAGGTCGCCGTCGAACTCGAGCAGCAGCCGCACCTTCTGCTGGTCGAGGAGGCTGCGCGCCCAGTTGCGCAGGATCCGCGCCTGTCCGCGGTCGAACGCGACGACGAGGTCGAGCATCGGGAACCGGCCGGGATCGAACTGCCTGGCGCGGTGCGACGAGCCGTCGTACCCGGCGCGGCCGAGCGCGTCGAGCGTGCGATGGTCGGCGCGCTCGCCGACGTGCCAGTCACCGGTCGCGGCGGATTCGATCGCGAGGGCACCGTCGAGGCCTTCGCGTTCGGCAAGGGACCGCAGCACGACCGCGGCCATCGGCGAACGGCAGATGTTGCCCGTGCACACGAAGGACACCCGGAACGGCTGCGCGGCGTCCCCCGCGGGTTCCGCTCGCGTCATTGCTCCATTCTGGCGAGATCGGAGCGCGGGCACCAGATGAGGGATCGTTGACGGCCCCTCCACAGGGACGGATGTCTCGCGCGGACCTCACAGATCGAGCGGATGCCTCGGGGTGGGCCGTCTCGTGCCGCGACGATGTCGGGATGCCGAACCTCCATGCCGGGCTCCTGCCCGGGCCGGAAGCCACCCGCCTCGCGGCCGCGGCCGCACGCCACCGGGCCGAACTCGACGCATTCCTGGCCGAGGTCGAGGGCGGCCTGCGGGTCATGCTGCCTACCGGACGATGTCTCGCCTGGCGTTCAACCGCGGCCGAGGCGTACGAGGCGCGACTGCATGACCTCCGCACCCGGCTCGGTGCGGCGGCGGCGGTCCTCGCCGACGCGTGCGAGTCGCAGCACCGGCAGGCGACGCGGCTCCAGGTCATCGCCGATGCCCCGGGAGCGGGGTGACCGGCGGGTATGCCGGCCGTCGCGAATGGTGGGTGAGGGCTGATGGGCGATGACCTCACGGTGAGTGTCGGCGGTGGGAGCCGGGTGGCGCTCGACGAGCTGTTCGCCGAGGCGGCCGCGCTCGGCGCGCTCGAGGGTGCGTGTCGCGACTGGCGTGAGCGGGCCGCGGCGATCCGCCGCGGGATCGTGCAGAGCGGGGTGTCCGACGCGCCCGGTGCCGGTTCGTGGGGTCCGGCATCCGGCCTGTCACACGCGAGTTCGCTCCTTGAGACTGCAGCATGGCAGACGCAGCATCTGCGAGCTGCGCTCGTCAGCAGCGCCGAGGAGTACGGGCGCGCCGAGCGCACGGTCACCGCCATGTGGGACCTCGGGGCGCGCTACCTGGCCGCGAACACGGGGCTCCTCGCCCTGTTCGCCCTGCCGTTCCTGGTGGTACCCGGCATGGCGATCGGCGCGGTGCTCGCGCGGGCGGCGGCGAGCGGGGCGTGGAATCCGAAGGCGTCGGCACGCGCGGTCCTGTCGGACCCGGACTTCGTCCGGCTGGTGCGCTCGGCGGGTGGCGCGGCCGACGAGTTCCTGCTCGGGTTGCGGGGCCTGCCGCCGTCGATCGCGATGCTGCTCGGTGCGGGTGTCGCCGCGCCCGAGAACGCGTCGTTGCTGCTCGGTGCGGCGGGCGGTCTCGGCCTGTTCGGCAGCCGGGCGTTCGTCGACGGCCCGGTCGCCGTGCGGCGTGACGCCGCGGTGGGTGTGTCGAGGGTGCCGCCGCCTGCGGGCGTGGGTGACATCGCGCGACGTGTCCCGGCTCCCGCGCCGGGCGCTGCGCAGATCCGCGTCGAACGCTATGGACCGGCGGCCGCGCCGCGGTGGCTGGTGTACGTCGGCGGGACGCTCGCGGCGTCGCCGGTCGCCGGCGCCGAGCCGCTCGACCTCACGAGCGATGTGCACGCGATCGCCGACGACTCAGGCCTCGACCGGTTCCGGGTCAGCGGGGCCGAATCGGGCGCGGCCGACCGGGCGGTGCGGCAGGCGCTCGCCGAGGCGGGCGCGCGTCCCGGCGACCCCATCCTGCCGGTGGGCTACTCGGCGGGCGGAATCGTCGCGGCGGGCATGGTGGCAGACCATGAGCTCAACGTCGTCGGTGCCGTGAACCTCGGCGGCCCGGTCGCGAGTACGGATCTCGGTGACGTGCCCGTGCTCTCGCTCGAGCACGAGGAGGACCTGATCCCGGCGCTCGGCGGCCCGGGGCATCCGTCGCCCGGCCTTGTGACCGCGAGCCGAGCCGCGCTGCCCACGGCCGAGGGCGCCGGCGCAGAGCTGCTGCCCGCGCACGAACTCGCCCGCTACCGCGAGACCGCCGAGCTCGTCGACCACTCGAAGGCCCCCGAGCTGGCCGCCTTCGGCGACCTGATCCGCGACTTCACCGGCACTGCCTCGGGAGAGCGCACCGACTGGCGCGCGTCACGCGTCAGCTCCGGGCCGGCCGCACGATGAGGCCGATGATCCAGCTGAAGATGCCGAGCACGAGTGCGCCCAGCACGCCCCACCAGAAGCCGTCGACCACGAGGCCGAAGCCCATGAGGCCGCTGATCCAGTCGACGATGAGCAGCAGCAGTCCGTTCACGATGAACGAGATGAGCCCCAGCGTGATGAGGTACAGCGGGAAGGCGACGATGCGGATCGCCGTGCCGACGATCGCGTTCACCAGACCGAAGATCAGGGCCACCAATAGATAGGTGAGCACGGTGCCGAGGGTCGTCTCCTCGTACGGCACGACGTGCACGCCGGCGACGATCAATGTCGTGAGCCAGAGGGCGAAGGCGACCACGAGGACCTTGATGATGAACCGCATGGCTCCACTCTGGCAGAGGCCACCGCCGCAAGAACAGGGTGGACAACCGAGCCGCGAACCCGCATGGCGCGCGGACGAATGCCCCCTGTGGCGCCGAGAGCCGGGACACCCTCCGCAGTGGTTCGCGGCTACGGTGGAGGTCGTGACCGCTTCGGAGCCCGCGCCGGCACCCGTCCGCCTGCGCCCAGAGATCGCCGCCCTCCCCGCGTACCGGCAGGGCCGCCCCGCCCCGGCCGACGGATTCAAGCTCTCGAGCAACGAGAATCCGTTCGATCCGCTGCCCTCGGTGCGCCAGGCCGTCGCCGACGCGGCGGGGGCCGTCAACCGGTACCCCGACGCGAGCGCGCTCGCGCTCCGGGAGCGACTGGCCGAGCGCTACGGCGTCACGGCCGACGAGGTGCTCGTCGGCGCCGGGTCGGTCTCGCTGCTCGCGCAGTTCATCCAGGCGGCGGCAGGCCCCGGAGACGAGGTCGTCTACGCGTGGCGGTCCTTCGAGGCATACCCGGGTCTCGTCACGGTCTCGGGCGCCACGAGCGTCCAGGTGCCCAACCGGGCGGATCACGGGCACGAACTCGACGACATGGCGGCCGCCGTCACGGACCGCACGCGCGTGCTCATCGTGTGCTCCCCCAACAACCCCACGGGAACCGTCGTGACGGCCGACGAGTTCGCGGCGCTCATGCGCCGGCTGCCTTCGGACCTGCTCGTGCTGCTCGACGAGGCGTACGTCGAGTTCGTCCGCGACGAGGCATCCGTCGACGGCCGCGAGCTCATCCGGCGATACCCGAACCTCGTCATCCTGCGCACGTTCTCGAAGGCCTACGGTCTCGCCGGGCTGCGTGTGGGGTACGCCATCGGCCCGGTCGCCGTGCTCGACGCGGCCCGGTCGACCGCGATCCCGCTCGGCGTCACGGCGGCGTCGACCGCCGGAGCGCTCGCCTCCCTCGAACCCGAGGCTGAAGCCGAGCTCCTCGACCGCGTGGCCGCGATCGTCGAGCGCCGCGACCGGCTCCGCGACGCGCTCCTCGCCGCCGGCTGGCCGGTGCCCGCGGCCCAGGGCAACTTCATCTGGCTGCCGACCGGCGACGCGACCGAGACGACGGCCGAAGCGCTGTGGAGCGCGGGGGTCGTCGCCCGCCCGTTCCCCGGTGACGGCATTCGCGTCAGCGTGGGCGAAGAGCCGTCGGTGCAGGCGGTCATCGAGGCCCTCGCCGCACTCGATCCGCCGGCCGCTCTGTAGGCGCTCACCAAAGCAATCGCCGTCGAGCTTGTGGCCGTCTCACAAGAATGCGGTCAGGCAGAGCGAGTACCGTGGAACGGTGGCAGCCCTCCAACGAGACTTCTCCGCGCCGACCCTGCAGCTCCTCACCCACGAGGGTGAGCTGCGGCCCACGCCGGAGGCCGAGCAGTTCCTTCCGGTGGTGGAGGCCCTCTCCGACGTCGAGCTCGAGCAGTTCTACCGGGACATGACGATCTCGCGCCGCATCGACATCGCCGGAGCGAACCTCCAGCGGCAGGGTCAGCTCGCGCTCTGGGTGCCGAGCCATGGCCAGGAGGCGGCACAGGTCGGCTCCGCTCGTGCCGCCAGGCCGCAGGATCACATCTTCCCGTCGTACCGCGAACACATCGTCGGCATGATCCGCGGGCTCGACCCGGTGAAGATCCTCACGCTGCTGCGCGGTGCGACGCTCGGCGGCTGGGACCCGGCGGAGAACGGGAACTTCCACCTCTACACGCTGGTGCTCGCCTCGCAGACGCTGCACGCGACGGGCTACGCGATGGGCCTCACCTTCGACGGCGCCACCGCGACCGGTGACCCCGAGGCCGACGCGGCCGTGCTCGTGTACTACGGCGACGGGGCGACATCGCAGGGCGACGCGAGCGAGGCGCTCGTGTTCGCGTCGAGCTACCAGACCCCCCAGGTGTTCTTCGTGCAGAACAACCAGTGGGCGATCTCTGTTCCGGTCGAGCGGCAGTCGCGCAGCCCGATCTCGCTGCGCGGCACCGGCTTCGGCATGCCCGGCCTGCGTATCGACGGCAACGACGTGCTCGTGAGCTACGCCGTGAGCCGGGTTGCGCTCGAGGAGGCACGGTCGGGCATCGGCCCGAGCTTCATCGAGGCCGTCACCTATCGCATGGGTGCCCACACCACCGCCGACGACCCCACGAAGTACCGCACCCGCGCCGAGGAGGAGTACTGGGCCGAGCGCGATCCCATCACGCGGTACCGCACGTGGCTCGAGGGCCGCGGCGCCAGCGCGGCGTACTTCGCCGAGGTCGACCAGGAGGCGCAGGACGTCGCCGCGGACCTCCGTCGGCGCGCGCTCGAGGCGCCGGCGCCTTCGCGCGAGACGATGTTCGCGCACGTCTACAGTGAGCCGCACCAGCTCATGCAGGATCAGTTCGCCTGGCTCGACGCGTTCGAGCGAGGCCTCGACGGAGGCACCGCATGACCGACACATATGCCGAGACCGGAATGAAGACGGAGTCGCCCGTCGCTGACGGATCGGGCACCGAGCCCGACCAGCCCGAAGATGTCCGCGGTGTGCACACCCTTTCCATGGCCAAGGCGATCACGGCGGGGCTGCGCGAGGCGCTGCGCGCCGACGACAAGGTGCTGCTGATGGGCGAGGACATCGGCTCGCTCGGCGGCGTCTTCCGAGTGACCGAGGGGCTGAAGGACGAGTTCGGCGAGCGCCGCGTGCTCGACACGCCGCTCGCGGAGTCGGGCATCGTCGGTACCGCGATCGGACTCGCCATGCGCGGATACCGGCCCGTCGTGGAGATCCAGTTCGACGGCTTCATCTTTCCGGCGTTCGACCAGATCACCACCCAGCTGTCGCGCCAGACGCTCCGCCACGACGGCCGCGTCTCGATGCCGATCGTGATCCGCGTGCCCTACGGCGGCCACATCGGATCGATCGAGCACCACCAGGAGAGCCCCGAGGCCTACTTCGCGCACACCCCGGGCCTCCGCGTGGTCAGCCCGTCGAACCCGCACGACGCCTACTGGATGATCCAGGAGGCGATCCGCTCGAACGATCCCGTGCTGTACTTCGAGCCGAAGAGCCGGTACTGGCCGAAGGGGCCGGTCGACCTCGACCACGCGGGGCTGCCGCTGCACTCCAGCCGCATCATGCGCCAGGGCACGGATGTGACTGTCGTCGGACATGGTGCGATGATCGCCACCCTGCTGCAGGCAGCGGACATCGCGGCCGACGAGGGCACCAGCCTCGAGGTCGTCGACCTCCGCAGCCTCTCCCCCATCGACTACGGGCCGCTGATCGACTCGGTCGAGCGCACCGGGCGTCTCGTCGTCGCGCAGGAGGCGTACGGCAACGTGAGCATCGGCTCCGAGATCGCGGCGACCGTCGCCGAACGCGCGTTCTACTCGCTGCAGGCACCGGTGCTGCGGGTTTCGGGCTTCGACACGCCGTTCCCGCCGGCGGCCCTCGAGACCGAGTTCCTGCCGAGCCCCGACCGCGTGCTCGAGGCCGTCGACCGGGCGCTGGCGTTCTGACGACGACCAGGGCATACGGCGCACGGGATACATCTGGTGAAAGGGTGAAGGCATGAGCGAGATCCGGTTCCCCCTGCCCGACGTCGGCGAGGGCCTGACCGAGGCCGAGATCGTGCAGTGGCGCGTCGCCCCCGGCGACCGCATCGCCCTCGATCAGGTGTTCGTCGAGATCGAGACCGCGAAGTCGCTCGTCGAGCTGCCGAGTGCGTTCGAGGGCGTCGTCGCCGAGCTGCTCGTCGAGGAGGGAGCGACGGTCGACGTCGGCACGCCGATCCTCGTCATCAGCACGGACGCCGCCGAGGGCTCTTCCGGCGAGGCGCCGGGTCAGCCGCGAGCTGAAGCGCCCACGGCGCCCACGGCGACGCCGGCGTCGCCCGAGGCGAGTGGCGCGGTGCTCGTGGGGCACGGCAGTTCAGGACCAGCTCAGAGCCGCCGGCGTCGGCACGCGTCACCGGGCACGGCGCACGAGAAGCTCGCGGCCGCCGCTCCCGCGGTGCCGGCTGTCGCCGAGCAGGTCGTACCCCCTGCACCGCCCGCCCCCGTGGGCGCCGCCCAGCCGGCCGCGGCCGAGCGCCGGGCCGAGTCGTCGCTGCCCGTGATCGCGAAGCCGCCGATCCGCAAGCTCGCGAAAGACCTCGGCGTCGACCTCACCCGCGTCACGCCGACCGGGCCGATCGGCGATGTCACGCGCGACGACGTCATCCGCGAGGCCAGCCAGGCGAGTGTCTTCCGCAACATCCAGACTCCCGAGCCGCCGGCCGCTCGCGAGAGCCGCATTCCCGTGAAGGGCGTGCGCAAGGCGATCGCCAACGCGATGGTGCAGAGCGCATACTCCGCGCCGCATGTATCGGTGTTCGTGGATGTCGACGCGACCCGGACCATGGAATACGTCAAGCGCCTCAAGTCCTCGCCGGACTACGCGGGCGTGAAGGTCTCGCCCCTCCTCATCATGGCGAAGGCCCTCATCTGGGCGGTGCGCCGGAACCCCACGGCCAATGCGCAGTGGACCGACGAAGAGATCATCGTCAAGCACTTCGTCAACCTCGGCATCGCCGCGGCGACGCCGAGGGGGCTCATCGTCCCGAACGTGAAGGACGCGCAGGCGATGACGATGGTCGAACTGGCCGCGGCCCTCGAACAGCTCACGCTCACTGCGCGCGAGGGCAAGACGCAGCCGGCCGAGATGCGGGGCGGCACGATCACCATCACGAACATCGGTGTCTTCGGCATGGACACGGGCACCCCGATCCTGAACCCCGGTGAGGTCGCGATCGTCGCGCTCGGCACGATCCGGCAGAAGCCGTGGGTCGTCGACGGCGAGGTGCGACCGCGGTTCGTCACCACGATCGGCGGATCGTTCGATCACCGCGTCGTCGACGGCGACGTGGCGAGCCGCTTCCTCGCCGACGTCGCGTCGATCATCGAGGAGCCGGCCCTCCTGCTGGAGTGATGGGCTGGAGTGATCGCGCGCGGCGAGGCCGCGCACCGCTGAACGGCCGCAGCCGGCTCGGCGGCGACGCGCGGCTCAGAGGCGGCGCTCGTAGACGACCGAGTCGCCATTGCGGCCGACCTCGGTCAGGCCCGCTTTCTCGAGCGCGTGACGCGCCGGGGTGTTGCCGATTTCGGCCTCGGCGCGTGCGAGTCCGGCGCCGGACGCACGGATGATCGCGAGCGCCGCGGTCACCGCGTGCACCGCGAGGCCCTGACCGCGCACGGCCGGGACCAGTCCGAAGGCGAACTCGACCGCGCCGTCGTCGCCGGGGGCGAAGAGGTTCACGCCACCGATGGCCGCGCCGTGCGCGCCGCGTCGTACGAGGTACGGCCCGAAGGGCGCGGGGTCTCCCCCGGCCTGCACCGCCGCGACGTACTCGTCGATGAGCTCGGGCTCGTCGACGAACGAGTAGCCGCCCTCCCAGCCGTCATAGGGGTCCACCTCGCCCGCGAGGATGCGTTCGGCGTCGGCCAGGGTGAACGGATGCAACGTGAGGGGGGTCGTGGTCGGCTCCACGTGCTTCACCCTCTCACCTGCCAGACCCGGGCGCCAGTCCCCGGCGAACGATGACGCGTCGCGTCGCGTCGTGAGTTTGACAATCATTCTCAAGAAACTATCGTAGAGCGCATGTCTGCACCCCGCCCTGCCCGGTCCGTCCTCTCGCGCGCGCTCTTGGTGGGCGGCGTCCTCACGACGACCGCGGTGGCACTCAGCGGATGCGCCGGCGCGGCCGCAGAGCCGGACGGCGTGTCGATCGTCGCGACCACGACGCAGGTCGGTGACTTCACACGTGAGCTCGTGGGGGAGCAGGCCGCCGTCACGCAGATGCTCACCCCAGGCCAGAGCGCCCACTCGTTCGACCCGTCGGCCGCGCAGCTGGCCGCGCTCGCGAACGCGGACGCGCTCGTCATCAACGGCGCCGGGCTCGAGTCCTGGGTCGAGGACGCCGTGAGCGCCTCGGGCTTCGACGGTGTGCTGATCGACGCGGGCGACGGCATCGAGACGCACGGCACGCACTCGCACGCCGGCGAGGAGGACCACGCCCATGACCACGCCGAGGGCGAGGATCACGATCACGATCACGCTGAAGACGAGCACGCCGACGACGCCGCACACGACGACCACGACCACGCCGACGACCACGACCACGCCGACGACCACGACCACGCGCACGAAGACGGCAATCCGCACATCTGGACCGATCCTGCGCTCGCCGCGGTGATGGTGCACAACATCGCGCACGGGCTGGCCGACGTCGACGGCCTCGATGCCGCCGAGATCGAGGACAACGAGGCCGCGTACGAGGCCAAGCTCGAGGCCCTCGACACCTGGATCGCCGAGAACGTCGACACGGTCCCGGCCGAGCAGCGCCTGCTGGTCACCAACCACGATGCGTTCACCTATTTCCTCGACGCCTACGGCATCACGTTCGTCGGCAGCGTGATCCCGAGCTTCGACGACAATGCCGAGCCGAGCGCGGCCGAGATCGACGAGCTCGTGGCTCGCATCACGGCGACCGGCGTGCAAGCGGTCTTCTCGGAGGGCTCCATCTCGCCCAAGGCCGCGGAGACCATCGCGCGGGAGGCCGGCGTCGCGGTGTACGCGGGCGACGACGCGCTCTACGGCGACTCGCTCGGCGCCGAGGGCACCGATGGCGAGACGTACCTCGGCAGCCAGATCCACAATGCGCGGCTCATCCTCGAGTCGTGGGGCGTCACGGCTTCCCCGCTCCCCGCCGCACTGGAAGAATAGTCAGATGACCGTCCCGCCCGTGCTGCGCGTCCGCGATGCCGCGTTCATGCACCCGGGCGGACGCGGTGTCGACGGGCTGGCGTTCGACGTGGCGCCCGGCGAGGCCGTCGCGCTCATCGGGCCGAACGGCGCCGGCAAGTCCACGCTGCTCAACGGACTGCTCGGGCTCGTCCCGCGCACCCACGGCACGGTCGAGTTCGCGGGGAAGGCATATGCCGCGCCCGGCATGATCGGCCTCCTCCCGCAGAGCGCCGACCTCGACCCCGACTTCCCGATCAGCCTTCGACAGGTCGTCATGCAGGGTCGGTACCGGCGACTCGGGCTGCTCCGCTGGCCCGGTCGGCGCGACCGCGATGCTGTGCGCACCGCCCTCGACACCGTCGGGCTCTCCGAGCTGGGCGCGCGCCGGTTCGGCGATCTCTCGGGCGGCCAGCGACAACGCGGGCTCCTCGCGCGGGCGCTCGCCTCCGAGCCGCAGCTGCTGTTGCTCGACGAGCCGTTCAACGGCCTCGACCAGCAGAACCGCGAGGCGCTGGTGGAGACGCTGCGAACCCTCAAGCGCCGCGGTGTCGCGGTGGTCGTCTCGACCCACGATCTCGAGCTCGCCCGGCAGGTCTGCGACTCCGTGGTGCTCGTGAACGGCAGTCAGCTCGCGCACGGCCCCGTCACCGACGTGCTCACGCTCGACAACCTGCAGGCGTGCTTCGAGGGCACCGAGATCGAGATCGATGAGCACACGCTCGTCGTCCCCGGTCACGAGGGTCATTGATGGGCCTCGCCGAGGCGCTCTTCGGAGCGTTCGAGCTGCCGTTCATGGCGCGTGCGCTCGGCGTCATGCTCGTGCTCGCGGTGGTCGCCGGCGTGGTGGGCGTGCTCGTCAACCTCCGCGGCCTCGAGTTCATCAGCGACGGCCTCACGCACGCGGTATTCCCCGGCCTGGCGATCGGCCTCGCCGTCGCCGGTACGTCGGGGCTCGTGCCCGGTGCCGCGGTGGCCGCGCTCGCGGCGGCGGTCGTGCTCACCTGGCTCGGCCGCGCGGGCGTGGCCTCGGACGCCGCGATCGCCATCGTGCTGACGGCGACCTTCAGCATCGGCGTGATCGTGGTGTCCAAGAGCTCCGACTATGCGGGTGAGCTCGAGGCCCTGCTCTTCGGCCGCGTCCTCACGATCCCGCCGGCCGATGTGCTCCCACTGGTGATCGTGAGCCTCGTCGCGCTCGCGGCGGTCGTGCTCACCATGAAGCAGCAGCTGTTCCGGGCGTTCGACGCGCGCGGCAGCCGCGCGGCGGGGGATCCCGCGTTCCTGCTGGACCTCACGCTCAACGCGGCCGTGGCGCTCGTCGTGGTCGCGGCGGCGAGCACGGTGGGCACGCTGCTGGTGCTCGCGCTCCTGATCGTTCCGGGCGCGGTGGCCCGGCTCGTGACCGACCGGCTGTGGGTGCTGTTCCCCGTCGCCGGCGTCTTCGCGGCGATCGCCGCGTGGCTCGGCCTCTCCGCCGGCTACGCCGCGTCGGTCGGCCTCGGCGTCGATCTGCCGGCCGGCGCGACCGTCGTGGGCGTCTTCGTCGTCGGCTACGCCCTCGTCCTGCTGGGCGCGTGGGCGGCCGGGCGTGCGACGGTCGCGCGGGTGACGCCACGAGGGCGGATGCCGCGCCGCGCCGCGGCCGACGGCGACCTCGCGGGGGAGCGGCGCTGATGGGGTACTTCGAACGCGCGATGCTCGCCGCGATCGTGATCGGGGCCGGCGCCGGGTTCGTCGGCGCGCTCGTCGTGCTCCGCCGCCGCACGTTCTTCGCGCAGGCGCTCACGCACGCGACCTACCCGGGCGCCGTGGCCGCGGCCGCGCTCGGCGTGAGCGTGCCGCTCGGTGCCGCCGTGGCATCCGTCGTCATCGTGGCGATCATGGCGGGCATCGCGCGCATCCGCCGCCAGGGCGCGCAGGTGGCCGCGGGCGTTGTGCTCACCGGCGGCTTCGCCGCGGGTGCGCTGCTGCAGGCCGCCATCCCGGGGCTGCCCATCCAGCCGGAGGCCTTCCTCGTCGGGTCGATCCTGACGGTGACCGACGCCGACATCGTGCTCGCCGCGGTCGTCGCGGTCGTCGCCGTGCTCGCGGTCGCGGCCTTCGGCACCCGGATCGTGTTCTCGACGTTCGACCCGGCGGGGTTCCGCGCGGCGGGCTTCCGCGAATGGCCCGTCGAGCTGCTCGTGCTCGGCCTCATCGCGGCGTCGGTGGTCAGCTCGCTGCCCGCGGTCGGCGCGATCCTCGCCATCGCGCTCATCGCGGCGCCTGCGGCCGCCGCGCGGCTCGTGGTGACGAGCTATCGGGGGGTGTTGTTCGCCGCTCCGGTCATCGGGGCCGCCTCGGGCATCGCCGGGGTGCTGGCGTCGCGCGCCTTCGCGATCGCGGCGGGCCCGTCGATCGCGCTGGCCGCGACCGCGTGCTTCGTGATCGCCCTGGGGGTTTCCAGGGTTCGGCGACTACCGTGGAGGGCACGCTCGATCCCCGTCGAGACCGCGGAAGAGGCACGGATCGCATGAAACGCAACACTTGGCAGCGCGAGGCCGTTCGCGAGGCCCTCGACGACACCGAGGGCTTCATCAGCGCGCAGGCGCTGCACTCGGCGCTGCACGCCAGCGGCTCGCCGATCGGCCTCGCGACCGTCTACCGGGCACTCGGCGACCTCGCGTCCAGCGGTGACGCCGACTCGCTGCAGTCGCCCGAGGGCGAAGCGCTCTACCGGGCGTGCAGCACCGGTCACCACCATCACCTGATCTGCCGGAACTGCGGGCTCACGGTCGAGATCGCCGCCGACGAGGTCGAGGACTGGGCCAAGCGTGTCGCGGGCGAGCACGGCTTCACGGGCGCGGCCCACGTCGTCGACGTGTTCGGGCTGTGCGCGACCTGTACCGAGAAGCTCGGCGCTGCCCCGGCTTCGCCGGTCGAATAGCGACGCGTCCCGAGCCCCGCCGACGCCCTCCTCGACCTGCGGGATAGCCGTCGGGCGGCAGACGGGCGTATCGTCTGCCCTGAACCGGACCTGGGGAGGGGCCATGCTCAAAGACGACGAGCTCATTCCGACGTTCAGTCGCGCCGGCGAGGCGACGACCGCGCGCTACACGCAGATTCCCGAGGGCTCGATGCTGCCCGACACGGCCTACCGAATCGTCCGCGACGAGACCATGCTCGACGGCAATGCGCGGTTGAATCTCGCGACGTTCGTCGGCACCTGGATGGATGAGCACGCCGACCGGCTCTACAAGGACTCGTTCGACAAGAACATGATCGACAAGGACGAGTACCCGGCGACGGCCTCGATCGAGGAGTACTGCTGGCGCATCCTCGCCGACCTCTGGAACGCACCGAACCGCAATGACGTGATCGGCACGTCGACGATCGGCTCCTCCGAGGCCTGCATGCTCGGCGGGCTCGCGCTGAAGCGCCGCTGGCAGCACGCGCGTCGTGCGGCGGGGAAGTCGACCGAGAAGCCGAACCTCATCATGAGCTCGGCGGTCCAGGTGTGCTGGGAGAAGTTCTGCAACTACTTCGACGTCGAGATGCGGTTCATCCCCACGACCGAGGAGCATCCGCTGATGGATGGCACGGGGCTCGAGGACGTGGTCGACGAGCACACCATCGGCGTCGTCGCGCTCATGGGCGTGACCTATACCGGGGCGTACGAGCCGGTCGCGCAGATCGCCGCGAAGCTCGACGAGATCCAGGCGAAGACGGGGCTCGACATCCCGATGCACGTCGACGGGGCATCCGGTGCGATGGTCGCGCCGTTCCTGCAGCCCGACCTCGAGTGGGACTTCCGCGTGGAGCGCGTGCAGTCCATCAACACGTCGGGTCACAAGTACGGACTCGTCTACCCCGGCGTCGGCTGGGTCGTGTGGCGCAATACGGCGGCACTGCCCGAGGACCTCGTCTTCAAGGTCAGCTATCTCGGCGGGGAGATGCCGACGTTCGCGCTGAACTTCTCGCGGCCCGGCGCCCAGGTGCTGCTGCAGTACTACCGGTTCCTGCGGCTCGGGCGGACCGGCTACCGGGAGATCCAGCAGGCCTCGCAGGATGTCGCGCGCTACCTCTCGCACGGCGTGAGCCAGCTGGACGCCTTCGAGCTGCTCACCGACGGCAGCGACATCCCCGTCTTCGCGTGGCGCCTGAAGGCCGGCCATACCGACAACTGGACGCTCTACCACCTGTCGGAGCGGCTCCGCATCCGAGGCTGGCTCGTCCCGGCGTACCCGCTCTCGGGCGACCTCGCCGGCCAGACCGTCATGCGCATCGTCTGCCGCAACGGGCTCAGCCGCGACCTCGCTGAGGACCTGATGCGCGACATCCGCACCGAGACGGCCTACCTCGATGCGCTCGATTCGCCGATGCCGCATCCGGGACTCGGCCCGACGTTCCACCACTGACACCGGGCGATGACGCGCCCGGTCGCCACCACCACGAGACGGCTGCGCCGCGAAGCCTGGGGCTTCGCGGTCGGTTCGCTGTGCTTCTTCGCGGGTGCGCTTCCGCCGTACGCGGCGTGGCTCGGCGACGTCGGCGCGAACGTCACGTTCGTCATCGGCTCGGTCTTCTTCACGCTGGCCGCGTTCATCCAGCTCAGTCTGAGCGGGCGACGGATGCCTCGGCGGCAGATGCATCGCGCGGACCGAGCCGACTGGTGGGCCGCGGCGATCCAGTTCGCCGGCACCCTGCTGTTCAACCTGTCGACGGCCGCCGCGCTCGCCGCGGCGATTGCTCGGCCCGAGGCGGTCGGGGCGGGCTGGCGCCCCGACGCGTGGGGTTCGATCGCGTTCCTCGTCTCGAGCACGCTCGCGGTCGTCGCGACGAAGGACCGGGGCCGGCTCTGGGATCCCGATGCGCGCACCTGGCACGGCACCTGGCTGAACCTGGCGGGCTCGGTCGCGTTCGGCGCCTCCGCGATCGGCGCCTATGTCGTGCCGGAGACCGGCGATCTGCTGAGTGAATACTGGGCGAACCTCGGCACCCTCCTCGGCGCCGTCTGCTTCTTCACCGCCGCCGTCCTCTCCCGCCGCGCCGTGGACGATTCATCGAAATGAATTGAAATCCCTGGTCGGGCCAGCGGTATACCGGCTCGGGTTGAGGTTGCGTCATGAACATGGCTACCGTTGACGTCGGCCCTCACGGGTCGTTTGCCCCTGTCCGCGCTTCCGCTGAGACGGTCCCTACCGGCCTCGCGGGAACGTATGGTTCCGCGCGTGGTACACCGCTCCGATGGCGGTGTGCGCTGGACGTGGAGTTCGCCTGGCATGCATGATTCGCCGGCTTGAGCCCCGCGTCCCGGATCGCCTGAACCCGGCCTGAACCAGGAGAGTTCCGCGACGCCGGAATCGGTGCTCGCGTACCCGCGCTCTCCGTGGAGATGCCTGCCCGCATGCCCGATTCCACGACCGCAGCCCCGCTCGAACGACCGCCGATCGTCGAGGACCAGCACACCGCTCCGGCGCAGCCCGCACTCGAGGTGCGCGGCCTGACCAAGTTCTTCGGCCGCCGCCCGGCCGAGGCCCTCGCCCGGCTCCGGCGCGGGGCCAGCCGGGACGAGATCGCCGCACTCGGTACCGCGGCCGTCATCGATGCCGACTTCAGCGTCGCCCCCGGCGAGATCTTCGTCGTCATGGGCCTCTCCGGCTCCGGCAAGTCGACGCTCATCCGCACCCTGAACGGCCTGCTCGAGCCGACTGCCGGCACGGTCTCGGTGATGGGCAAGCCCATCACCGACGTCCCCGCCAAGCAGCTGCGTGCCGTGCGTCGCGACCACATCTCGATGGTCTTCCAGCACTTCGCGCTGTTCCCGCACCGCACGGTGCTCGACAATGCCGCGTACGGCCTCGAGATCCAGGGCGTGCCCGCGGCCGAGCGGCGCGAACGCGCGATGCGCGTCATCGAGCGCGTCGGCCTCGCCGGCTGGGAGGAGAAGCTGCCCTCCGAGCTGTCGGGCGGCATGCAGCAGCGCGTCGGCCTCGCCCGCGCCCTCGCCGCCGACACCGACATCCTGCTCATGGACGAGGCCTTCTCGGCCCTCGACCCGCTCATCCGGCGCGAGATGCAGGAGCAGCTCGTCGAACTGCAGCAGGAGCTCGGCAAGACGATCGTCTTCATCACGCACGACCTCAACGAGGCCATGTTCCTCGGCGACCGCATCGCGGTCATGCGCGACGGCCGCATCGTGCAGGTCGGCACCGCCGAGGAGATCCTCACGGATCCCGCCGACGACTACGTCGCCTCGTTCGTCGCCGACGTCGACCGCGCCCGCGTCCTCACCGCGGCCAATGTCATGGAGCCGCCGCGCGCGGTCATCGCCGCGTCGGCCGGACCGCGCGCAGCGCTCCGCACCATGCGCGACCTGCAGACCTCGACCGTGTTCGTCGTGCGCTCGGGCCGCAAGCTCCTCGGCGTGGTGCACGACCGGGACGTGCTGCGGCTGGTGCAGCGCGGTGAGCGCTCGCTCGAGTCCGTCATCCGCACCGACCACGCGACCGTCGCGCCCGACCAGTACCTCTCCGATCTCCTCGAGAGCGCGGCGCTCAGCCCGATGTCGCTCGCGGTGGTCGACGAGCAGGGCCGGCTCCTCGGCGCGGTGCCCCGCGTGACACTGCTCGCGGCGCTCGGCAACCTCTCGACCGACACGGCCGAGATCCAGGTCGTCGAGCCGCCGGCGACCGTCCCGGTCGACGTGATCACCGAGACGCTGCGCGCGACCTCCGATCCGGAAGCGGCGGCGGGCACCGCCGTGCCCGGCTCGGCGGCGAACGAGGGAGGTGCCCGGTGAACGACTTCCGCCTTCCGCTCGGCGAATGGGCCGACGCGTTCATCGACGTGCTCACCGACGCGCTCGCGGGGTTCTTCGCGGTGCTCCGCACGATCTTCCTCGGCTTCTACGACGCCGTCGACTGGGTGCTCTCCACGCCGCCGTTCTGGGCGGTGATCATCGTGATCGCCGCGATCGCCTGGTGGGCGAAGGGCTGGAAGCTCGCGCTCGGCTCGCTCGTGGGCCTGACGGTGGTGCTCGGCGTGAACCAGTGGGAGAACGCGATGGACACGCTCGCGCTCGTCCTCGTGGCGAGCACGATCGCGGTCCTCATCGCGATCCCGGTCGGCATCCTCGCGGCCCGCAACACGGTCGCGTCGAACATCATCCGGCCCATCCTCGACTTCATGCAGACGATGCCGGCATTCGTGTACCTGATCCCGGCACTGATCCTGTTCCGCGTGGGCGTCGTGCCCGGCATCGTGGCCACGATCGTGTTTGCCATGGCCCCGGGCGTGCGGCTCACCGAGCTCGGCATCCGCGGAGTGGACAAGGAGGTGGTCGAGGCCGGTCAGGCGTTCGGCTCCTCGCCGGGCCGCATCCTGCGCCAGATCCAGCTGCCGCTCGCGATGCCGTCGATCATGGCCGGCGTCAACCAGGTCATCATGCTGTCGCTCTCGATGGTCGTCATCGCCGGCATGGTCGGCGCCGGCGGCCTGGGCGGGCAGGTGGTGCAGAGCCTCACGCGCATCGATGTCGCACTCGGCTTCGAGGCGGGCCTCTCGGTCGTGATCCTGGCGGTCATCCTCGACCGTGTCACCGGCGCGTTCGGCGGCGGGCTGCGCGGCATGCGCAGGCCCAAGCGCACGGCCAAGGGTGCGGGTACGGATGCCTCGAAGGCGACCGATCTCGCCGAGACCGACGGCTCGGGCCTGGCCGTCAAGCACTCCACGCTCAAGTCGCCGATCAGCCAATGACCGAGCGTCGGCCGCCCACGGCCGGCGCGCCCATCACGTGGGCACGGAGCATCCGTCGCCCCGCACGTCCGCGCCCCGCGCGCGGAACCATCCCCAACGCCCGCGACACAGCACGCGGGAGGAAAGGAAGCACCATGAAGAAGACGCACCTCACCGGAGCCCTGGCCCTCGGGGCCGCGGCGACGCTCGCACTCGCCGGCTGCACCGGCGCGGAGGCCGAGACCCTCGAGAACGGGGACCGGCAGGACCTCACGATCGCCGTGTTCAACGGCTGGGACGAGGGCATCGCCGCGAGCGAGCTCTGGAAGGCGATCCTCGAGGAGCAGGGCTACAACGTCGAGCTCGAGTACGCCGACGTCGCGCCGGTCTACCAGGGCCTCACCGACGACGACTACGACGTCGTGCTGGACACCTGGCTGCCGATCACGCACTCCGACTACATCGAGCAGTACGGCGACGACATGGTCGACCTCGGCGCCTGGAACGAGGACGCCAAGCTCACCATCGCGGTGAACGAGGACGCGCCGATCGACTCGCTCGCCGAGCTCGCGGACAACGCCGACTACTTCGACAACCGCCTCGTGGGCATCGAGCCGGGCTCGGGCCTGAACCGGGTCACGAGCGAGGAGGCCATCCCGACCTACGGCCTCGAGGGGCTCGACTACCTGACCTCGTCGACGCCGGCCATGCTGTCCGAGCTCAAGGCCGCGACCGACGCGGGCGAGCCCATCGCCGTCACGCTGTGGCGCCCGCACTGGGCCTACGACGCGTTCCCGATCAAGGACCTCGAGGACCCCGAGGGCGTGATGGGTGACGCCGAGGGCATCCACTCGTTCGGCGGCAAGAGCTTCGAGGAGAACTTCCCGACGCTCAGCGGCTGGCTGAAGAACTTCAAGATGGACTCCGACACCCTGTACTCGCTCGAGAACGCCATGTTCAACGAGAACGACTCGGACGACTACGGCCCCGTCGTGGCGCAGTGGATCTCCGAGAACCAGGAGTGGGTCGACTCGCTCACCTCGTGAGCGCGGTCGCGTGACCAGAGCGGATGCCTCGCGCGAGGCATCCGCTCTCGTCATGTCGGGGCTGACCTGCGGGTCTGTTAGACTCGACGTTTGGCTGGGCACTTCCACTGCCCAGACCGTGGACGAACCCCTCGTATCTGACCGGGCGACCGGTGGGAGACGTCTGCAGACAAGAGACCTTGGGAGGGGCATCCGCCCCTCGGTATTGGAGGAAACCAATGGCAGCAGTGTGCCAGGTGACCGGCGCCGTTCCCGGCTTCGGTCACAACATCTCGCACTCGCACCGCCGGACGAAGCGCCGCTTCGACCCGAACGTGCAGAAGAAGACGTACTTCGTGCCGTCGCTTCGCCGGAACATCACGATCAACGTGTCCGCTAAGGGCATCAAGGTCATCGACGCCCGTGGCATCGAGGCCGTCGTCAAGGACATGCAGGCTCGTGGGGTGAAGCTCTAATGGCGAAGCAGCAGGACATCCGTCCGATCATCAAGCTCCGTTCGACGGCCGGCACCGGGTTCACGTACGTGACCCGCAAGAACCGTCGCAACAACCCCGACCGTCTCGTGCTCAAGAAGTACGACCCGGTGATCCGCAAGCACGTCGACTTCCGAGAGGAGCGTTAATCCATGGCCAAGAAGAGCAAGATCGCACGCAACGATCAGCGCAAGGTGATCGTGGAACGCTACGCCGCGAAGCGCCTCGAGCTGAAGAAGGCGCTCGTCGACCCGAACGGCACCGACGAGACCCGCGAGGCCGCCCGCGTCGGCCTGCAGAAGCTGCCCCGCAACGCGTCGCCGGTGCGTCTGCGCAGCCGCGACGCGATCGACGGCCGCCCCCGCGGCAACCTCAGCAAGTTCGGCATCTCGCGTGTGCGCTTCCGCGACATGGCGCACCGCGGCGAGCTGCCCGGCATCACCAAGTCGAGCTGGTAAGCACCGACCTCGCAGCAAGGGCGTCCCCGTGAGGGGGCGCCCTTTCGCGTTGCCGCGCCGTCGCGTTGCCGCGCCGTCGCGTTGGAAGGCCAAAAGTGGGTTGGCGGCGTGCAGGATCGTCCTCCCACCCACGTTCCGAGCTCCGTCACGCCTGGCGCAGCGGCGACACGCCGGGTCACGATCGGCCGAACGCCTGGGAAATCCGCGGAATTCCGCGGAACTCTGTTACATTCGGAGCGGCCTGATCGGCCCCGAGGCGACGCAAGCCGCCTGTGGAACCACCAGAACAGCTGCCGTTCGGCAGTAGACGTCCGAGGAGGACACTCAATGGCTGACAAGTCGCTGAACAAGACCGAGCTCGTCGCGAAGATCGCCGCGTCCACCGGCCAGAGCCAGGCCGCCGTCGACGCCGTGCTCGGCGGTCTGTTCGAGGCGCTCTCCGAGGCCGTGAGCTCGGGCACGAAGGTCTCGATCCCGGGTTGGCTCGCCGTCGAGCGCACCTCGCGCGCCGCGCGTACCGGCCGCAACCCGCAGACCGGTGCCACGATCGAGATCCCGGCCGGCTTCTCGGTCAAGGTCTCGGCCGGCTCCAAGCTCAAGGCTGCCGCCAAGTAGTCTCGCGACTCCTGAGGGGCGGGCGGCGGAAGCCGCCCGCCCTTCGTCGTGCCCGGCCGCACGCTGCTCCCAGCGCGCTCACCTAGGCTGGTCCGGTGCGTTCCGTCCGTGTGCTCGGCCCAGCCGTGCTGCTCGCCGTCGCCGTCATCGCGACGGTGATCGGCCTCGCCGTCGGCGGGGGAGCGGCGCCCTACCAGCTGCAGGACCCGGGCCCGGTGGCACGGTGGGGGCTGCCCATCGCGAAGCTCGTCGTGAACCTCGGCGCGGCCGGCATGATCGGCTCGCTGGTGCTCGCCGTCTGGGCGCTCAGCCCGAAGAAGCCCGAGTTCGACGCCGCGCTCGACGTCGCGGCGGCGTCCGCCGCGGTGATGACCGTCGCGAGCGCCGCGACGGGCCTGTTCACCTTCCTCGTGGTCACCGGGGAGCAGGTGGACCTGAGCGACGCGTTCGGGCAGAAGCTCGGCCAGTTCCTCACCACGATCGAGCTGGGGCAGGCGTGGCTGACGACCACGCTCGTCGCGGCGGCCGTCACCGTGCTGTGCTTCGCGGTGCGCAACCAGACCGCGCTCGTGTTCGTGGCCGTGCTCTCGGTCGTGAGCCTCGTGCCGCTGGCCCAGCAGGGGCACGCCGCCGGCGCGGCCGGCCACGGCGAGGCGGTGACCGCGCTCGGCCTGCACCTCGTGTTCGCGGCCGCGTGGCTCGGCGGGCTGCTCACCCTCGTGCTGCTCAAGCCGAGGCTCGACGCCGAACGCCTGCCCATCGTGCTCGCCCGCTACTCGACCGTCGCCCTCGTGTCCTTCATCGTGGTCGCGGTCTCCGGCTACGCGAGCGCCGCGCTCCGCATCGGCGACTGGCCGGCGCTCACGTCGCCATACGGCGTGCTCGTCATCGCGAAGGTCGGCGCACTCGTCGCCCTGGGCGTGTTCGGCGCGGTCCAGCGCCGGCTCCTGATCGAGCGGATCAGCCGTGCGGCGGCTCCCGCCGGAACGCCCGCCGGCGGAGCATCCGTCACCGGCCTGCCGGCCGGCCGCCCCGGCAACGCGCGCGGCCCGTTCTGGCTGCTCGTCGTGATCGAGCTCGCGTTCATGGGCATCGCCTCGGGAGTGGCGGCGGCGCTCGCGCGCACGGCGACCCCGGTCGACGAGGAAGCGGATCTCGGTTCGCTCGCGCGCACGCCGGCCGAGATCCTGACGGGCGAGCCGCTGCCACCCGTCCCTGAGTGGTGGCGGTACTTCACCGAGTGGAGCCCCGACCTCATCTGGCTGTTCTTCGCCGGGTTCGGCATCTTCTTCTACGTGGCGGGCGTCCGGCGGCTCCGCCGCCGCGGCGACACGTGGCCGGTCTACCGCACCGTGCTCTGGATCCTGGGCATGCTCGTGCTCGCGTACGTGACCAGCGGCGGCGTGAACGTGTACGAGCAGTACCTGTTCTCGGCGCACATGCTCGCCCACATGGTCCTCACCATGGGCATTCCGGTGCTCCTGGTCCCCGGTGCCCCCGTCACGCTCGCGGCCCGCGCGATCGACGCCCGCAAAGACGGCAGCCGAGGCGGCCGCGAGTGGATCATGCTCGCGGTGCACTCGAGGTTCGCGCAGATCATCGCGAATCCGATCGTCGCCGCCGTGCTGTTCGCCGGGTCACTCTGGGTCTTCTACTACTCGCCGCTGTTCCGCTGGACGATGGACGACCACATCGGGCACGAGTGGATGGTCGCGCACTTCCTCATCACCGGGTACCTGTTCGTGCAGTCGCTCATCGGCATCGACCCGGTGCCGTACCGCCTGCCGTACCCGTTCCGGCTCGTGCTGCTGCTCGGCACCATGGCCTTCCACGCGTTCTTCGGACTCTCCATCATGATGAGCAGCGGGCTGCTGCTCGCCGACTGGTACGGCGCGATGGGCTGGGGCACCGACGCGCTCGCCGACCAGCAGGTCGGTGGCGGTATCGCGTGGTCCATCGGCGAGATCCCCACGGTCGCGCTCGCGATCACGGTCGCGATCCAGTGGTCGCGGAGCGACGAGAAGGAGTCGAAGCGGCTCGATCGGCACGCGGATCGAACGGGCGACGCCGAGCTCGAGGAGTACAACGCGAGGCTGCAGGCGATCGCCGAACGAGACCACGAGCGGCGTTGACCGGTGGCGCTATTTCAGCTGCACCGAGATGGAGCCGTCGGCCCTGATCCGCGCATCGAGGGCGAGGGTGAACGTCTCGTCCTCTTCGAGCGTGTAGAAGTCGCCGTCGAAGAGTGACTGCAGGTCCACCGAGAGGTGCGCGACGCCCGCGGTCGGCGCCATCACGAAGGCGTCCTCGCCGGGCGTGAGGGTCACGATCGGGTAGGCGGAGATACTCCATGTCGGTTCGCCGACGACCCGGTCGTCGATGACCATGCCGAACGGGCAGTCCGTCGGTTGCAGCACGGGCTGCGTCGCGCAGGCGTCGAGGAACTGGTCGACCTGTGTCTGCACCCGCTCGGTGAACGCCGGCGTCGCCTGCGATGAGACCGTGACCGACGCGCGCAGGGACGGCTCCATCGTGATCTCTTCGGGCTGCGCGGTGAGCAGGGTCGAGTCGTAGTCGAACTCGTACACGGCGGGCGCGATCGCGAGGTACGGGGCGGTCTGGGTGAAGGCCGCGAGCTCCTCGCCGCTCTTCCGCGCCCGGGTGTCGAGGGTGAGCGAGCCCACCGTGAAGAACGGGTTGTGCGCCGCCGTGACGTCGATGACCGCCAGCGGGCTGCGAGCGAACTCCCAACGGTTCAGCACGCCGTAGAGCGGCGCGATGGGTCGCACCTCGAAGGTCGTCTCGACGATGCGGGACTCCAGGCGGTAGCTCGCGGTCACGAGGTGGCTGCCGTCGTCGCGGCTCTCGTCGTCGATGATCCGGATGTCCTGCGGGCCCGAACCGACGACGTTCGAGCGGAGCATCGCGGTGGAGACGTCCGCCGGCAGGCCCATCGCCTCGAGCTCCGACTCGTCGAGCGCGACGCCCGGCGTCGTGGCGGCGGTCAGGATCTCGTCTTCCGCGATCGCGTGCAGGTAGCGGTCGACGAAGCTCGACGCGCCGTACAGGTTCTGGTTCAGGGCGCCGAGTGCGGCGAAGAACGCCCCGGCGAGCAGCATGCCGACGCCGCCCCAGCCCAGCACGGCGAGCCACGACACCCGCCGCGTGCGCGCCCTCCGTCTCCCCATTCGGCCAGTCTATGCGGGGAGCATCGGCCGAACCGGAGGGTGTCCTCGCACGCGATCCACGGCTCGGGTTGGTGGCCGCGCGCAGCGTTACAGTGGATCGTGCCCGATGTCACCCTCACCCCTGAGCAAGCGGCGGTGTTCCACGCGATCGAGCACACGCGCGACCACGTCTTCGTCACCGGCCGGGCCGGCACGGGCAAGTCGACGCTCCTGAACCACCTCAACTGGAACACGCAGAAGCAGATCGTCATCTGCGCGCCGACCGGTGTCGCGGCGCTGAACGTGGGCGGCCAGACGATCCACTCGCTCTTCCGGCTGCCCATCGGGCTGATCGCCGACCACCGCATCGAACAGAACGACGCGGTGCGGAAGATCCTGAACGCGACCGACACCCTCGTCATCGACGAGGTGTCCATGGTGAACGCCGATCTCATGGACGCCATGGACCGCTCGCTCCGCCAGGCGCGCCAGCGCGCCGCCGAGCCGTTCGGCGGCGTCCAGGTGGTCTTGTTCGGCGATCCGTACCAGCTCGCGCCCGTGCCGGGCGACGGTGACGAGCGCCGCTACTTCGCGGACACGTACCCGTCGATGTGGTTCTTCGACGCGAACGTGTGGCGCGAGGCATCCCTGCGCATCTTCGAGCTCGGCGAGGTGCACCGGCAGCACGACGACACGTTCAAGCACATGCTGAACGCCGTCCGGTTCGGCCAGGTGACCGCCGAGATCGCCGGCGTGCTGAACTCGACCGGCGCGAGACGCCCGCTGCCCGAGCAGGGAGCGATCACCCTCGCCACGCGAAACGATGCCGTGAACCGCATCAACCGGGCGCAACTGCAGCGCCTGCCGGGCCGGTCGCTCACGAACGCCGCGGATGTCGCGGGGGACTTCGGCGGGCGCGCCTACCCGGCCGACGAACGGCTCGAGCTGAAGGTCGGCGCGCAGGTCATGTTCCTCCGCAACGACACCATGGTGCGCGGTGAGGGTCCGCGTTGGGTGAACGGCACCATCGGCACAGTGACCTCGCTCGACAAGGTCGTGCGCGTCGAGGTCGACGGCGTGCAGCACGAGGTCGAGCCGGCGACGTGGGAGAAGTACAAGTACTCGTGGGACCCGGTGTCGAAGAAGCTCGAGCGCGAGGTCGTCGCCGAGTTCTCGCAGTTCCCGCTCCGGCTCGCGTGGGCGGTCACGATACATAAGTCGCAAGGTGCGAGCTACGACTCGGCGATCGTCGATCTCGGCTCGCGGGTGTTCAGCCCCGGACAGACCTACGTCGCGCTGAGCCGGCTCACCAGCCTCGAAGGGCTGTACCTCGCACGACCGCTGCGGCCGAACGACATCATCGTCGACGCGAACGTCGAACGGTTCATGGCGGGTGCGGTGCGCGAGCTGGGTGCGCCCGCGGGCACGCAGGCGTGAGCCGGGCTCAGGTCACCGCGATGCCGCGGGTTACAATCGCAGCAGGTGCACGGCTAGGGGGCTGAGTGGGCCGATCAATGGGTCGCCGCAGAGGGCGCGTCGCGGGAGCCGCAGGCGTCCTCGTCGTCGCGGTCGCGCTGAGCGGATGCACCGGGGGCACGATCGATCCGGGTGAGCGCTTCGGCGCGGTCGACGAGACGATCGCGGGCGACACGGCGACCGCGCTGCAGCAGGTGCTCGCGGACGCCGTCACCCTCAGCGGATCGAGCGGTGGTCTCGCCGCGGTGTCCGCCCCCTGGGCCGGCGAATGGCGTGGCGTCGCGGGCACGGTGGCCTTCGACGAGGGCGCGCCCGCGGTCGAGCCCGCGCAGACGTTCCACCTCGCGGGCGTGACCTCCGAGATCACGTGCCTGCTCCTGCTCAAGCTCGCCGACACCGGAGCGGTCGCCCTCGACGACCCGGTCAGCGACTACGTGACCGACATCCCGGGCCTCGAGGGCATCACGCTCGAGCAGCTGTGCCGGCACACCTCGGGCCTCGCCGACTACCATCCGCCGTTGCGGGTGCACTTCATGCAGAACCCGGGTCGCATCTGGTCGCCGGTCGAGCTCGTCTCGAGCGCGCTCGCGCTGCCGCGCACCGGGGCGCCCGGGCAGACGGTCTCGTACTCACGCACGAACCTCATCCTCCTCGGCATGGCGCTCGAGCGCGGGACGCATCGCAGCTGGTCCGAATTGGCGCGCGAGTACGTCATCGGCCCGCTCGGGCTCACCGGCACGACGCTACCCGCGCCCTCGGCCCTCGAGCAGCCCGGGCTCATGGGCGCTTATGCGGCGCGACCCGGCCCCGACGGAGCGCCCGACTGCGCGGCGCGCCTCGACGACTCACTGCAGTCGAGCTCGATGGGCGGCGCGGCGAGTGGCGCGCGGTCCCAGCTCGAAGACACCGTCCGGCTCAGCCAGGCGTTCGCATCGGGGGCGCTGCTCAGTGAGCGCACCGCTCGCGAGCAGTGGACGACGGCGGCGGTGCCCGGGGCGGATCCGTGGGTCACACAGGGTCTCGGCGGCATGGCGTACGGGCCGCTGCGCGGCACGGCGTCCGAGGCGACGGGTGCGCTGACCGCGGCGTTCACCGACCCGGGTACCGGGCTGACGGTGGTCGTCTCGCTCAACAACTCCAGCTCGGGTCACGACTTCGTGCGCGAGACGGCGTTCGCGATCGCCTCGATCGCGTCGAAGACGCCGGCGGCGTCGGGGGAGTCCCAGCCGCTGGTGGAACTGCCCTGGTCGCTCGATCAGGCGAAGCAGCGGATGCAGGAGCTGTCCCGCTGTGCACTCCCACCCTCGGAAGGCTGACGGAAGGCGATGACATGTGCCGGTGGCTTGCATATTGGGGGGAGCCGATCCGGCCCGCCCTGCTGATCCTCGAACCACGGCATTCGCTCGTGGCTCAGTCCCTGAACTCTCCGCTCGGCGCCGAGACCGTCAACGGCGACGGCTTCGGCGTCGGGTGGTATCCCGACGACACGGCCGCGGGCGTCATGCCCGCGCTGTTCCACAGCATCGAGCCCGCGTGGCACGACGAGAACCTGCGTGAGCTGACGTGGGCCATCGAGTCGCCGTTGTTCTTCTCGCATGTGCGGGCGGCGGCCGGGCCGCCGATCCAGCAGACGAACTGCCACCCCTTCCGTTACGGCAACTGGCTGTTCATGCACAACGGCGCCATCGCCGGGTTCTCGCAGATGCGCCGCGATCTCATGATCCAGCTCGAGCCCAAGCTGTTCCCGCACGTGAAGGGCACGACCGATTCCGAGGTCGTGTTCCACCTCGCGATCACGTTCGGGCTCGAGCAGGATCCGATCGGCGCGATGGGCCGGGCCCTGCGCGAGATCGAGCGGGTCGCCGCGACCTACGGCATCGAGAACGCGGTGCAGGGCTCGTTCGCGGTCTCCGACGGAGAGTCCATCTGGGCGTTCCGGTACTCGACCGCGCACCGCTCGCGCACACTGTTCCATTCCGCCGACATGCGGGCGCTGCAAGAGATGTACCCGGAGGTGCCGCAGCTCCGCGCATTCGATGCGACCGCGCGCGTGATCGTGTCCGAGCCGCTGACCGACCTGCCGGGCGCGTTCATCGAGGTCCCCGAGTCGACGGTGCTCGTGCTCGACCACGACGGCTCGCACCACGAGGACTTCCTCGCCGCGCGCGTGTGAGGGCGCCGAGGTCCTGGTCCACAGTCCTCGGAACACACATGGGCCGCGTCGTCAACTGGAGCGGCCCCCGGCGCCGCCTGCCTGATCACGTGCCCGCCCTCCCCCATTCGGAGCATCCCGTGCTGACGAGCCTGCGCCGCGGAGAGGGATCCAGTCAACCTAATACATCGGAATGTCGACGGGAAGTCGCCGGTGTGCGCGCCACGCCTCGGTGGCATTCATGTATTCTACAATACTGACTGTATCGAAGGGATGCCTCAATGAAATTCACGCCACTCCGCGCCGGACTCGTCGGCGCTGCACTCATCGCCTGCGGGCTGGTCGTGGCGCCGGCCGCCGCGGGCGCCTCGACGCCGGACTCAGAGGTCGACACCGCCACCGTGTCGTCGGCCGACGCGACCGCGGCAGCCGCCTACTGGACGCCAGAGCGCATGCGCTCCGCGATCCCGGCCGACGTGCTCGTCAGCGATGCCGAGGCGTCTGCTCACGTCACCGAGGTCGAGGCGGGCGCGCCCGTGACCTACGGCGGGGCCGAAACGGGCGGCGAGCGCCAGCCGCAGGGGAGCGTGCGATCGCAGGCATCCACGGTCGCATCATCGGGTGTCGGCAAGGTCTTCTTCCAGCTCGACGGCTGGAACTACGTCTGTTCCGGCAACTCGGTGGACGCCGGGAACGGCAGCGTGGTCGCCACCGCGGGGCACTGCGTGCATGGCGGTGGCGAGAGCGAGTCGTTCGCGAGCCGGTGGGTCTTCGTTCCCGGCTACCACGAGGGTGCGGCACCGTATGGAATCTGGACCGCGACCGCGCTCTCCGTGACCGAGCCGTGGTCGATGAACCGCGACTACTCCTATGACGCCGGGTTCGTGAAGGTCGCCAAGGTCGACGGCAGGACCCTCGCCCAGGCCGCCGGCGCATCCCCGATCGCGTTCAATCAGTCGAGGGGTCTGGACTACACGTCGTACGGCTACCCGGCTGCGTCGCCGTTCGATGGTGAGACGGTGAAGTCGTGCGTCGGCACCGCGACCCCAGACCCCTTCTGGCAGACGCAGTCGCAGGGCATCCCGTGCGACATGACCGGCGGCTCTTCGGGTGGCCCCTGGCTGCTCGCCTCGGGCGCGCAGAACTCCGTGAACAGCTTCGGCTACAACGGCGTGCCCGGTGTGATGTTCGGGCCGTACTACGGTTCGGTCGCGCACAGCGCGTACGCGACCGCGGCCTCGTGATCGGCTGACCCCCGCCGCACTGCGACGGGGCCGCCGCCCCGGTGCGTGCACCGGGCGGCGACGGCCCCGTCGATCAGGTGTTCAGTCGGCGTCGCGCGTGACGCGGCGGCGGCGCCGGGCGATCAGGAACACGGATGCTCCGAGCAGCAGCGCGGCGGCGGCGATGCCGAGCGGAAGCACCGGGTCGAAGCCGGTGTTCGCCAGGTCGCTCGAGCTGCCGGCCGGGGTCGAGCCTGAGCCGCCGGGCTGTTCGCCGGGCCCCGGGTCGACCGGGACGGTGACCGTCACGGTCAGGTCATCCCAGCCGAGCAGCACGCCGTCGAGCCCGATCACCGCGACGCGGTGCACGCCCGCGGCCGTGTCGGCCGGGATGGTGACCTCGTACCCGCCGTCGACGACGGTCGCGGTGCCGAGCGACACCGGCGCCGAGAACAGCACGGTCTCGAACACCGCGCCGTCGAGCCCCTCGCCGACCCCGACCGGGATGGTCTCGCCCGCCTCGGCCGTGTCGGGCACCGTCACCGAGCCGCGCGTCTCGTCGATGAGGTCCTCGGCCACCACCGGCGGCACGACCGCCGTGCCGTCGCCCGACGCCCAGAACAGCGAGCGGGCGATGTCGGGGTAGGAGCCGACCGGGTGGGTGCGGAAGTTCACCGAGGTGCCGAGCATCGCGAGACGCGACCCGGTGGCTCCGGTGGCGGTGACGACCGACGCCTGCCCCGCGGCATCCGCCGTCGACTGACCTGCGGCCGCGGCCCAGTGGCCGGCGACGAACGTGTCTTCGCCCGCGTAGCTCTGCTCGACCTGCGCGTTCTCACCGAGCCCGGTGTACCAGACCGCGGGGTACACGAACGCCATGTCCTGCGGGTAGGTCGAGAGCAGACCGCCCTCGGCGTTCCCCACACGGACGATGCCGTTCGAGCCGCTGGTGCCGGTCGTCGCGGTGACCGTGGTCAGGCCGAACGTGTTCGCGAAGGACGCGATCGCCGTGCCCTTGCCCGCGACGCCCTTGCCGGCGTCGAGGTACGACTGCATCACCGCCGCACCGCCGGCGTTGCCGCCGGTGAATGCGAGGTTGGCACCGACCCAGAGCACGTCGGCGGTGGCGAGGTCCGCGGCGCCCGAGGCGATCGTGGCGGCGGTCACGTGCCGCAGGTCGGTGAACCCGAGACGCTGCAGCGTCACGCGGTCGTCCTGGTTGCCCGAGTAGGCGACCGTCAGGTGGTCGAGGCCTCGGCTCGGCTCGGTGCGCAGGCGCATGCCGTCCGACGCGGTGAACGTCACGTCATACGCGTCGGCGACCGTGACGGCCGCGGCGCGCTGGTCGCCACGGACGATCACGCTGCCGTCTTCGAAGGCCGACACCGGGACGCCGGCCTTCAGCAGGGCGTTGACCGCCTGGTACTCCGCCGCGCCCGCGGTCGCGAGCTCGAGGTACTTCGCGCCCTCCGGCACCTGACCGACGATCCCGGCCGACTCGATCGCCTCGACCGGCACCGGCAGCGAGGCATCCGTCGTCGACCCGAACCCGACGACGTCGGCGCCCCACAGCAGCGCGAGGCTCCACGCGGAGATGTCGTACATGTCGGGGACCCGCTCGGAGATGTCCGAGCCGTCGGCGAGGAGCACGTTCGCCATGCCGCGGAGCGGCTGGTGCATGTCGACGACATAGCTGCCGGCCGGGTACTCGACCCCGTCGACCGCGAAGGCCGCGGTGGCCCGGTCGACCTCGACGCCGTTCGCGATCAGCTGGTCGACGAGGCGGGCCGCGTCGGTCTCCGAGCGCTGCGCGTCGCCCATCGGGATGACGTAGCCGCGCGGGAATTCGGCGCGGTAGACGTCGGTCTCGTCCCAGATCTCGGCCCACTGGTCGGGACCGGGGATCGTGGTCGGGTCGGCGTCGGCCGGGATCGTGCGCAGCTCTTCGCCCGCGACACCGCGGCGGAAGATCTCGATCTGGTTCTCGAGCAGCGCGTCGGCGTTGCCGACGACGTAGTCGACCGACGACTTGATCACGACGTCGGCGACCTCGATGTTGACCGCGGTGTTCGCCTGGTTCTGCGGGTTCGTCGCGGGGTTCACGCGGCCGAGCGGCAGCTCGACGGTGTTCGTGATCGCACCCTGGTACGCGACGAACTGCGGCGTGAAGATCGGCGGCCAGTCGTCCCAGCCCGAGCGGATGTCGCGGAACGGGATCTTGATCTTGCCGGTGTTCTCCGTGGTCGGCCGGCCATCGGCGCCCAGGTAGGTGTTGCCCGGGATGTTCGCCGCGACGACGGCCTGCTCGATCTCGAGCGCGGCCTCGTAGGCGTGCGGCAGGAACAGGTCGTACTCGTAGTTCTCACCGTGCGGCGGGCCGCACGGCTCGATCTGCAACACGCTCGTGTACCCGTGGATGTCGACGTAGAACGTGGGCTGGATGATGCCCGACAGGTCGCGGATGATGCGCGCCTCGGGCGTCACGCCCGTGATCATGTCGCGGTTCGCATCGAACCCGTCGGCGTTCGCCCGCTGGCCGAGGGCCCGGCCGTCGGGGTTGTTCGTGATGGTGAAGTACATCCGGTACCCGTCGAGCAGTTCGGCGACCTCCTCGTCGGGGGCGGTGACGAGCTCCTCGATGTAGTTCAGGATGCCGTCGGTGCCCTCCCACTCGTTGCCGTGGATGTTGCCGTTGAACCAGATCGGCACCTTGTAGCCGGCCATGAGCTCGGCATCGGCGGCAGCGGCGGCCGGGTCGTGCTTGACCTTCGCGCGCCACGCGGCCTGCTGGGCGGTCTGTTCGGGCGACTCGGGTGCGGTGATGGTCACGAGATGGATGTCCCGTCCCTGCACCGACTCGCCGACGATCTGCGCCGAGATGCGATCGCTCTGGGACATGAGCGCGTTCAGCTTCGGGGCGATCTCGTCGTACGGCACGGCGCCGCGGTTGATCGACGCGTCCGTCGGGTCGTCCGCGACGACCGGCAGCGTGGGCTGGGTCGGGTAGGACGTCGGGGGCGCGACGAGGTCCGAGATGGGATAGGTGATCGGGAGCGCGTCGGGCGTCGGCTCGGCGGCGTGTGCGGGGATGGTTCCGGCGACGAGGGTGGCAGCGACGATGGCGGCCGCCCCGGCCCCGGAGAGGACGTGTCTGAACGTCATGGTTCTCCGTTGCGGTTGGCGAATGCGAGTGGGGGAGTACGAGCGAGAGCACGCCGGAGCTGGATTGCAGGCACCTGGCAGGGAAGGTGTCACTTGTGGTGAGGATTTGCGTGAATCGAGTCTTTCACGCAGCTCCTGTGCAGATGGACGCGTAGTGCGCAAGATTTGTGCGTTTTCACGCAGCACACGCGCAAATCGCGAAGCGTCTCGATCTGCGGGCGCGCCGCATGAGCGCCGACCCGCAACTCGGTTCCGCGCGGCTCGGTCGACGCTACGGATCGGGTGTTACGCGGATGTGTCGACGGCGATACGGGCTCTGGTCGGCCGCGGGGTCAGCGGCGGCGGGCCCCCGTGGCATCCGCGCGGTGCAGCAGGAGGTCGGCCTCGCGCTTCGCCGCGATCGGGTCGATCAGGCCGCGCTCGAAGCGCTGCCGCAGGCTGACGAGCGCCAACCGGAGACGGCCGGACGCGGCGGCGTCGATGCGCTCGAGGGCGCGGAGCTGCCGGTCGATCTCGAGGAAGGCCAGCACGGCTTCCCGCCCGGTGGTGCGCGGTGCCTGAACGGCGAGGTGCGACATCGAGTTCCCCTTTGAACCGGTTGCCAATGTTTCCAGCGTCAAGCGTCGGCGCTGGTGCCACCGAAATCAAGTCCCTGGACACGATCGGCACCGGATGTTCCGCCACCGGGGACATTCGGCGCAATGCGGCGTCATCGGGCGTTCACTTAGAACGCGTCGAGGAAGTTCGATCGCGGGGCGCCGACCAAGACCTCGAGATGCGATCTCAGGTTCGTCAACCGCCAATCCCGCATGGCCACCGCCACTTCCAATTCCACGGGGACATCCTTCATCGCGCGGTGCAGGTTGAGGACCGGGCGCACGCTCATCAGCAGCACCGATGCGAGCGCCTGGCGGTCATGCAGTCCGACCGCGAGACCTGCGTGCCCGTAGATCTGCGCGCTGACCTCGAGCGGGATCCGCTGCTCGTTGTTGAGCCAGCCGCGGAAGCCTCGGACCATGCGGCCCTCGACCAGCAGTGGCTGGGGTGGGGCCGTGAGGCTGGTCTGCACCATCACGGGGCGATTGGCCACCAGCGCCAGGACATCATGCCGGAGGCTGGAGACAGTCCGCCCCAGTAGGCGGTCGTACTCCGGAGTCAACGTGCTCAAGGGGTCGGTGCGCATGACGCCCACCATCTCTTCCCAGTCGGCGATGAGTGCGCGCATGTCTTCGACGGGAAACGTCGTCAGCTCGGCCTCGTACTGAGTGGGCAGCCTCGCTCGGAGCCATCTGGCGAGCCGTGGGAGGCCATTGATGGAGAAGGTCGCGGCGGCAACGAGTCCGGCGCCGGCGACGAAGTCGGAGAGATGCGTGATGGGGGATTCGAAGAACGCCCGAGCGCCGTCGTTGACGGGCGTCCCGGCGCGGTCGGCCTCCTGCACGCTGAGCGCACCCACGCTGACGACGAAGGCCCACGCATCGGTCAGCACGCCCGCCGCGGCGAGCCCCGTGCCCCACGTGAATGCGGCGGGCACTCCCGCGAGTGCGGCGACGCCGATCACGGCGGTGCACAGGATGCTGAGGCCGAGCACGACAGGATGCCACGCGTCGGGCGACGACGCGCGGCCGGTGGGGTCGACGTTCATGATCGGGTTGAGGTCGGCGTACGCGTAGCGGTTGTGCCGGTCGGCCTCGTCACGGGTCGTGAACTGCAGCGAGACGGGGTCATAGGTGCGGGCCCGCAGGTGCTGCCGGCCGGTGGGATCGGTGTACTCGCCGGAGTATCCGAACGGGTCGCGCTGCAGGCCGCGCGCTGCGCCCGGGTCGGTCGCGACGCCGTAGTCCGTGTACGCGGTCTGTCGTGTCGTGCGACCGGTCTCGTCGGTCGTGTCCGTGACATTGCCGTGCCGATCGGTACCGTAGTAGGTCGTCACCGCGTCGCCGGCCTCCAGGATCGTGCGGGTGTGCCGGCTGGCCCCGAGCAGGTACGCGGCGGTGCCGCTCGCATCGTGCGTGTCGTTCAGCAGATCCGCGCCGTCCCAGTAGAAGCCGGTCGTCTCGAGGGTGCCGTCGGGGTGCCGCGTCGTGCGGTCGCGACGTGTGCCGTCCGCCCAGTAGCGCAGCTCGGTCGCCGTCCCGTCCGCGGCCCGCTCGGCGACGGCCCGGTTCGCGGCATCGTACTCGAATCCGGTCCCGTCGAGGCCGCGGAGCAGATTGCCCGCCGCATCCCACGCCTGGTCCTGGCGGAGCACGGGCTCGCCGGGCGCCGTCGGCTCGGTGCGCGTGCGCGCCGAGAGCTCACCGCGCGGCCCGTACTCGAACGAGTGCGTCACGGTCACCTCGGCCGCGGATCCCGGCGCGGTCGTGGTGGTCTCGTCGAGCACATCGCCCGCGGCCGAGAGTCGGTAGGTCGTCTCGCGTTCGATCGCGCCGGGATCGGCGCCCGCCACGCGTTCGGCCGACCCGATCGCGCGCCCGCGCGCATCGAACCGGAACGTCTCCGTGTCGGTGCGCTCGTGGCCCGCGGCGTCGCGGAGCGTGGCCGTGACCTCGCTCGGTCGCGACCAGTCGCCTGGCAGCGCCGCCGGGTCGAGCACCCCGTCACCCGGATAGGACAGCGCCTGCTCGTGCACCGTGTGCTCACCAGACGGCGAGCTCGCGACGGTCGAACGGTGCGTGAGGAGATGCCGGCCCGAGTACTCCGAGACGACCCAGGTCGATCCGTCGCCGAGCGACGACCGATAGCCGAACCCCGGATCGGGGGACCCGAACGCCGCCCGTTCGCCCGCGTCGCGCGGCCAGCCGGACGACAGCGCGCCGTCGGCGCCCGGCGCCCAGGTCCGGCGCGAGAGCTCGGCACCGGCCGCGTCGGTCGTCGTCACGCTCGCCACGCGGGGCACGGCGTCGGGGTATGCGCGCCACTCCACCCGCGTGAGGCCACCCGAGACGCCCGAGATCGAGGAGACGAGGCCCGACCCGGTCCGCGCATAGCCGAACGAGACACGGCGGCCCGAGGCATCCGTCGACGCGACGACCCGGCCGCCGTCGGTCGCGAGCCGCCAGACCGCGCCGGCCCCCTCGGCGCCGGCCTCGAGGTTCGCGCCAGGCCGCACGACGACCGAGGCCGGGTCCGCCCAGTCGAGGGCCGTCACCATGCCGTGGGGGTCGACGACCGCGGCGAGCCGATGCGTCGTCGCGTCGACCCACGCCCAATCGGTGCGCGCGCCGAACCGGTCGAGCTGCGCGACCGGATCGCCGGCAGCGCTGAAGTAGGTCGCGACGCCGCCGAGCTCGCGCAGCACGAATGCGTACTCCACGACCGCCGAGAGCTGCGGCAGGTCCGGCAGGTCGCCCCCGCGGCCCGGGAGCGTGCCGGCCGTCTGTTCGAAGACCACGTCTTCGGCGCCGTAGCCGGCGAGGCCCGAGGGGTGGGTGTCGTCCGCGGCGAACACACCGCCCGACGCGAGGTGAACCTGGACCCCGCCGCCGGTCTGGATGCGGTCGAGCCCCCAGCTCCAGCCCGCCCCGAGCCGGTGGCGGTCCTCGCCGGCGGCGCGCGAGTCCCAGCCGAGCTGCAGCCCGGCAATCGGCACGACGAATCGGAACGCGCCGACCCGCTCGTCGATCGCCCCTTCGAGGCCGTCGCCGATACCGAAGTCGCCGACGACGGCCGCCGCGTCGTGTTCCCGCTCGCCGGCGGTCGCCGCGGTCGCGAACCCGGCCACCAGGGCGACGCTCGTCAGCAGCGCGAGGACCGCCGGCCGACCTCGACGAAGATGGTGCACCACCCGGACCCCCTCACGCGTCGTCGACGTGTGGTTCAGGGTAGTAATATCCCACCTTTGCGTCGAGCGCGGTGTGCCGGTGTGCGGGCGTCGACGGGTCGGCCGGACCGCTCAACGAAGCGTGGGGCGGCGTGCACGCACGCCACCCCACGCCCGGATCAGACCGCGATCATTCGCTGCGGAGGTGGCGTCGCCTGATTGCGACGCCGGTGAACAGGCCGCCGAGCGCGAGGACCAGCAGGGCGAACCCGGCCCAGGCTTCCGCGGGCAGGCCGGTCGACGCGAGGTCACCGCCGGCCGGTTTCGCGGTTCCGGGGTCCGAGCCGCCGGGAGCGCCCGGGGTACCGCCGCCGGGGCCGCCTTCGCCGGGCCCGCCGGGGTCGGCTGCCGCGCGCACGGTGACCGTCGTCTCAGCGACGAGCGGTTCGGCGCCGTCGGCGGCGATGAGCCAGGCGGGCCGCTGCAGCTCACCGCGCGCGGCGTACGCGTCGCTCAGCGCTCCGTCGTAGCCGTCGAGCGACCAGCTCACGGCGACCTCGTGTGAGACATCCGCCTCATCGGTGATCGTGACCGTGGCCGGCAGCGTCGCGAGCGCCTCGGCCTCGGCCGTGCCGTGATCCACGGCGACCGGCTCGACCGACGACACGGATGCCTCGGCAACATAGTCGGGCTCGTCGTGCACCAGCGCCCGGTAGACCATGGCCGATACCGGGGCGAGGTCGGAGACGTCGAAGCTCGCCCCCTGGAATCCGTTCGGCGGGCTGACGACCGGCGAGTGCCGCATGTTGGTGAGGATGGTGATCGTCATCTGGTGCACGGGGTCGATGACGGTCAGCGTGCCGGTCCAGCCCTGGTGCCCGAAGGTGCTCCGACTCGGGCCCCAGTTGAAGTAGTAGTAGGCCGCGGCGTTCTGCGAGTGCAAGCGCCAGCCGAGCCCGATCGTCGAGCTGCCGATCGTCGCCGGATTGACCGAGTACGGCTCGATGAACGCGTCGGCGACCTCCTTCGAGAAGTACTCGCGTCCGCCGTAGGTGCCACCGTTCAGCATGAGTTGCGTGAGCACCGCCATGTCGCCCGCGGTCGAGAAGAGCCCCGCGTGCCCGGCGACGCCGGCCATCGAGTAGTACGCCTTCTCGTCGTGCACCTCGCCCCGGAGCGTGTAGTCGCGGATCGGCACCGGCCGGCCCTCGTCGTCCACACCGAACGAGATGTTGCCGTCGCGGGTGTTGCCGTTGAGTTCGGTCGCGGCGATCCGTGCGGGGTCGACACCCGCGTCGAGCGGGCGGAACCCGGTGTCGCTGAGCCCGAGCGGGCCGTAGAACTCGCGCTCGAGGTACACGTCGAGTCGCTCGCCCGTGATCTGCTCGACGAGCAGGCCGAGGATCATGTAGTCCACGTCGCTGTAGGCGAAGACGGTGCGAGGGGTGTAGCGCAGGGGAGTCCGCGAGATGGCGTCGACGATCCCGGCGCGGTCGTCGGCGTCGTCGGTCTGGTACCAGAGCCCGCCGGCCGAGGCGAGGTTCGGGTACTCCGGATCGGGGATCATGCCGCCCACGTGATGCAGGATGTCGCGGATCGTCACCGTCTCCTTGCCGGTGTAGACGGCGGGGATGCCGCCGGCTCCGCCGACCGTCCACTTGCCCGTGTACTCGGAGTTGGCGTCGGTGAAGCCCTCCCACCCCGGGAAGCTCTGCAGCGTGCGGTCGAGGTCGAGCCGGCCTTCGCTGACGAGGCGCTGGATCGCGTAGTTCGTCGCGTACATCTTGCTGTTCGAGGCGAGGTCGAAGACGGTCTCGCTCGTCGCCGGCGTCCACTCGGATTCGGGCAGCAGGGCCGCGGGCTGGGTCGTGCCGTCCGGGGCAATCGACGTGGAGTACTTCTGCGCGAAGCCCCAGGCGTCGTCCTTGACGAGCCGACCGTCCTTGGTCACGGACACGGCGACCGCAGGGCCGCCGGCGTCGACCTGGCGTTGCACGAACGCATCGAGCTCGGCGAGCTTCGCCTCGTCGAAGCCGACGGTCGCGGGCGCTGCCTCGACGAGCCGGTCGTGCGCGACGGCCTGCGGCTCGAGCAGGAAGGTGCCGGCCGGGTGCACGAGCGTGCCGAGCTGGAGGATGCGCTCGACCGCGCCGAGCGACAGGAAGTAGTCGCCGTCTGCTCGGAAGCCGTCGACGTCGTCGAACACCAGCCCGGTGTGCGCGTTGAGCATGTTGCCGGTGACGTTCGACCCGATCCGATTCGTGTCGACCGCGATCTCGAAGTAGTCGCGGTCCCGGTAGACGGTGAGGATCTCGAGGCTGCCGGTCGGTGATCCGTCGAACCGGTAGCCGTTCATGCCGTACTGGAAGCGCAGGTCGGTGAGTTCCGCGAGTGTGCTGACGCCGACGTAGGCGCGCCGGTCCTGCACGCGCAGCTGGTCCTGATCGATCGCGACGGGCGCCTCGTACACGCGCGGGTCGCCGTCCACGACCCAGACCTCGGCGCTCCCGCTCTCAGGAGTGACATAGCGCACGTCGTCGGCGAAGGCGGAGTCCCCGGTGACGCGGAACCCGACCGTGTCGTCGAGCGACGCGTCGAACGAGAATCGGGTCACCTCGCCGAAGGCGTCGGTCGCGACCTCGGTGGACGACGGCGCGGTGCCGTCGAGCAACTGTGCCGCGATGGCGCCGACGGGCGCGGAGGTCGAGTCGGTGTAGTGAACCGTCAGGCCCGGTGGAGGTGCGGCGTGAGCCGCGGGCACCGACACCAGCGGGGCGATGGCCAATGAGCTCGCCGCGAGCACGGCGAGACGTCTCAAGATCTTCACATGAAGCTCCATTGCGTTCGAACACGAAGAAGGGTCGGCGGATCAGCCGCGTCCGCCCGCGACCGCGGCGCTCCGGTCGGGAGCTCGCATGACTGCGGTCTGAGGCGTTGATGAAAAAAAGTACCAGAAACTCTGGAACTGATGAAGAAATTTTACCGCGAGCTTCGCGGCTCGCCTTCGCCGCCCGCCTTCGCGCCGCTCAGCCGTCGAGGCGATGCGCCTGCACTGCGTCGTATGTGAGTCGGAGGAGTCCGCCGACCCGATCGATCTCGCCCTGCAGCAGCCTGACGACGAGGAAGTCGACGATGGCCATCTGCGCGAGTCGGCTCGACATCGCCCCGGTGCGGTAGCGCGACTCGCGTGCGCTCGTGACCAGCAGGAGGTCGGCGACGTCGGCGATGGGGGAGTCGGGGTAGTTCGTGATGGCGACCGTCGTCGCGCCTCGGCTCCGGGCGAGCGCGAGCATTTGATTCGGCTCGACCGTCTGACCCGAGTGCGAGATGCCGATCGCGACACACTCGGGACCGGTCAGGGCGAACGAGGTCAGCGCGAGGTGCGCATCCGTCCAGCAGAAGCTCGGCACCCCGACCCGGTGCAGCTTCAGCTGCAGGTCCTGCGCGGTGAGTCCGCTCGACCCGGCGCCGAACACGTCGATTCGCGGTGCGGACCGGATCGCCTGGACGACCGCGTCGAGCGCGTCGAGGTCGAGGCTCCGTGCGGTCTCCTCGATCGCGCGAGCTTCCTGGTACGCGACCTTCGTGACCACGTCGAGCGCCGAGTCGTTCGCGTCGATCTCGGCGTCGTCGACCCGGAACAGCTCGCGCGCCGCCTCCTCACGGCTGTTCGCGGCGGCGATCGCGATGCGGAACTCCTTGTAGCCGGCATAGCCGACCGCGCGGCAGAACCGGGCCACCGAGGCCGGAGAGGTGCCGGCCAGCGTGGCGAGCCGGGTGATCGTGGACTCGACCACGACGGCCGGACGGTCCAGCACGAGCTCGGCGATGTGGTGCTCGGCTTTCGAGAGCGAGGGCATCCGCTGGCGGAGGGCGACGAACACGTCGGTCAAGGTCGGCCTCCTACGGCGTCGGCGGTACTGGAGTCGCATCCTATCGAGCGAAGATGCCGCGTCCGCTCCGGTGCGACCGCGGGTCCGCCGATGAGGGCCATCCGGATCACCACTGCCCCGCCAGCCCGGCGACCCTGGCGCGCAGTCCGTGGATCGCGTCATCGTCGCGCGTGGGATGTACCCGGTTGGTCAGGAGCACGATCGATCGCGCTCCCCCTGGCTCCGTCGCGAACGCAGTCCCGGTGAACCCGGTGTGCCCGGCGGTCGTGCGGCCGAGTCCGCGCATCCACGCCTCGTCGAGCCGCGGGCCGAGCGCCTGACCGAAGCCCGGGTCGGTCGGCAGCGGGCGGAGCGTGGTCAGCGCCTCGGTCACGGCGGGCGCCAGCACCCGCCGGCCGTCGACGAGACCGCCGGTGCGCAGCGCCTCGGCGAACCTGAGCAGGTCGCGGGCGGTGCCGAACAGCCCGGCGTTGCCGCTCACGCCGCCGAGCGCGGCGGCGGTCTCGTCGTGGACCTCGCCGTGCACGAGACCGCGCCCCAGCTGCACCTCGGTCGCGGCGATGCCCGATCGGGTAGACGGGTCCGGACGGTACCCCGTCTGGTGCATGCCGAGCGGGCCGAGCACGCGTTGGCGGACCAGGTCGTCGAGCGGGATGCCGGCTAGCGCCTCCGCCGCAAGGCCAGCCCAGATGTATCCGACACACGAGTAGTGGTGGCGCGTGCCCGGCGGCGCCTCGGGCCGGGCGCCGGCCCGGAACCGAACCGCGCGGGGATCAGGGGCTCGATCGGGCCACTCCGCCGCGAAACCGGCCGTGTGGTTGAGCAACTGCGCGATGGTGGTCGATCGGGCGGGCCCATCGCGGAACTCGGGCAGGAGCTCGGCGACCGGCAGCGCGGGATCGAGCGCGCGTGCGTCCAGCTCTGCGAGCAGGGCGGCAGCGACGATCGGCTTGGTCACGGAGGCGAGATCGAAGCGGGTGGATGCCTCGACGCGGCGTCCGTGCCGGACCTTGCGGATTCCGGGCCCCTCCCACGAGCGGGTCGTCCCGGCATGATGCTCGACGACCACATCGCCCTCGACCGCGAGCACGACCGAGGCGGCCGAGCCGAGCCCCAGAGTGAGAGCCTCATCGATCGCGGTGCTCAACGACGCAGATGACCGAGTCATATGAAAAAAATAATCTTTGTGCTTCCGAAACTCGATACTTTTATACATACTGGGTCGGAACCACCCGACGACGTGAAGGATCCAGTCTCCCAAATGAGCACCCCAGACCTCCTGCTGGACCGCCGACCAGACGGCGAGCGGCCGCTCCCGCCCACCGAGGAGCGGCTCGAGGCCTCTGCCGAGCTCGACGCGAAGTCCAGTCTCGAGGTGCTCCGTCTGCTGAACGCCGAGGACCGGGTCGCGGTGGAAGCGGTCGATGCTGTGCTGCCGCAGCTCGCGGGCCTCGTCGACCTCACCGCCGGACGGTTCCGCCGGGGCGGAACCGTCCACTACTTCGGCGCGGGCACCTCCGGACGACTCGGCGTGCTCGACGCGGCCGAACTGCTCCCGACGTTCAACCTCGAGCCCGGCCGCGTCGTCGGCCACATCGCGGGCGGCGCCGCCGCCCTGGTGAACGCGGTCGAGGACGCCGAGGATTCCGACGCCGAAGGCCGCGCCGCGGCCGCAGACCTCGGCCCCGACGACGTCGCGATCGGTCTCGCGGCGAGCGGCAACACACCATACGTCGGCGGCGCGCTCGCGGTGGCACGAGCGGCCGGTGCGCACACCGCGCTCGTCTCGAGCAACCCGCACGCCGACCTCGCGCACCTCGCCGACACCGTGATCGTGCTCGAGACTGGTGCCGAGGTGCTGACCGGTTCGACCCGCCTGAAGGCGGCGACCGCCGAGAAGCTCGTGCTGAACGGATTCTCGACCGCGCTCATGGTCGCGGTGGGTCGCACCTGGTCGAACCTCATGGTGTCGGTCGTCGCGACCAACGACAAGCTGCGTCACCGCACGGTGCGCATCCTTGCCGATGCGACCGGCCTCCAGCCCGCCGCCGCCCGCCAGCTCCTCGCCTCGGCCGACGGCGAGCTGAAGACCGCGATCGTCGCCGCCGTCGGCGGCATCGAGATCGACGAGGCCCGCCGGCTCATCGCCGAGCACGGCGGATCCGTCCGCGACGCGCTCGCCGAGGCATCCCGCTGACGTCGGCCGGTACCTGCACCACCCACCCCCTGCACCATCCACATGAAGGAGAAATCACGATGAGGCGACGCATCCTCACGACCGCGGCCCTCCTGGCCGGCTCCGCCCTCCTGCTCAGCGCCTGCGCACCGAGCGCGTCGAGCGGCGATGACCAGGCGAGCGGCGACGACGTCACCCTGAAGGTCTGGTCCTGGCGCACTGAAGACGTCGACGCCTACACCAAGATCTTCGATGTCTTCGAGGAAGAGAACCCCGGCATCACCGTCGAGTTCGAGGCGTTCCAGAACACTGAGTACAACCAGATCCTGACCACCGGCCTTGCCGGCAGCGACGGTCCCGACGTGCCCATGGTGCGTGCCTATGGCCAGCTGCAGCCGAACATCGAGGCGGGCCAGCTCGAGCCCATCGACGGCGACGTCGACGGACTCGACGACATCGCCCCGAGCGTCATCGCCGGTGCGAAGGGCAAGGCCGACGGCAAGACCTACGCCGTCCCGCTCGCCACTCAGACGCTCCAGATGTTCTACAACACGGCGATCTTCGACGAGCACGGACTCGAGGTGCCCACCACCTGGGACGAGTTCATCGACGTGCAGGAGACCCTGCTCGCAGCGGGAGTCACGCCCATCGCACTCGGTGCGAAGGACGACTGGATCCTGCCGATCTTCGCCGACATCGTCGGCAGCGCGCGCTACGGCGGCGCGGACTTCGAAGCGAAGGTGCTTTCGGGCGAGACCGACTTCACCGACCCCGACTATGTCGCGTCGCTCGGTCTGATCACCGACCTGCAGAAGTACCTCACGCCCGACGTCGTCGGTGTGAGCTACACCGACAGCCAGATCCAGTTCACCTCCGGTCAGGCGGCGCAGTTCCCCGGCGGCTCGTTCGAGATCGCGACCTTCCGCAACCAGGCGCCCGACCTCGAGTTCGCCTCGTACCAGGTGCCGCTGCCCGAGGGGGCGGTGCTCGACGCTCCCGTCTCGCCCGCGTACGCCGACGGCAACTTCGCCATCAACGCCAAGTCGAAGCACAAGGAAGAGTCGCTGAAGCTGCTCAACTGGCTCGCGACGCCCGAGTTCGGGCAGCTCGTGGCCGACGAGCTGAACCAGTTCTCGGCGATCCCCGGCGTCGAGTATGAGGATGCCGTGATGAAGGAGGCGTGGGCGAACGCGGAAGCCGGGCAGGCTCCGTACCTGCTGCTCGTCGACTTCCGGTACGGTGAGCCGCTCGGCACCGCCGTGCTCGGCGCCGAGGTGCAGAAGATGTTCCTCGGGCAGACCGACGCGGCCGGTGCTGCCGCAGCGCTGCAGACCGGGATCTCGCAGTGGTTCACCCCCGGCGAGTGACCGGCTCCCCAGAACGCATCCGATAGCGAGGAACGAAGACCATGTCCGCCATCACGACACTCAAGGCGCCGCGCCGCCGAGGGAACACGGGCATCGCCCTTTCCCGACGCGCGGGCATGGTCTTCGTCCTCCCCGCGCTGATCCTCTTCGCGGTCTTCATCGCGTACCCGCTGCTCACGGCGCTCAGCTACTCGTTCTTCGCCTGGACCGGCATCGTGCGCGGCGAATTCGTCGGACTCGAGAACTACGTCGCGCTGTTCACGAAGTTGCCCTACAGCGAGGACATCCCGAACGCGTTCGTGCACAACATCCTGCTGTTCGCCGGCGCGATGCTCTTCCAGAACACCGTCGGGCTGGCACTCGCGACCCTGCTGCACCGGATCAGCCGGTTCAAGCGGTTCTTCCAGACGATGTACACCCTGCCCTATCTCGTCTCGCCGCTCGTCATCGGCTACCTCTGGTCGCTCATGCTCTCCCCTTTGTTCGGTCCGGTGAACGCGGTGCTGCGGTCGATCGGACTCGGTGAGCTCGCGCAGCCATGGCTCGGCAACCCCCAGACCGCCATCTGGGTCGTCGTCTTCGTCACCGCGTGGCAGTGGATCGGCTTCCCCGTGCTGCTCTACGGCGCGGCCCTCGGCGGAATCCCCGAGGAGATCGACGAGGCGGCGTCGCTCGACGGGGCGAGCGCGTGGCAGCGCTTCCGCTCCATCACCCTGCCGATGCTCGTGCCAGCGATCGGCACCGTGAGCGTCCTCACGTTCATCGGGGCCATGGAGGCGTTCCCGATCCCGTACGCGCTCGGCGGTTCCCAGGGCAACCCGGCGGGGGCCACCGATGTGCTCAGCCTGCTCTTCTACCGCACGGCCTTCGAATCGGGTTCTTCGAACGCGATCGGCACGAGCTCCGCGATCGCCACCCTGCTGTTCCTCTTCATCTTCGGCGTCGCGATCCTGATCACCTGGCTGCTTCGCCGGACCGAACGGAAGCTCTTCTGATGACCGCGACGATCTCTCCCAGCACACGCGAAGCGGCCTCGGCCCCCGCGGAGCGTCGCCCCGTACGCAGACGCCGGCCCCGCGTGACCGCGGGCGGCATCGCGTCGAGCACATTCCTCTGGCTGTACGCGGCGATCTCGATCGCCCCGCTGCTGCTCATGGTGTCGAACTCGCTGCGCACCACCCAGGACATGGCGCAACACCCGCTCGGCCTGCCGGCGCCGCCGAACTTCACGAGCTATCAGAAGGCGTGGATCACCGCGTCGTTCGACACCTACTTCTTCAACTCGATCTTTGTCACGTTCGCCTCGGTGGTGCTGTCCACGGCGGTGTCGCTGCTCGCGGCGTACGCCTTCGCCCGGACCCGGTCGAAGCTCTTCACGACGCTCGAGGGCATGTTCCTCTCCGGGCTCATGCTGCCCGTGTACCTCGCGATCCTGCCCCTGTTCTTCATGCTCGACGCGGCCGGCCTGGTGTCGAACCTGTGGAGCCTGATCCTCGTGTACGCGGCCCTCGGCATCCCGTTCTCCACGTTCGTGCTCGCGAGCTTCTTCAGACAGCTGCCGATCGAGCTCGACGAGGCCGCACGGCTCGACGGCGCGGGGCCGTTCGCGACGTTCTGGCGCGTGCACCTCCCGCTCGTCCGGCCTGCGATCGCGACGGTCATCGTGTTCCGGTTCGTGCCGGTCTGGAACGACTTCTTCTACCCGCTGATCCTGATCCGCGACCAGAGCTCATACACCCTGCCGGTCGGCATCACCCGGTTCTTCGGCGAGTATCAGACCGACTGGGCCACGCTGTTCGCCGGGTTGACGCTTGCGACGATCCCGCTCGTGGTCCTGTTCCTGCTCGCGACGAAGCAGATCGTGTCGGGCCTGACCGCCGGCATGAGCAAGTGAGTCTCAGCCTCGGCATCGATCTCGGCGGCTCGGGCAGCCGGGTGGCGCTTCGCGGCGCGGACGGCCAGCGTCGCGAGTTCACCGGCGAGCGTGTCGGTGTGACGGCCACGGGCAGCTCGGTGCCCGATGTGGCGGTGCAGCTGCTCCGCGTCGCGCGCGAGCGCTGGCCGGAGGAGTTCGCCGAACTCACCGGCGTCGGTCTCGGCGCCACAGGCCTCGCGTCGCTCGTCGCCGATCCCGCGGCGCTCGCCGAGGCGATACGCGTCGAATCGGCCGCGGGCGGCGCGGCGGATGCCTCGCGCTCGCGCCCGAGGGTCGTGGTCGCGCTCGACGCGGTCACCGCGCATCTGGGCGCGCTCGGTGGCGAGGCGGGAGCGACCGTCGCGCTCGGCACGGGTGCGATCGCGCTCGGTGGCGACGGACGCACCACCTGGCGGCGCGTCGACGGCTGGGGACACCTGCTCGGCGATCGCGGCGGCGGGGCCTGGATCGGACGCCGCGGGCTCGAGATCGCGATGCGGGCCCACGACGGCGTGGAGGCATCCGGAGCCGCGCTGCTGGCGGCCGGCCGCGCCCGCTTCGGCGACCCGCCCGGCTGGCCCGCCCAGCTCTACACCCGGGCCGACCGGGCCGGTGTGCTCGCGGCGTTCGCGCCCGACGTGCTTGCCCTCGCGGCCGACGGCGACGCCGTGGCCGCCGGCATCGCGGCCGAGGCCGGCGCGGAGGCGGCGCGCAGCGGAGTCTCTGCCCTCATGCCGGGCCTGCCGCCGCGCCTGGCGGCGACGGGCGGGCTGTTCCGGGCGGGCGGCGTACTCGCCGAGTCCTTTGCGGCGACGATTGCCGAGCTGCGGCCCGGCGTCGAGCTCCGTGAGCCGCTCGGCGACCCGCTCGACGGCGCCCTGGTGCTCGCCGCCCGTGCGGCGCGGGGCGAGCTCGCCGGACGCGGGCCATTCGTGTGGGTCGCGGGCGATCCGGCGAGCCGCTGACGCGGGCAGCTTCGAGATGAACCGTTGGGGGCGTTCGGCGGGGCGAACAGCGGCTCGGGCGACGGAGCTGCACGGCACGGTCGGCGACCGGAACCGGCGTCTGGGTTTGACAGTTTGTAGGACAAACCGTCAAGATGGACGCGCTGCGGCAGGCTTCCGCAGCGCTGTTCGAATGTCACGTCATCGCGGGGTCGCGCCCCACCGGGCGACCGCCCCTGTGCGACGCCGGCCCCTCGTCGTCAGGAACGCACATGGAATGGTCGTCGCTTCGGCGCTCGCCGGCGCTCTCCGTACCCGACCGGCTCTCGCTCGATCTCGAACGGCGCATCCTCGAGGGTCAGCTCCGCCCCGGTGACCGCCTCCCGAGCGAGCCCGAGCTGTGCGAACTGCTCGGTGTCTCCCGGGTCTCGGTCCGGCAGGCGCTGCACGAGCTGCAGGCGCGCGGACTGATCGACCGCAAGCCGGGTCGCGGCACGATCGTGCTCGCGCCGGCCCAGCGCGGCGGGCACACCGGCGATGCGATCTCCGCGCTCATGACGGGAGCCGGCGCAGACGGGGTCATGGAGCTCGCCCGGATCATGGAGCTCCGCGCGGTGATCGAGCCGCCCATCGCGGCCCTCGCCGCCGCACGCGTGACCCCGCGTGACACCGAACAGCTCCGCGCGCTCGTCGCGGAGATGGAGGCCGAGACCGACCTCGAGCGCTACGCCGACCTCGACCGCGCGTTCCACCACGCCATTGCCGTGTACACCCACAATCCGCTGCTCACCCAGCTCACCGAGCTCATCGCGACCGAGATCGCACCGAGCCGCCGCCGGTCGCTGCAGTCCCCCGAGCGGCGCCACGCGTCGAGCGCCGCCCACCGGCGCATCTTCGAGGCGATCGCCGCACACGACGGCGAACGCGCAGAGACCGAGGCCAGGGCGCACGTCGAGAGCGTGCTGCGCGAAGCGCTGCGCGCGGCATCGACGACCGGGGTGCCGACCGGGGTGCCGACCGGGGTGCCGACCGGCGCAGCGGCCGCGGAGGCATCCGCCGAGGCTGTCGCCGAGGCATCCGCCGAGGCTGTCGCCGAGGCATCCGTCCAGACTGTCGCCGAGCGCAACGTCCGAGACACGCGCGACCCCAGGAATGGAGACCGACGACCATGACCCGCTCGTCAATGGAGCCCCCGACGGAGATGTCCCGGCCCAGGCCGGCGATCATCTCGCTCATCCTGCTCGGGATCGCGGCCGGGTACCTCTCGGGACTGTTCGGGGTCGGCGGCGGCATCATCGTGGTGCCCATGCTGCTCATGCTCGGGCTCGACCAGCGGCTCGCGGCGGGCACGTCGGTCGCGGCGATCCTGCCGACCTCGATCGTCGGAGCCACCGGGTACGCCATCTCGGGCAACATCGACTGGCTCGCGGGGCTCATGCTCGCGATCGGCATCGTCGCGGGGGCACAGCTCGGCACCTATCTGCTCGCCCGCCTGCCGAAGGACGTGCTGTTCTGGATGTTCGTGGCGTTCCTCGTGGTCGTCATGGTCAACCTCTGGCTGTCGGTGCCGCAGCGCGACGCCGAGATCGCCATCGACCTGTGGACCGGGGCCGCGCTCGTGCTCACCGGTCTGATCACCGGCATCCTCTCGGGGCTCCTGGGTGTGGGCGGCGGCATCATCGTGGTGCCCGTGCTGATGTTCTTCTTCGGGGCGAGCGACCTCATCGCGAAGGGCACGTCGCTGCTCATGATGGTGCCCGGCTCAATCTCGGCGACGATCGGGAACACCCGGCGACGCAACGTCGACCTGCGCGCGGCGGTCGTCGTCGGTCTCGCCGCGTGCGTGGCGTCGCCGCTCGGGCTGCTCACCGCGACCGTGATCTCGCCGTTCTGGTCGAACGTGACCTTCTCGGTCCTGCTCGCAGGCGTCGCGGCCCAGCTGGTCGTGAAGCACGTCAGATCGCGCCGCCGGCGCTGAGCGCTGCGGGCGCTGGGCGCTGCGGGCGCTGAGCGCTGCGGGCGCTGGGCGCCGGCGGCGCGGGACGCCGCGGGCCGTCAGCAGGCGACGACGTTGACCGCGAGGCCGCCGCGCGAGGTCTCCTTGTACTTGTCGTGCATGTCGGCACCGGTCTCGCGCATCGTCGCGATCGCCTGATCGAGCGACACGCGGTGGGTGCCGTCGCCGCGCAGGGCCATCCGTGCCGCGTTGATCGCCTTCGTGCTCGCAATCGCGTTCCGCTCGATGCACGGGATCTGCACGAGGCCGCCGATCGGATCGCACGTGAGGCCCAGATTGTGCTCGATGCCGATCTCCGCCGCGTTCTCGACCTGGGCCGGCGTCGCGTCCAGCACCTCGGCGAGGCCCGCAGCCGCCATCGAACAGGCCGACCCGACCTCGCCCTGGCAGCCCACCTCGGCTCCCGAGATCGAGGCATTCGACTTGAACAGGATGCCGACGGCCGCCGCGGTCAGCAGGAACCGGATCACGTCGTCCTCGGAGGCGCCCGGCACGAAGGCGACGTAGTAGTGCAGCACGGCCGGGATGATGCCGGCCGCGCCGTTCGTCGGCGCGGTCACCACCCGCCCACCCGACGCGTTCTCCTCGTTCACCGCGAGCGCGTAGAGGTTCACCCATTCGAGTGCGTGCAGCGGGTCACCCGCCGCGGCTGACCCGTCACCGGCCCCGGCGTGCAGCTCGGCATACAGGCGCGGCGCGCGGCGCCGCACCTCGAGGCCGCCGGGCAGCACACCGTCGGGTCGGGTGCAGCCGCGTTCCACGCACTCCTGCATGGCGCGCCAGATGCGCAGCAGCTGGGCTCGGAGCTCGGACTCGGGCCGCCGGGCGAGCTCGTTCTGCCACATGAGCTCGCTGATCGAGAGACCGTGCGTCGCGCAGAGGCGCAGCAGCTCGTCGGCGCTCGCGAAGGGGAACGGCACGGATGCCTCGGGGCCGACGGGCGGCGCATCCATCTCGGTCTCGTCGAGGACGAAGCCCCCGCCGACCGAGTAGCAGGTGCGTTCGGCGAGCACCTGCCCGTCGGCGTCGCTCGCGGTGAACGTCATGGCGTTCGGATGCGCCGGGAGCGATCGGCGCAGGTGCAGCGTCAGGTCGGTCGCCCAGTCGAACTCGACCTCGTGGGTGCCGGCGAGTCGGAGGACGCCCCGGCGCCGGATCTCGGCGACGGTGCGCTCGACCTCGTCGACGTCGACCGTCTCGGGCTGTTCACCGAGCAGCCCGAGTACCACGGCCGTGTCGCTGCCGTGACCGCGGCCTGTCGCCCCGAGCGAGCCGAACAGGTCGACACGGATTCGAGCGACCCGGTCGAGTAGACCCGCCGAGGCGAGGTTCGTCGCGAACGTGCGCCCGGCCCGCATCGGGCCGACCGTGTGGGAGGACGATGGGCCGATGCCGATGGAGAACATGTCCAATGCGCTGAGCATGAGAGCCGCGAACCTCCTCGATCGTGAAGCGGAACTCACTCAACCACCGGCGGACTCCAAGAACCAGGCCGGAATTCTCAAGGCGTTGTTCAGTTTTGCTTCACTAGCGCGCTGCTGTGCTCGCGCAGTGAGGCCGCGACCACGTCGAGCTGCGCTGAGCCCCGGCTGCTGGCGCGCCGCGCCAGGATGACGTTGCGCTCGCACCGCGGTTCCACGGTGCGCGCGGCGACCGCGAACCGCGAGTGCCGGGTCTGCATGCCGCTGACGAGCGCCACGCCGTCGAAGGCCTCGACGAGCGCGAGCGTCACCGTGACGTTGCTGCAGCGCGCGACGATGTCGGGGCTGAACCCGTGCCGCTCGCACAACTGATGCAGGTACCCGTCGAAGACGGCCTGGCTGCCGTCGAGCACCCACCGAGCGTCGCGTAGCTCATCGATGCGAACCGCTGAGCCGGAGACGCCGGCCCGTGCGGTCGGCAGACAGAGCAGCAGCTCGTCGGTCGCCAGGAGTTCGGTGTCGAGCCCCGTGCCATCGAAGGGGTTGAGATCGTCGATCACCGCGAGATCGACCGTGCCGTCGCGCAGCGCGCTCAGACTCTGACGTGGTTCGAGGTCGGAGATCTCCAGGGACAGTTCTGGGAAGCGTGGTCTCAGGTCGCCGACGACGGCCGGCACGACGGTCGCGCAGAAGCTCGGGAACGCGCTCAACCGCACGGTGCCCTGGAGCGTGCTGCCGTACCGGCGCATGCTCACCGCCGCCGCCTCGGACTCGGCGGCGATGCGGTCGGCGTGCGCCGCGAGTGCGCGCCCGGCGTCGGTCAGCGCGGCACGGCGGCCCGCCCTGCTGATCAGTTCGACGCCCGCCTCGCGTTCGAGGATGGCGAGCTGCTGGCTCACGCCCGATGTGGACATGAACAGGCTCTCGGCAGCCGCAGTCATGGTCTTGTGCCGCGCGAACGCGCGGAGGATCTCGAGTCTGCGCTGATCGAACACGTCGCCTCCGCCCGGGGTCCGGTGCAGCGCTGCCGTGACGCCGCGCGTTCACCGTAACCCACGCCGCCCGGGCCGAACCCGGGCGGCGAGGGCGTGGGTCAGCAGCCGAAGGCCCGTTCGATGGCGGCGCGTGCGTGCTCGCGGTCTTCGACTCGCAACGCCCCGATCAGCAACGCGGCACACATCTGGCCGATCAGCCGCTCGCGTGCCGCCGGATCGATCGGGTCCATGACGAACCAGGCGCCGATGACGATCGAGGTGGCGAACGAACCGAGCCGTTCGGTATCGACGGAGTACGTCGACTCGGCCATGTCGCCGTCGTTGACGAGCGCCGTGGCGATCTCGGCCCACGGGACGAACAGGTCGGACGACTCGGCGACGGTTCGATCGACCGCCAGACGAGACGCGGCTCGGACCAGATAATCCTCGGTGAGCAGCGCGCTGAGGGCGGCCATGAAGTACACGAGCCGTTCGACCGACGACCGGGTCGTCGAGCGCACCTCGTCGGACATGGTCTCGATGCGCTCCATGTGATCGTCAAGGATGGCGCCCGCGAGCTCGCTCTTCGAGTCGAAGTAGTGATACAGCGCACCCGTCGTCAGTCCTGCCTGGCGGCAGACGGCGGACAGCGATGCTTTGGGATAGCCGACACGATCGAACTCGCGCGCGGCGATCTGAATGAGTCTGCTGCGCGTTTGTTTGCGGTAGCGCGGCATACGGCCTCTTGGTTGTGACATACGGTCTCTGGCGATTCGGTGGTCGTTGGTCCCCACACGGAGATCCTAACTTGGCGGGAGGCGGATTGCAATACTGATACGCAACATTGTAGCCGATTGGGTCCGCTCGGGGAATGCGATACTGATGTGCAAATTGCTACACTCGGTTACGTGATCCCAGCCGCTGCAGACTTCAACGGCGCCGTCGCGTTCGAACTCCGCGTCGCGCGGCAGGATTCGGGGATGACGATCGAAGAGCTGGTGCATCGGTCCGAACTCAATCGCTCCACCATGCTCCGGTATTTCTACAACCAGCGCGCCATCCCGGTGCCCGCGCTCTACCAGATCGCGGTCGCACTCGACCTGGAGCCCGCCGAGATCCTGGCCAGGGCCGCGGTGCGCCCGCTCGCCGAGCGGCTCGCGGCCGACGGCCGTCCCTGACGTCAGGGACGGCGCATCACACGGTGCGGAATGCCGTCCTCGAAGTGCCGCTCGCCCTCGGCGACGAATCCGAAACGGGCGTACCAGTCGACGAGGTGCTCCTGCGCGTCGAGCAGGATCGGGAGGCCCGGGCCGATCTCGTCGCACCGCTCGACCGCAGCCCGCATGATGGCCGAGGCGACCCCGCGGCTCCGCGCCTCGGGCGCGGTGGCCACGCGCCCGATACGCAGCGCGTCCGGCTCGCGCAGCACGCGTGCGGTGGAGAGCACGTGTCCCTCCTCCTCCGCCCACAGGAGCTCGGCGCCGGACTCGAGGTCGCGCCCGTCGAGTTCGGCGTACGCGGCTCGCTGTTCGACGACGAACACCGACACCCGCAGCCAGAGCAGACGGTAGAGCGTCGCCGGATCCATCTCGGTGACGGCGGCACGACGCAGTTCGATGGGCACCGCGCCAGCCTAGGCGTCGCGGACCGCGGCCGCGGAGGCGCGTGCGCGGATCCGATGTCGCACGGCGAGGCCGAGCGCTGTGCCGAGCGCGACGCCGACGAGGTCGGCGACCACATCCCAGACGTCACCCGCTCGCGCGGGCAGCAGAGTCAGTTGCACGAGCTCGGAGACGACCGCGTGCACCGCGAGACCTGCGGCGAGCCAGGCGGCACGAATGCCCGCGACCACTCCGAGTGCGGCGGGCAGCAGGAACACCCCCGTGTGGACGAGCTTGTCGAAGCCGGGAATCCCCGGTCCGGCAGGTGCGGACGGCACGTAGAGGACGACCAGCTGGAGCAGGAGGGTGAGCGCGAACGCGATCCAGAGCGTGCGTCGGATCCAGGCGGCCATGGCTCGATGGTGTCATGCCGGGCTCGACCGCCGAGCACATCGGCGACGTGGGGAGTCATCCCCATGGAGAACGGTTTCCGTTTTGGGATAGCCTCGGAGCAGCACGTTTGCGGGCCATCGTGTCCGTTTCCCTACCGAACGAAGGATCCACCCTTGGCTCACTCTGCCCTTCGCCTCCGCGCCGGCGCGCTCGTCGCCGCCGGGGCCCTCACCCTCGGCGGCCTCGTCGCCGCCTCGCCGGCCGCCGCCGAACCGATCGAACAGGACCAGCCCACCATCGAGCTCAGCCAGACCACGTTCCCCGCCGGGGACTGGCTCGGCGGGTTCACCGTCACCGGATACGGGTTCGACCCGGAGTTCCCGACCGCGTCCCTCTCGATCGGCGCGAGCGGTGAGAACGGCGGCGGCGGGATCTTCTTCGACGACGTCGACATCACCTCGGAGGGCACGTTCGAGGCCGTGATCGACCCGCGCGTGCCCACCCAGGCGCCGGACGCCAACGGCTACCCGATCTACACCGTGTCGGTGGCCCAGAACGTCGGCACTCCGCAGTGGCTCGTGTCGAACCCCGTCACGCTGACGATCACCGAGGGCGCCTCGGTCACCGCGCCCGGCGAGCTCACCGCCGCCGAGATCGCCGCCGGAATCACGGCGACCTACGCCGGCTTCGCGTCGGACGAGCCCATCGGATACGAGTTCCTCCTGTGGCGGTGGACCGAAGCCGAGGGCGAGCAGCTCATCGACGAGGACTGGGGCAACACGCAGGCCGACTCCAACGGTGCCGGCACGGTCACGGCGGCGCTCGAGGGCGCGCAGCCCGGCGACACCGTCGAGGTCAACATCTACGGCGAGGGCGGTCGCATCGCCGCCGCATGGATCCAGGTCGTCGAGGTCCCGGCGCCGGCGCCCACCCCGGTCGACCCGGCACCGGCCCCCGCCGCGCCGGCGGGTGACGTGAACCGTCTTCCCGACACGGGTGTCGACCTCGGCATCGGCATCACCGCGCTCGCGCTCCTGGCCTTCGGTGCCGGTGCGCTCCTCGTGACGCGCCGCACGCGCGCGTCGCTGCAGCGCTGATCCCAGCACTGCGACGAACGCCCTGAACGGGGGCGATGCCACGGCATCGCCCCGTTCTGCGTGTGCGGCGCCCTGCCGGAATGAGGTCAGGGCATGCCCTCCGCGCGGCCGTTGGGTCGCCAGAGGCGATCGATCGGCATCACGTGGAGGCGGTCCTCATACGTGTACGAGCGCCGGCCTGTGCTGAGCGCGACGCCCGCGATGAACCGCGGCCCGCAGGGCCGAACTACCAAATTTCGCAGCCATGAACTACCAAATTTCGCAGCCATGAACTACCAAATTTCGCAGCCATGAACTACCAAATTTCGCAGGCCTGAACTCCCAAATCTCGCAGGGTCGACCCCCACATTCCGCAGGCCCCCGAACATGAACGCGCGGCCCCGATCCGAGATCGAGGCCGCGCGTTCGCGTCGGACGGAGGGGCGGTGCGGCCTACTTCACCGCGCCGAGCGCGAGTCCGCTCTGCCACTGCCGCTGCATGGCGAGGAAGGCGATGACGAGCGGCACGACCGCGAGCAGCGAGCCCATGATGAGCAGCGGGTACAGGTCCTGGCCGGCACTGCCGTCGATCGTCGCGAGCGCGCGCCAGTTGTTGAGGCCGACGGTCAGCGGGTAGAGCCGGTTGTCGGAGATCATCACGAGCGGGAGGAAGAAGTTGTTCCACGTCGCGACGAGCGAGAAGAGCAGCACGGTGGCGATGGCCGGCCGCAGCATGGGCAGCGCGATCTGGCCGAGGATGCGGAACTCGCCGGCGCCGTCGATGCGGGCCGACTCGATGACCTCGTCGGGCACGGCGTCCTGCGCGTAGATGCGGACGAGGTAGACGCCGAGCGGGTTGAGCAGGCCGGGCAGGATGACCGCCCACATGGTGTTCACGAGCCCGAGGCTCGACATGATCATGTAGGTCGGCAGCACGAGTACCGTGTTCGGGATCATGACCGCACCGAGCAGGATCGCGAACGAGACCTTGCGGCCCTTGAACCGGTACTTCGCGAAGGCGTACCCGCCCATCGTCGCGAGCAGCGTCGCGCCGACGGCCGAGGTCACCGAGTAGATGACGGTGTTGCCGATCCAGGTGAAGAAGATCCCGTTCTGGTACGAGAACGTGCGCGCGATGTTGTCGAAGAACGCGAAGCCGTCGGCGAACCAGAGGGACGGGCTCGAGAAGAGGCCGCCGGTCGTCTTCGTCGAGGCGACGAGCAGCCACCAGAACGGCAGGAAGAAGTAGACGATCGTGACGGTGAAGCCCAGGACGAGGCCGATGCGGCCGAGGCTCATCGGCTGCCGCGGCCGGCGCCGGCGCGTAGCGAGGTCAGTCATTGAGTCCGCTCCTTCGGCGGGTGATGAACAGGAAGACGTACGAGCCGATGATGATCACGATGCCGAGCACGAACGAGATCGTCGCCGCGTAGTTGAACTGCCCGTAGGCGAAGGCCTGGTTGTACGCGTACATGTTCGGCGTGAAGTCGGCGGGGACCGCGTCGGGCCGGGTCGACTGCATGACCTTGGGCTCCGAGAACAGCTGCAGCGTGCCGATGATCGTGAACACGGTCGAGAGCACGACGGCGGGGGCGACGAGCGGCAGTTTGATCTGGGTCGCGAGCTTCCACCCGCCGGCGCCGTCGAGCCGCGCCGCCTCGTAGATGTCACGCGGCAGGCCCTGCAGCGCCGCGTAGATGATGATCATGTTGTAGCCCGTCATCTGCCAGGTGACGACGTTGACGAGCGAGTACAGCACCATGTTCGAGCCGAGCAGGTCTGGCGCGGCGTCGCCGAAGAGCGTGGTCAGGATCGCGGCCGGGCCGAGCTGCGGGCTGTACAGGAAGCCCCACATGAGCACACCGATCACGGCGGGCACGGCGTAGGGCATGAACGCCACGATCCGCGAGACCCGGGAGAGTCGCGTCGTGACGGCGTCGAGCATGAGCGCGAGGACCAGCGCGAGGACCAGCATGATCGGCGCCTGCAGCAGACCGAACACGAGGACGCGCCCGAGGCCGCCGAGGAAGGACGGGTCGGCGAACGCGCGGAGGTAGTTGTCGAACCCGGCCCAGTTCTGCGCGCCCGTGATGGAACGCGAGTGCAGGCTGAGCCAGAGGGCGTACACCAGCGGCACGATCAGGAACAGTACGAAGGTGACGGCGAACGGCGCGAGCAGCACCCATCCGAACCGGCCGCGCCGCTCGTCCTGGCTGATCCGCCGGGGCGCACCCTTCGGCGGCGGGGTGTCCGCGGCTGCCGCGGCGTCCTCGACGACGTCCGCGGTGATGACGTTGGTCATGACTCTCCTCTGGTCAGCCGCCCGGCGCCGCGGTCACGGCGCCGGGCGGAGATCACATCAGCCTTCGGTGACGGTCAGCCCGACGGACTCGGCGTAGCCGACGAGGATCCGCTGGATCTCGGCGGCGGCCTCGTCCATCGTCTGCGAGCCGGCGATCGCGGCCGCGACCTGCTCGTTGATCGTCGACTTCGCGAACGAGTCGAACGGCGTGAACTCGAGCGGGCTCACGGCCTGCGCCGCGGGCACGAACACCTCGTTCGCGGCCTGGTCGCCGAAGAACGGGTACGGGCGCTCCAGGAACGCGTCGGATTCGGCGACGGGGTTGAACACCGGGAACAGGAAGGCCTGCTCGATGCCCACCTCCCAGGGCTCTTCCGAACCGAGGAGCTCGATCGCGACCTGGGCGGATGCCTCGGGCGAGTCGGTCTGACTCGTCACCGCGAAGGTCGACCCGCCGTGGTTGCCCTGGAGGTCGTCGCCGGCCTGCCACTGGGGCATCGGGGCGACCCGCCAGCTGCCGGCCGTCGCCGAGGCCACGTTGCCGAGGTAGCCCGGACGCCAGGCGGCCTCGACCGTGGTCAGATAGGTGCCGGCCGCGATGCCGCTGTCCCATTCGGTCGAGTGATAGGCCGCGTCGTCGATGAGCCCGGCGGCGATCATGTCGCCCCAGTAGTTCAGCACCTTGCGCGTGATGTCATTGTCGAAGTCGATGGTGACCTCTTCGGGCGAGTCGAAGTCGTAGCCGTACGGCTGACCGCCCGCCTGCTGGATGAGGCCGACGAGGTTCGACGCGTTGCCGACCTGGAAGTCCGAGAGGTACAGGGCGGGGTTCGCCGCCTTGAGGGCCTCGGCGTTGGCGCGGTACTCGTCCCACGTCGTCGCGGGCTGCAGCCCGTACTGCTCGTACAGGTCAGCACGGTAGAACTGGGCGATGGGGCCGGCGTCCACGGGGATCGCGTAGACCGAGTCGCCCTGCGAGACCTGGTCCCACACCCACTCGGGGTAGTCGCCCTCGACCTCGCTCGCACCGTACTCGGCGATGTCGAGCAGGCCGCTCATGACCTGGAAGCTCGGCAGCTCGCTGAGCTCCATCTGGATGACGTCGGGGGCGCCGGTGCCGGACTCGAGTGCGGTCCGCAGCTTGGCGTAGGCGTCCTCACCGACGCCCGCGTTCACGAGGTCGATCTGGACGTCCTCGTGGTTCTCGTTGAAGACGTCGACGATCTGCTGGACCTCGGGGTACCAGGACCAGAGCGTCACGGTGGTGACGCCGTTCTCATCGGCGCCGCCGCCGGATGCGCCCGGGCTGCAGGCGACGAGGCCGGCGGCCGTCAGGGCCGCGACGCCGACGCCGAGCCACCGGCGTGCCGTTCGGGAGACGTGTACAGCCATGTGTTTCCTCCTTGAAGCAGATGGTGCGACCGCATGGGCGTCGGTCGCGACGATGGGGAGCATATCAAGAATTCACATCGGATGTGAATCCTTGATACCTAGATGTGAGTTCCTGTTCCCGGTACGAGCCGGATCATGTTCCAGGACATCGGCGGGACGACCACCGGCGCGCCCTCCCACGGCACCGCGGGCGCCGTGCGGGGGGCGATGGTGTCGGGTGCTGCCGCGCTGTTGGTCGCGGACGCGGACGGCCCCGTCAGCGTCGTGTGTTCGACGCTCGCGCCGCCGGCGAAGCCGGCGAAGCCGCCGGTCGCGAGCTCGAGCGGGACGGCGTGCTCCACGTCGCGGTTCACCACGAAGAAGGTCACGGCGCCGGTCTCGGGATCGTGCACCGCCGCGACATCCAACGCCGGCACGTCCTCGTGCCGTGACGTGTCGTGGCGCGCGCTCGTGAGGCCGACCCGCAGCGACTCGCCGCGGCCGAAGCGGCTCGCGAGCGCGAACGGATAGAACGTCGACTGCCGCCAGGCAGCGCCCCCGCCGGGCTCCGTGCGGATCGGCGCGATCACGTTGACCAGCTGTGCGAGGCACGCCATGCGCACCCGGTCCGAGCGACGCAGGATCGAGTTGATGAAGCTGCCCACCACGAGGGCGTCGGCGAATGAGTAGATGTCGCCGATCAGGTCCGGCGCGAACGGCCACTCGCCGATCTCGCGCGGGCGGGAGTTGTACCAGACGTTCCACTCGTCGAACGAGAGCGGCATGACCTTGCTGTGGCGCCCGCGGGCGCGTGCGAAGTCGGCACTCGCGATGACCGCGTCGATGTAGGCGTCGATCTCGACGCCCGCCGCGAGGAGCGTGGGCACGTCGTCGGTGAGGTCGGGGTCGACGTACATGTGCATCGAGAGGTAGTCGACGTGCGCATAGCTCTGCTCGAGCACCTCGGCCTCCCACGACCCGAAGGTGGGCATGATCGGCTTCGAGGTGCCGCACGCGACGAGCTCGAGGTTCGGGTTCACACGGCGGAGGGCCACCGCGGTCTCCGCCGCGAGCCGGCCGTACTCGTATGCGGTCTTGTGGCCGAGCTGCCAGGGGCCGTCCATCTCATTGCCGAGGCACCACACGCGGACGTCCCAGGGGTCCTCGACGCCGTGCGCACGGCGGAGGTCGGACCAGTACGTGCCGCCCGCCAGCGTCGTGTACTCCACGAGCGCCGTGGCCGCCTCGATGCCGCGCGTGCCGAGGTTCACCGCCATCATCGGCTCGATGCCGAGCCGCTGGCAGTACCGCATGAACTCGTTCGTGCCGACGAGGTTCGGTTCGATGCTCTTCCAGGCGAGCTCGCGGCGCACCGGGCGGTCCTCGCGCGGCCCGACCCCGTCCTCCCAGCGGTAGCCGGAGACGAAGTTGCCGCCGGGGTAGCGGAGGATGGTCGGCCCGAGCTCGCGCACCAGCTCGGCGACGTCCTGCCGGAAGCCGTCCTCGTCGGCGGTCTCGTGCTCGGGGTCGTAGATGCCGTCGTAGACGCAGCGGCCCATGTGCTCGACGAACGATCCGTAGATCCGCGGGTCGATCTCGCCGAGCGAGAAGCTGGGGTCGACGAGGACTCGGGCGGTGACGGTCATGACACTCCTTCGTGGGTTCGGACTGAGCTGGTCGTGCGTTCGAGCGCGGCGAGGTCGAGCAGCGTGCCGTCGATGCCCTCGACGTCGTCGTAGCCGATGCGAGCGCCGGCTGCGACGTCGCGACGGAGCCGCGCGCCGTCGAGCAGGTAGTAGGGGACGAGGTCGGCGCCGGCCTCGGCGGCCGCCACCAGTGCGGGGGCCGTGCCGTCGATCTCGTGGTGGTGGCCCGCGACCCGGAACGCGAAACCCGCGGACAGCGAGCGCGATGCCGTGGCGATCATGGTCGTCCGCCGTGCACTGGGTATGGCGACGGGGATGCCCGCCGCCGCGTCGGCGATCGTGCCCGGGATCTCGAGGCCCATGAGATGGAACGGCAGGCCGATGCACAGGTGGTCGCCGCTCAGGCTGACCACGTGCCCCTTCTGCGCCAGCACGCGCGCCACCTCGCGGTCGGGGCAGCGCACGACGATGAACTCGCCGCCCGCGAAGCTCGCCTCGCCGGGCTCGCGCAGCAGCGTGAAGACGTCGAGGACACCTGTTCCGCCGAGGATGCCGCCGGCGGACCGGGGGCGCAGCACGTCGGCCAGCTCGCGGTACCGGGCGATGGGGTAGTGCATCTCCGGGGTGTCGACCTCGAGGCCGGTGAGGTTCGCGACCACGGCGATCTCGCAGTAGTCGGCAGCGGCACCGAGCTTCAGGTCGCGGACCGCCTCGCGGCGTGCGGCGAGGGTCGCGGCGAGGTCGTCGCCCAGGTCCCAGTGCTCACCGAGCCCCGGCGCGTCGATCGTGTGGTCGAGCACGGACGCCGTGCCCGTCGCGCGGTCGAAGACCAGGTCGTACTCGCTCGACTTGCCGGCGGCGACGACCTCGAGACCGAGCCGGTCGGCCCAGCCGAGCAGGGCCACGAGGTTCGCCGGCTGGTCGCCCGCACCTGTCGTCGAGACGACGCCGCGTTCGGCCGCGCGTTCGGCGAGCACATGCCCGAAGAGCGACTCCGTCTCCTTGCTGGCGAGCACGACGGGCCGCGCGGCGTCGATCGCGCCGAGCGCGGCGCGCACACTGACCGCGACCGATCCGGTCGCCTCGACGAGGACGTCGTAGGCGTCGGGGACGAGCAGATCGGTCGCCGCCACGAGGGCGATGCCGCCTGCGTCGACCGCGGCGGTCACCTCGTCGGCCGTCGCGCACTCGGCGACGAGCTCGGGGGCGTACCCGAGCTCGTCGAGCTGGCGGCGGACCGACGGGAGATCGAGATCGCAGAGCACGGCGGGTCGCTGCGACCGATGGTCGCGGAGCGCCAGGAGCACCGTTCGTCCGAAGCCGCCCGCCGCGCCCGTCAGGGCGACGCGGATCGGCGAGGTGATCGGTCGGGGTGAGGTCACGTGGCGGACTCTTTCCTGATTCGGCGATCGGACGGTGACCGCATCGGCAGAATAACATCTCGGAACAGTGTGTAACATGTTGTCACACCGTCACGGTCGGCGAGCGGCGCCGAGAGCCGACACCAGCGAAGGGGAGTGGCCGAATGCTTGGAGCGATCGCCGACGACGTCACCGGCGCGGTCGACCTCGCCGCGAACCTCGTCTCGCGCGGATTCCGCACGCGCCTGCGGTTCGGGGTGCCGGCTGGCGCCCCCGACGCCACAGACGCCGACGCCCTCGTCATCGCGCTCAAGACACGCACCGCTCCCGTCGCGGAGGCGGTCGCCGAGAGCGCGGCGTCGCTCGACGCCCTGCTCGCGGCGGGCGCGGACCGGATCTACGTCAAGTACTGCTCCACCTTCGACTCCACCCCGCTGGGCAACATCGGACCGGTGTGCGACCTCGTCGTCGAACGCCTGGCGGCGACGACCACCGTGGTGGTCCCGAGCTTCCCCGACACCGGGCGCACGCTCTACCTCGGACACCTCTTCGTGGGCGACGTGCCGCTGCACGAGAGCTCGCTCGCGGGACATCCGCTCACGCCCATGACCGACTCGAACATCGTCCGCGTGCTGCAGCGGCAGACGACGTCGAGCGTCGAGCCGATCCCCCTCGCGACCGTCCGGCGCGGCGCCGCCGCGGTGCGCGACGCGCTCGCCGAGCTCAGCGCGCGAGGGGTCCGGTACGCGGTGGTCGACGCGATCGACGACGGCGATCTCGGGATCATCGCCGAGGCCACCGCCGAGGCATCCGTCGTGACCGGCGGCTCGGGACTTGCACTCGGCATGACCGGGCCGGCCGGATCGGGCGCGATGCCCGCGCCGGAGGGGCTGCGGAGCGGCCCCGGCATCGTCCTCGCGGGCAGCGCCTCGGCCGCGACGCGCGCCCAGCTCGCCTACGCGGCCGAATCGGGTCTGCCGGTGCACCGGCTCGACGTCGACGAGCTGGACGCGAGCGTCGAGCGCGCATTCGAGTGGGCGATCGGATGTCTCGCGCGCGACCCCGGCGCCACGCCGGTGATCGCACCGGAGGAGACCGCGACGCGGGTGGATGCCACGACCGGCACCGGATCGGCACGCGCCGTCGCACTCGAAGCGGCGTTCGGCGAGCTCGCACGGAGGTTCGCGGACGCCGGGATCCGCCGGTTCGTCGTCGCCGGGGGCGAGACCTCGGGAGCGGTCGTGCGTGCGCTCGGCGTCGGTGAGCTCGCCGTCGGTGAGCCGATCGGTCCCGGCCTCGCGTGGACCTTCGCGACCACCGGCACGGCCGGCGGACCGGCCACGATCGCCCTCGCGCTGAAGTCGGGCAACTTCGGCCGAGAAGACTTCTTCCTGGACGCCTGGAGGCGGCTCGCATGACCACCATCGCCACGACGACCGCGACCGCTGCGATCGACGACCTCATCGACGCGGCGCACGCGCTCGCCACGCTCGGGCTCAGCCCCGGCACCTCCGGCAATCTGAGCGTGCGGGTCGACGACCGGGTCTTCCTCTCGGCCACCGGCGCGAGCATGGCCGCGCTCACGCCGGCCGATCTCGCGGAGCTCGCGCTCGACGGCACGCACGTCGCGGGCCCGCGGCCGACGAAGGAGGCGCCGCTGCACCTGGCGTTCTACCGGAAGACGGACCGCACCCGGGCCGTCGTCCACCTGCACTCGGCGGCCGCGGTCGCGGCCTCCTGCCTGCCGCCGCACTCGGACCTCAGCGCGCTGCCGCCCATCACCCCGTACTTCGTGATGCGGGTCGGCCAGACGCCGCTCATCCCGTACGCGGCCCCCGGATCGAGCGAGCTCGCGAGTCAGATCGAGCAGCGCACGTTCGCATTCCGGGCGGCGCTCCTGCAGAACCACGGCTTGATCGTGGCCGGCGACTCGGTGACGCGCGCGGTCGATGCCGCGATCGAGCTCGAGGCGGCGTCGGAGGTGCTCATGCGACTCGGAGCACAGGAGTTCACCCCGCTCAGCGACGCGCAGGCGCGCGAGCTCGCCGACCGGTACGACTCGTGCTGGGACGGCGGGCTGGGCTCAGCCGGCGAGTGAGGGCGTGACGTCGGTCTCGTCGGAGGGGGCCAGGACGAGCTCGACGCCGCGGTCCTTGATGCCGGCCGCCGCGCCGAGAGGCAGGCCGTCGTCGGTCAGCACGGTGTCGAACTCGCGCAGGTCGGCGACGCGATGTGTGGCGAAGAGCCCGTACTTGACGCTGCCGGCCACGAGGACGCGGGACGCCGACGTCTCCATCGCGGTGCGCTTCACATCGACCTTCGCCTCGTGCGGCGTGGTCACACCGCGGTTCGCATCCCAGCTGCTCGAGCTGATGAAGGCGATGTCGACGTTGAGCTGCCGCAGCGTCGCGGCCGCCAGGCGGCCGACGGACGACCGGTTCCGGTGATCGAGGAGGCCGCCGGTGTGGATGACCTCGAACTGCTCGGCGTCCGCCAGGGCGTCGAGCGTGCTGAAGTCGTTCGTCACGATCGTGAGCCGCCGGCGCGCCATGAGGTGGGGCACCATGCTGAGGATCGTGGTGCCCGCATCGAGGTAGACCGTCATGTCGTCGGCGACGAGCTCGGCCGCGGCGCGCGCCATCGCGCGCTTGTGGCCGATATCGACCGTCTCCTTGTCGAGCCGCGACGGCTCGGCGCCGAGGTGGCTGGCGAGCCGCACGCCGCCCTGCACCGAGTACGCGCGGCCGGCGCGCTCGAGCACGTCGATGTCGCGCCGGACGGTCATGTGCGAGACGCCCAGCTGCTCGGTGAGCTCTCGAACCGAGAGCACCGTCGACTCCCGCAGGAGACGCAGCAGCTCTTCTCGCCGTTGGTCAGGGATCACGGCCCACCTCCATAGGTACTGCGCCCGTGAGTGTAACAGCGATTCACACGCGATCACACGGATGACCGAGCCGAGCGCGTTCGTGGCGGAGTTTCGCTTGCCCATCGTTAACGTGGAATGGCATTCTATTTTGAAACACCAGCGCAGGAGGCATCCGTGATCGACGTCCATGTCCATTGTCACCAGCCCGAGCACCGGAGCGCCGAGTGGGCGAGCTTCGCGAGCCGGGCCTACGGGGACCGCGACTGGTCGTACACGCCCGAAGCCGTCGGCGAGGCGATGATCGAGGGCGGCGTCGACACGGCGATCGTGTTCGGGGTGACCTCGCACGCGGCGGGCGCCCAAACCCCGAACGACTTCGTCGAGCAGTTCTGCGCGCGCATGCCGATCGAGACGATCCCGTTCATGGCGCTCGATCCCTCGGCGCCCGGCGCGGACGCGCAGCTCGAGGACGGCATCGCCCGCGGGTTCAGGGGGATCAAGCTGTACCCGGCGACGGCGCTGTTCGACCCGGCCGACGAGCGGTTCGACGCGTTCTACCGGCGTGCGGCCGAGCAGGGCCTCGTGCTGCTCTGGCATCAGGGTGCGACGCCCAGCCCCGCCGGATCGCTGCTGCTCAGCCTGCCCTTCTCGATCGACGAGGTGGCGCGGCGGCACCCCGATCTCACGCAGATCATCGCCCACATGGCCCACCCGTGGCAGCGCGAGGCGATCGTCGTCATCCGGAAGAACCCGCGCGTGTTCGCGGATGTCTCGGCGACCTGGTCGCGGCCGCAGGACGGATTCCAGGCGCTCGTGCGGGCACAGGAGTGGGGCGTGGTCGACAAGCTCGTCTTCGGCTCCGACTATCCGCATTGGACGCCCAAGCAGGCGGTCGACGGGCTGCGCGCCATGGCGGCCCGCCGGCCCGTCGATTGGCCGCACATCGAGGCGTCGACGATCGAGCATCTGGTCGAGTCCGACCACCTCGCCGCGCTCGGGCTCCGGTGACCGACCGGCGGGCGCTGTGGCGCCCGCCGGAGCCCCGCCGCAACGCCGGTCGCGGCCCCCGCGGAAAATGCATCGTTGACGGATCAGGGTTCGCTTCGTACGATATGGAATCACGTTCCATGTCAGCCTCGACCGGGGTGCAACACACCGGTCAGGGCACACAGCGAGGAGAAATCTGTGGTCTCGGCTACTCAGCAGCTTGAAGTCGCTGCCAAGGCGCTCATCCCGGGAGGCGTCAACTCCGCCACCCGGAACGTCGGCGCACCGGCGACGTTCGCGTCGGCGCACGGCGCGTACATGACGGATGTCGAGGGGCGCCGGTTCACCGATTATCACGCCGCCTTCGGCGCCATCCTGCTGGGCCACACCGACGAGCGCGTGAACGACGCGATCACCGCGGCGATCCGGGACATGGACCTCGTCGGGCTCGGCGCGACCGAGCTCGAGGTGACGGCGGCGCGCATGATGGTCGACGCGATCCCCTCCGTCGAGATGGTCATCACGACGATGAGCGGCTCCGAGGCGGTGTTCCAGGCGCTGCGGCTCGCCCGCGGTGCGACCGGACGCTCGCGGATCGTGAAGTTCCAGGGCTGCTTCCACGGCAGCTACGACGCGATCGCCCGCAACGTCATCTCGCCGGCCGATCGCGCCTACGGGTGGGACCCCAACTCCAGCGGCGTCCTCGACGACGCCATGCAGCACACGCACATCGCCGAGTTCAACGACCTCGAGAGCGTCGAGGAGATCTTCCGCCGCTACGGCGACGACATCGCGGCCGTCATCCTCGAGCCGGTGCCGCACAACGTGGGCGCGCTGCTGCCCGAACAGGCGTTCCTCGAGGGCCTGCGGCGGATCACCCGCGAGCACGGCTCGGTGCTCATCTTCGACGAGGTCATCACGGGCTTCCGGCACGCGCTCGGCGGCTATCAGGAGCTGTGCGGAGTGACGCCCGACCTGACCACCTTCGGCAAGGCGATGGGCAACGGCTACCCCGTGGCGGGCATGGGCGGCTCGGCCGAGCTGATGTCGAACTTCAGCTCGCAGGGCGGCAGCGTCATGCTCGCGGGCACGTTCAACGGCAACTCCGTCTCCATGGCCGCGGCGATCGCGACCATCGGGGCGTTGCAGGACCCGGAGCTCCGCGTGCACGAGCACCTGTTCCGGCTCGGGGCGCGCATGCGCGCCGGACTCACCGAGATCACGACCGACCTCGAGATCCCGGCCGTCGTGACCGGCGTCGGCTCGGTGTTCGTCACCTACTTCCTCGACGGTGCGGTGCGCGGCTACCGCGACCTGCTCCGCAACGACGACGACGCGTACGCCACCTTCCACCGGCGCATGATCGACCAGGGCTCGTACATGTACCCGATGGCGCTGAAGCGCAATCACATCTCGTACGCGCACACCGACGCCGACGTCGACCGGACGCTCGAGCAGGCCGGTGACGTCCTCGCCGCGATGGCACGCGAGGGCGCGTTCTCGGCCGTCCGGCAGCACGGGCGCGCGAATGTCTGAGCCGCGGACGCCGCTCGGCGTGGCGCTCATCGGCGTGGGCGGGATCGCCGCCTCGCATCTCGCCGCGCTGCGCAGCACCGACGAGGCCCGGCTCGTCGGGGTCACCGACCTGGCGCTGGGACTCGCCGCGCAGGTCGCGGATCGTGAGGGCTGCGCCGTCTACCCCGACGTGGACGCGCTGCTCGCGGCCCCCGAGGTCGAGGCCGTGATCGTCTGCACGCCGAACATCACGCACGAGGAGCTCGGGCACCGGGTGCTCGACGCCGGTCGCCACCTGCTCATGGAGAAGCCGCTCGCGATGACCGTCGAGGGCGCGGCGGGGCTCGAGGCCCACGCCGAGCGCGCCGGCAAGGTGCTGGCCGTCGGGCACAGCCATCGCTTCTCAGACCAGAGCCTCGCCGTGCGGTCGGCGATCGACTCGGGCGGCATCGGGCGGCCGAACTACGTCCGCATCACCATGAACGGCGGCTGGATCTGGCCGGGCTGGGACGCCTGGGTGCTCGACCCGGCACGCTCCGGCGGGCACTCGCTGCACAACGGCGTGCACCTCACCGATCTCGCGGCCTGGTGGATGGGCGAGCCCGCCACGAGCGTGTACGCCGCGGGCCAGCACGCGACCAGCGCGGCGCTGCAGATCCACGACTACCTCGTCATCCAACTCGGCTTCGCCTCGGGCGCCAGCGCGATCTGCGAGGTCAGCCGGGCCGAGCGCCCGCGCACCGGCTCGTTCCTCGAGCTCGTCGTCGCGGGCGACGCCGGGCTCATCGAGCGCACGTGGGATGCCGACGGCCTGCTGGCGTGGACCGAGACCGGCCTCACGACGTGGCCCGTGCCTGGCGGCTCGGCCCGGACGTTCGTCCGCGAGATCGAGAGCTTCGCGAACGCCGCACGTGGCATCGGCAGCGTCGTTCCGCCGACCCGCGATGCCGTGGCGGCCGTCGAGGTCGCCGAGGCATCCGAAGCGTCCCTGCGAACCGGCCGCACCGTGCTCGTGGGAGGTGCCCGATGACCGCCCGGGTCCCCGTCCTGCTCGCCGGCGTGAGCGGCGCGGGCGCGCAAGACCACCAGCGCCGGATGTGGGCGCCGAACCTGGCAGCCGCCGGGCTGGACCCGGTCGGCGTCTGGATCCCGCAGCACGCGACCGACGACGAGATCGGCCGTGCGACGCGGCTCTCCGCCGACCTCGGCGTCCCGCTCGACCAGTCGGCTTCGCCCACGCGCCCCGCTCAGGCGACGGTCGCCTGTCTGCGCGGCGACGACCGGATCACGCTGCTCCGGCACGCGGCCGAGACCGGCATGCCGGTCCTGCTCGACAAGCCGACCCTCGATTCCACCCAGGAGCTCGAGCGCCTCGTCGCGTCGGTGCCCGACGCCCACGTGCTCCCGGGCCACCATCTCGCCGCGCACCCGGCGTTCGTTCGCCTGCTCGCCGCGGTGCGCGGCGCAGAGGTCGGCCTGCTCCGCGCCGTGTTCGCCGAGCTCGTCGTGCCGTCCGGCGACGGGCTCAGCCCGGTCGGCGAACTGCGGAACCTCGGCGTCTACCTGCTCGACCTCGTGCGGGCCCTCACCGGTGCCGGCGAGATCCGCCTGCAGGCCGGCGGCACCCCAGACGGCGCCTCGTGGACGCTGCTCGGCACCGGCGCGCACGACGTCGTCGTGAGCGCCCACGTCAGCCGGCTCCCGGCGACGGCGACGGATGCCTCGGGCGATGCCTCACCGCTGCGCGCCGCCGTGCGGGTGCAGGGCACGCACGGGTCCGCGATGGCGGACCTCACGCGCCCCGCGCTGACGGTCCGCGGCTCGGCCGGCCAGCGGCGCGTGCCGTACGGCGAGAACTCGGTCGTCGCACTGCTGGGCCGACTCGCCTCGGCGGCGCGCGGGGAGACCGCGACGCCGCCCCTCTCCGACCTCCTCGCGCTCTCCCGTGCGCTCGACGGCGTGGCCCACTCGGCGGCCACGCGCGAGCCCGTGGAGATCGCCTGGTGACCGGCGTGCGCTCCATGCGCGCCGTGTGCTCGTGCACCACCCTTCCCGCTCCACCGTGCACCACCGTCCCCGCATCACAGGCATCACAGAAGGAGAACTGATGAGAAAGCGATTGCTTGCGGCCACCACCGTGGTCGCCGCAACGATGTTGTTCGTCACCGGCTGTACGTCCGATCCCGCTCCGGCCCCCGAAGCGACCGGCCCGACCTCGGCCAACGTGTACCTCTACCAGAAGCCGGTCTCGTTCAACCCGCTGAAGTCGGCCCAGGGCGCCGAACAGCTGACGATGTCGCTGGTGTTCGACAACCTGCTGACGACGAACCCCGACTTCGAGTTCGAGCCCCGGCTCGCCGAGTCGTGGGACGTCTCCGACGACGCACGCACGTTCACCTTCCACCTGCGGGAAGGCCTGACCTGGAGCGACGGTGAGCCGTTCACGGCCGATGACGTCGTGTTCAGCTACAACGCGTTCGCGGACCCGGCGGTCGGGAGTGCCTGGTCGTCGCGCCTCTCCGGCGTCGAAGGCTACGCGGCGTACCAGGACGGATCGGCGGACTCGCTCGCCGGCGTGACGGCCGTCGACGAGAACACGGTCGAGATCGTCCTCTCCGAGCCGAATGCCGGGTTCCTCTCGGTCATCGGCTACGGCACGGTCTTCTTCATCATGCCCGAGCACGTGCTCGCGGACGCCGACCGCGCGACGCTGCTGGAGAACGAGTTCTTCGACCTGCCGAACGTGGGTATGGGGCCCTATGTCATGGACGCGTTCCAGGTCGACCAGCAGATCGAGCTCTCGGCCAACGAGAACTACCGCACCGACGTCGGCATCGACACGCTCTACCTGAAGATGGTGACCAGCGACGTCGCGACCGCGCAGCTCGGCACGGGCGAGCTCGACCTCGTGCAGGTCTCGCCGCTCGACATGGGTACGGTCGAGACGCTGCCCGGCGTGACCGTCGAGGCGAGCCCGTCGGCGGGCTTCAACCGGCTCGGCGTGAACGGCTCCAAGCCCTACCTCGCCGACCCGCGCGTGCGTCAGGCGCTCGTGCAGGCCATCGACCGTCAGGGCATCATCGACGGCGTGCTCGGCGGCTACGCCTCGGCGCTCAACACCTCGATCATGACGCCATGGGCCATCCCGGACGACCTCGACGAGTACGAGTACGACGCCGACGCCGCAGCCGCGCTGCTGGCCGAGGCCGGCTGGGATCCCGCCCAGGAGATCGCCCTGTCGTGGGTGCCGGGTCAGCGCGACCGCGACCAGATGGCCACGGTGATCATCGAGAACCTGCAGGCGGCGGGCGTGAACGCCGTCGCCAACCAGGTCGACGCCGGCATGCTCACGGACAGCTACCGGAACATGACGTTCGACCTGGTCCTGTTCGGCGGTGGCGTGTACACGCCGGACCCCGCCAGCACGTTCCCGATCTTCTCGTGCGTCCTGTACCCGACGGGCGGCAACATGACCCAGATCTGCGACGAGGAGCTCGACGCCGCGATGAAGGCCGGCGCCGCGACCGCGGACCAGGAGGTCCGCGCCGAGTCCTACCAGGAAGCCGCGCGCCTCGAGAACGCGAACGTACCGTACATCTGGCTGAACGTGCCCGACACCATCTGGGCGACGACCGAGCGGCTCCAGGGCTTCGTGCCGCACGGTGACTTCACCAACGGGTTCTGGAACGCCGCCGACTGGACGGTGACGGGCTAAGCATGGTCCGATCCCTCGTCACCCGCCTCCTTTCCAGCGTCGCGGTGTTCTTCGTCATCGCGATCGCGCTGTTCGGACTGGTCCGGCTCGCGCCCGGCGACCCCGTCGAGATGATGGTGCCGCCGGACGTGGCCGGAGAGGGCCGGGAGGAGTACCTCGACGGCCTGCGCGAACGGCTCGGCCTCGACCAGCCGCTGTACGTGCAGTTCGTGCGCTGGTTCGGCGGGATGCTCACGGGTGACCTGGGATACTCCTACGCGAACGGCCAGCCGGTCGGCCAGCTCCTGGCCGACCGGCTCGGCCCGACCGTGCTGCTCATGGGCACCGCGATCGTGATCGGGCTGCTGATCGCGGTGCCCGCGGGCGTCATCGCCGCCGTCAAGCGCAACCGCTCGGCCGACTACGCGATCAGCAGCCTGAGCGTCATCGCGATCGCCGTGCCGAGCTTCTTCCTCGCGATGCTCGCGATCTACGTCTTCGCCCTGCGCATCCCCATCTTCCCGTCATCGGGCATGTACTCCTCGGGCCGGAACGACCTGCCTGACCTGCTCATGCACATGGTCCTGCCGGTCACGATCCTGGGACTCACGGTCGCCGCGCCGTTCATCCGCTACGTCCGCAGCGGCATGCTCGAGGAGCTCGGCAAGGACTACGTCAGGGCGGTGGTGGCGAAGGGCGCCTCGCCGCGGCGGGTCGTCGGGCACGCGCTGCGCAACAGCCTCATCTCGCTCGTCACGGTGCTCGCGCTGTACATCCCCGGATTCCTCGCGGGCGCCGTCGTGCTGGAGCAGGTCTTCGCCTGGCCGGGCATGGGGCAGCTCGCGATCACCGCGCTCACCACACGCGACTATCCGGTCATCATCGGGTTCGGCCTCTACGTCGCCGTGCTCGTGCTGACCTGCAACCTGATCGCCGACCTGCTCTACGCGGTCGTCGATCCCCGAGTCAGGACGGCGAGATGATGACCGCGACCACGCTTCCTCCCGCGCTCGAGCCGAAGGCCCTGTCGCCCGACCGGGCCGCGATGCGGCGATTCCTCCGCAACCCGGTCGCGGTGATCGGGGCGGTCGTCCTCGTCGTGATCGTCTCGGCGAGCGTCCTGGCCCCGGTCCTGAGCCCGTTCGGGCCCAATGAGATCGACCTCACCGCCATCCGGCAGCCGCCCTCCGAGTTGCATCCGCTCGGCACCGACTCGACCGGGCGCGACGTGCTCAGCCGGCTGCTCTACGGCGGCCAGGTGTCGCTGGCCGTCGGCTTCCTCGCCGCGTTCATCGCGGTGACCATCGGCACCCTGACCGGCGTCATCGCCGGCTGGACGGGCGGGGCCACCGACAACATCATCAGCCGCATCATCGACCTCATGCTCTCGGTGCCGCCGGTGCTCGTGGTGATCGTGCTCGCGGGCATCATCGGACCGAGCGTGCCGATGCTCATCGCAGTGATCGCGGGGCTCTCGTGGCCGTCGTCGGCGCGCATCGCGCGCGGCGTCGTGCTCGGTCTGCGCGAGGAGGAGTTCGTGCAGGCGGCGCGCGTGCTCGGCTCGCGCACGGGCTACATCATCCGCCGGCACCTCGTGCCCGGCGTGCTCCCGCCCGTGACCGTGGCGGCCACGCTGCTCGTGTCGGAGGCCGTGCTGCTCGAATCCGCGCTGTCGTTCCTCGGCGCGGGCGTCCGTCCGCCGCAGCCCAGCTGGGGCAACATGCTCACTGAGGCGCAGTCGATCACCGTGCTCTCCGGGATGCCCTGGCTGTGGATCCCGCCGGGTGTGCTCATCGCCGCGACCGTGCTCTCGGCCATGGCGGTCGGCGACGGCCTCCGCGACGCGATCGACCCTCGGAAGAACAGGTGATCTGACGTGACCAGCAAACTCTCGATCGATCAGCTCACGCTCGACCTGCCGGGTCAGTCGGGGCCCGTCCGCGTCCTCGACGGCGTCAGCTTCGAGGTCGGCGCCGGCGAGATCGTCGGCGTCGTGGGCGAGAGCGGCTCGGGCAAGAGCATGACCGCGCTCGCCGTGATGCGCCTGCTGCCGCCGGGGGCGGTGGTCGGCGGCCGGATCAGCCTCGACGGGGAGGATCTCGTCGCGATCTCGGACCGCCGCATGCGCGAGGTCCGCGGCGCGCGCATCGGCATGGTCTTCCAGGACCCGATGACCACGCTCGATCCCGTGCTGCAGGTCGGCCGGCAGATCGAGGAGGCGTACCGGATCCATCACCCCCGCGCCTCGCGCGCGGAGGTGCGCCGGCGAGCGCACGAGATCCTCGAGCTGGTCGGCGTCCCGGATGTCGCGAATCGGGCCCGGCAGTACCCGCATCAGTGGTCGGGCGGCATGCGGCAGCGTGCCGTGATCGCGATGGCCCTCGTGAACGATCCCGAGGTGATCATCGCCGACGAGCCGACCACGGCCCTCGACGCGACGATCCAGTCCCAGGTGCTCGACGTGCTCGTGCGGGTCCGCGACGTGCTCGGCGTGGCGGTCGTGCTCATCACGCACGATCTCGGCCTCATCGCGCAGTTCGCCTCGCGTGTGGTGGTCATGTACGCCGGGCGCATCATGGAGGTCGCCGACACGGCCGAGCTGTGGGCCGACAGCCGGCATCCGTACTCGGTCGGGCTCATGCGCGCGCGGCCCTCAGCGCACGACCGGGGCGAGCCGCTCTTCGCCATCCCCGGCCGTCCGCCCGCGCTGAACCAGCTCCCGAAGGGATGTCCCTTCGCGCCGCGGTGCGCGTCGCCGTACCGCTCGGAGCGGTGCGACGAGGAGCGGCCGGCGCTGGAGCTGAGTCACGACGGGCGCCTGAGCGCCTGTCACTACCGCGACGAACGGCAGGGGGCACTGGTATGAGCGCGTCGGTTTCCGCCTCGGCTTCGACCTCGGCTTCGGCCGCGCCGCTGCTGAGCGTCGACGACCTCAAGGTGCATTTCCCATTGCGCTCGGCCTTCGGTCCCAAGCAGCTCATCCGTGCCGTCGACGGGGTGAGCTTCGACGTGCGCGAGCGCGAAGCGCTCGGCATCATCGGCGAGTCCGGCTGCGGCAAGAGCACGACGGGCCGCGCGGTCGTGCACCTGAACGAGCCCACGTCGGGGCGGCTGACGTACCGCGGCGCGGACGTCACGCGCCCCGGGCGGCAGCAGCTGCGCGCGCTGCGCGAGCAGATCCAGTTCGTGTTCCAGGATCCGCAGTCCTCGCTCAATCCGCGGATGACGGTCCAGGAGGTCATCGCCGAGCCGTTGCGCGCGTTCGGGCGCTGGGATCGGGCCTCCGGCCCGGCCGAGGTGCGTTCGCTCATGGATGCCGTCGGACTGGCCGCGGACGCCGGCAACCGGTACCCGCACGAGTTTTCCGGCGGGCAGCGGCAACGCATCGGGATCGCCCGCGCGCTCGCTCTCGACCCCGAGCTGCTGGTCCTGGACGAGCCGGTCTCGGCGCTGGATGTCTCGGTGCAGGCGCAGGTGCTCAACCTCCTGATGGAGCTGCGGGAGTCGCGGTCGCTCGCGTACGTACTCATCTCCCACGACCTGGATGTCGTGCGCCACGTGACCGACCGGGTGCTCGTGATGTACCTCGGCACGGTCGTCGAGACCGGCGAGGTCGACACCGTGCTGGACGACCCGGCGCATCCGTACACGATGGCCCTCGCGTCGGCGGTACCGCCCGCGAGCCCGGCCGAGGCGCGCGAGCGCATCGTGCTGCACGGCGATGTGCCCTCTGCGGCCGCACCGCCGTCGGGGTGCCGATTCCGCACGCGGTGCTGGAAGGCCGATGAGCTGTGCGCCACCGTCGTTCCGGAGCTCAGGCCCGTCCGGGGTGGCGATCGCCTCGTCGCGTGCCACCATCCCGTCGAGGGCGGGGTCCCGATCGAGCTCGGAGTGAGGCCGCGTCTCGCGGGTGCCTGACCGATCCCCGGCCGGGCGACCACTGATCGTTGACATGGAATGGAACAGCGTGCCATGTTAACGCCAACGATCAGGGAGGCTCACGATGACACCTGTACGACGACGATCTCGCGCCGGCGCGGCACTCGTGCTCGCGGCAGCGCTCTGCGCCGCGGCGCTCGGCTCGGCACCGGCAGCGGCCGCCGACACCGGGCCCCGCGGCTTCGATGATGAGCCACTGGGCTCGCCGCCCGCCGCCTGCACCGCGGTCGGCGACGTCACCGTCGCCGCAGCCGAGTTCGGCGGCAGCGCGGCGGGCAACCGCGCCGTGCGGCTCAGCGACCAGAGCTCGACGGTGCACACCCGCTTCACGTGCGACGGAACCGCGGCCGCCCAGAAGTCGGTGGCGTTCCGCCTCTCGCTGGAGCAGCACGACGTCGCGCTCCTCGTCGCCCTGGGCGGCGCCGGCGCGTCGGCGAACGGCGCGTGGCGGTTCAGCCTCGCCCCGGCGGCCGGCTCGCAGATCCTCGTGCGGGCGTACGACGGGGCCGCCTGGCACACCGTCGGCCACGTGAACGCCGCCGCGACCGCGGGTGCGTGGACCGACGTGCGACTCACCGCCACGACCTCGCGCGCCGAGCTCGCGATCGCCGGCGCCGTCATCGACACCGACGTCCGTGCGTCGACGGCGACGTCGCTCGACGACGTCACCATCGGGTCCTCCGGCACCGCGCCGGTCGGCGTCGTCGCCTACGTCGACGACCTCGAGGTCGACGGCGCCGTGCCCACCGGGGCCTTCGCCGCGCGCACCTTCGCGGGCGAGCCGACGGGCGCCGAGCCGGCCGGATGCACCGTGGTCGGCGACGTCCAGGTCACATCGGCCACGGTCGGCGGCCGGACCGGGAACGCCGTCCGTCTCAACGACCAGAGCGAGAGCGTCCACACGCGGATGACCTGCGGCAACGCCGCGGCGCCCGAGAAGACGATCTCGTTCCGCTACTCCGTCGCGCAGCTCGACGCGGGTCTGGTCGTCGCGGTGCTCGGCGGCGCGAGCACCGCGCCGAACGGGGTCTGGCGGCTCAGCCTCCGGGCGCTCGACGCCGGTGGCATCTCGGTGCGCGCCTACGACGGGTCGGCCTGGCACCAGGTCGGCGCGGTCGCGCGCCCCACGAGCGCCTGGGGCACCGTGCGCATCGCGGCCACCACGACGGCCGCCCAGCTCGAGTTCGACGGCACCGTGCTCCGGACGAGCGTACGTGCGGCGACGGCGACGTCGCTCGGCGGGCTGCTCATCGGGTCGTCCGGCACCGCGCCGGTGGGCACGAACGTGCTCATCGACGACCTCGCCTTCCGCACGAGCCTTCCGGCCTCGGCCACGACGGCGACGCGTGTCGAGGTGATCGCTCCCGGCGGAGCATCCGTCGGCCAGGTCCTGACCGACCTGCCCGTGGCGCGGTTCCAGCCCGCCGCCGGACTGACGCCCGCCGACTACACCGCCGAGGTGGTCTGGGGTGTGGGCGCCACCGGTGCCGCCACCCTCTCGGCTCCCGACGCGGAAGGCTATGTCACGATCAGCGGGTCGCACACGTACAGCGCGACGGGCAGCGCCGCGATCGGCGCGACCGTCACCGGACCCGACGGCGTGCCGGTCACGGCGACGCGCGAGATCTTCATCACGCCCGAGGATCAGGTGCTCATCGCCACGTCCGCACCGCCGAACGAGATCCGCTTCCCCGACGCGGTGACCCTGCAGAACGGGAACATCCTCGTGGCCTACCACGAGGCCGCCGAGCACGGTGCGGCGGACGGCGTGATCAAGGTCACCGAGAGCAGCGACGGCGGGCACACCTGGTCGCCGCCGAGGGTCGCGGTCGACATCGCCTACGACGCGCGCGACCCGAAGCTCGTCGCGCTCAGCGACGGCACCGTCATCCTGAGCTACTTCGTCACGCAGTGGACGCCGTCGCACGCCGCGCACGGACCGTTCACGGTCCGGTCGACCGACCACGGCGCGACCTGGTCGGCGCCCGCCGCGGTCGACACGCAGATGAGCTGCAGCTGCGGCCCGAGCAACGGCTCGCGGCCGACCGGAGCCGCGTTCACGCACGGCCCGATCGTCGAGCTCGCGAACGGCGACCTGCTGATCCCGCTCTACGGCGATCTGCCCACCGATCCGCGATCGCGGGCGACCGTCGTGCGCAGCACCGACGGCGGCCTGACCTGGGACGCCGCGAACGAGTCGACCATCGCGGTCGGCACGATCGCCTATCAGGAGCCGAACCTGACGGTGCTGCCGTCGGGTGAGATCGTGGCGCTCATCCGCACGACGTCCTCGCCCGTCCGGGCCTACCTGTCACGCTCGTTCGACGACGGTCAGACCTGGACGACGGCCGTCGCGACGGACATCCCGGCGCAGTCGCACCACCAGCTGCTCACGAGCGACGGCCGGGTGCTGCTCACGTACGGCGACATCACGCGCCCGAACCGTCCGACGAGCGGCATCATGATCGACGACCCGTCGGGCAGCTGGGACGGGCTCGCGGCGACGTCCACGCCGATCTACGACGCCGGCAACAGCGACCAGGGCAACCCCTCGAGCGTCGAGATCGCACCGGGCGAGTATCTGACGCTGGGATACGACGTCGTGGCCGCCTCGCTCTACGGCATCTTCACCACCGACGCCGACTACTGATCCGCGTGCGCGTCGAGCGGAGTCGCCCACCCGGGCGGCTCCGCTCGATCGCGTCCGGCGTCAGAAGCGGGTCGTGACCGCGCCGGTCACGGCGCCGGATGCGTCGGTGACGGCCAGTGCGCGCCACTTGTCCATGGTCGTGCAGGGGTGCGAGATGCCGAACCCCACGCGATCGCCGACGGCGAGGGGGGAGTCGGCCGGGATCGACAGGTGCAGGTGCTGGTCATTGAGCCCGCGCGTCTCGGCGTCCGTGAACGGCTCCTCGACCGTCGCGCCGCGTGGTACGCGGCGGAGCGGCTGGGGCAGCCCGGCATCGGTGCCGGCATCGCGCCGGCCGATGTCGAGATACGCGAGCGTCGGCTCGGGACGCGAGTGCACGGTGCCCCAGACGGTCAGCGCCGAGCGCAGGCCGCCGCCCTCGGCGGTCGGCGGCAGCGGTGTGGCGTGCGCGAAGAGCCCGATGTCGTGCAGCTGGTAGCACCCGCTGCGCAGCACGAGCCGGTTGGGCGTGCGGATGCCTCGTCTGGCGAGTTCGACCCGATCGAAGAACATGCTCCCGCCCGCCGAGTACACGGGCGTCTCGGTCGCGAAGTCGCCGCGATCCGCGAGGAGGTCGAGCAGCGCAGCCTGGGCCTGCAGGAAGCGGTCGGCTCGCGCGAGCGCGTCATCGGACCGGTCTGAGGAGATGGATCCCTCGTAGCCGGCGACCCCCACCAGCCGCAGGTTCCCGGCGCGGCCGAGCGCGGGGCGCAGCGACTCGAAGTCGTCGGCGCTGCGCAGCCCCGTCCGGGCGCCGGGCGAGCCGAGCTCGACGAGCACGTCCCACACCACGCCGGCCCGACGAGCGGCCTCGTCGAGGATCTCGATGCTCGCCACGGAGTCGACGTAGCTCATGACGCGCTGATCCGAGTCGGCGACGCGGCGCGCGAGGCGGGCCGCGAGCCGTGGCTGCACGAGCTGGTTGGCGATGAGCACGGCTGGCGCGCCCCAGCTCAGTACCAGGTCGGCTTGCTGCCCGGTCGCGGCCGTGAGGCCGTGCGCACCCGCATCGAGCTGGAGGCGGATGAGCTGGGGCGACATCACGGTCTTCGCGTGCGGCCAGAGCTCCGCGTCGCGGGTCGCACACCACGCCGCCATGAGCCGGACGTTGTGGCCGCCGGCCTCCGCGTCGATCACCGCGATCGGGGTGTCGAAGTCCTCGTGGAGCCGCCAGCCCTGTGCCGCGACCTCGCTGGCCCGGATCCCGGCCGAGGCGGGCGGGAAGCCGCGATCGGCACCGTCCAGGATCGGATCGATCGGTGTTGCCATGGAGCCGCCTCCTCGGGGTGAACCATCCGAACCTATCGGCCGGGACTGGCGCCGACACGCGTCGGCGCTAACATGGAACAGTATTCCATACCAACGTGAGGAGCTTCGCGATGACCCGTCCCTTCGAGCCCATCGAGCCCGACCCCGCCAACCCGCCCGGCATCCCCATCAGCTCGGCCGTGCGCGTCGGCGACCTCGTCTACGTGTCGGGGCAGGTGTCGACCGAGCCCGGGCGAGGCATCGTCGAGGACACCTTCGAAGGCGAGTTCCACCGGACCATCCGCAATGTGGAAGAGATCCTCGCGGCGGCCGGCGGCACGCTCGACGACGTGGTGCGCGTGAACGCCTACCTCCGCGACGAGGAGTCCCGGCCCCTCTACAACCGCCTGTACGCCGAGGCCTTCACGCCGCCGTATCCGTCGCGGACGACGACCGGCAACCACTTCTCGTTCATCCAGATCGAGATCGACTGCATCGCCGTGATCCCGCGCGACCGGGTCGCCGAGACCGCCGGCGACTGACCTGCCGGCGCCTCGGACGACCACGGACGGTCGGGTCACACGACCCGGCCGTCCGCGGCCGTCTGGCGCCCCGCGAGGTAGACCGAATGGATGCCCCGGGGCACACGTCGGGAGTCCTCGTACGTCGAGTTCCCGGCGATCGTCGCCGGGTCGAACACCACCACGTCGGCGCGCAGCCCTGGTGCGAGGATGCCTCGATCACGGAGCCGCACGCGCTCGGCGGGCAGCGCCGTGCACTTGCGGACCGCCGTCTCCAGCGAGAGCAGCGGCGTCTCGCGGACATAGCGCTCGAAGAGCGTCGGGAACGCGCCGAAGAACCGCGGATGCGGCACCGGGCCGCCGACCCGCCCGGCGGTCTCGACCGCGAGGCCATCCGAGCCCAGCATCGAATGAGGGTGCACGATGGCGGCCCGCAGGTCCTCCTCGGACCGCCCGAACGCCACGATCGTGGGATCCTCCGCGGTGAGCAGGTCGAGCACCACGTCGATCGGGTCGGCCGACGCCACGTCCGCGAGGGCGGCGACGGTCGACCCGTTCAGCTCGGGACGGGTCTGCACGTCGACGAGGAGGATCTCGTCCCATCGGCCCGGGCCCGTCCTGAGGTGCTCGCGGATCCGCTCGCGCGTCGGCCCGTCCGCCAGCCGGGCGAGGAATGCCGCGCGACCGCCCTCGAGCGCCCACGTCGGCGCCCGCTGCGAGAGGTTCGTGCTGCCTGCGAGATAGGGGTAGAAGTCGACCGCGACATCGAGCCCCTCGGCGCGCGCGGCGTCGACGAGCTCCAACGCCTCGGCGACCTTGCCCCAGTTCTGCCGGCCCGCCGCCGCGAGGTGCGAGATCTGCACGCGGCATCCGGAACCCGCCGCGACCCGGATCATGGACGCGACCGCGTCGATGAGGCCGTCCGCGTAGCTGGCCATGTGCGACGCGAGCAGCGCGTCGTGCTCGGCGAGCGTCTCGCCCAGGGCGATCAGCTCCGCCTCCGTGGCATATCCACTCGGCGGGTACATGAGCCCCAGCGAGAGCCCCACCGCGCCGTCGCCGAGGGCGTCGGCGAGCATCTGCTGCATCCGGCGGATCTCGTCGGCCGTCGCCGGCCGGTCGGCGAGGCCCACCACCGAGCCGCGGATGGTGTTGTGGCCGGCGAGGATCCGGATGTCGATCGCCGGGTCGGCCTGCCGGACCCGTTCGGCGTACTCCGCCACCGAGCACCACGACCAGTCGACGGCCGGATCGTCGGCGTACGTCATGAGCGGGCGCAGCGCCGCCGCGACGTCGGCCGAGCTGACGGGGGCGACCGACAGGCCGCAGTTGCCGACCACCTCGGTGGTCACGCCCTGCAGCACCTTGCTCGTGCCGGCGGGGTGGCCGAGGATGCTGAGGTCGGAGTGCGAGTGCAGATCGACGAACCCCGGCGCGATCACTCGGCCGCCGACGTCGACCTCACGGTCGGCGCGGAAGTCGCCGAGCTCGCCGACCGCGGCGATCCGGCCGTCGACGATCGCGAGGTCGCCGGCGTATCCCGGCGCCCCCGTGCCGTCGACGATCCATCCGCCGCGAAGCGCGAGTCGGCTCATCGAGCCGCGGGGATCCGCACCGCGGTGCGGATCTCGCCGAGATCGCCGACCCGCGCGACCATGACGTCGCCGTCGGCCAGCTGGAGGCCGGTCTCGATGCCCGCACCGGCCGTCGTGCCGGTCTCGATGACATCGCCCGGTTCGAGCGTCATCAGCGTGGACGCGAACGAGATGAGCTCGGGGATGCCGAACAGCAGCTCGGAGGTCGAACCCGATTGCCGCACCTCGCCGTTGACCTCGAGGTGCAGCTCGAGGTTGCCCGGGTCCGGCACCTCGTCGGCGCTGACCAGGTACGGCCCGAACGGGGCGTAGCCGTCGGACCACTTGCCCGCGAGCCAATCGAAGAACGGGGCCACGCTGTGCTCGTCGCGCGCGAACCCGAAGTCGAACGCGCGCGTGGAGATGTCGTTCGCGGTCATGTAGCCGGCCACCGCAGACATGGCGTCCTCGGGGGAGATGTCCTTCACCCGGGTGCCGATCACCACCGCGAGCTCGACCTCCCAGTCGACGTTGCTCGCGATCGAGGGCGGTGTGAGCACGTCCTGCGGCCCGGCGACCGCACTCGAGGGCTTGAGGAAGAGCCGCGGCGTCGCCGCACGCGGGTCGAGCGGGGTGCCGCCGCTCGCCAGGACGTGCGAGGCGTAGTTCGCGGCCACCGCGAGCAGCTTCGGCGGGCGTCGGAGCGGCGCGACGATCTCGATCTCCTCGACGGCGATGCGCCCGCGAGGAGCGGGAGGGTCGTTCAGGCCGCCGCGCTCGATGAGCGCGAGCAGATCGCCGTCGCCGAGTTCGTCGATGTCGCCGTCGGGGCGGAGCACGCCGTGTTTCGTGGCGCCGTGGTGGGTGTAGCTGAGGAACCGCATGAAAGCCTCCATGGTCAGGTGCGGGCAGGTCGGGAGCTGGTGGGTGCTGGTGGGTGCTGGTGGGCGCAGGTCGGTGCTGGTGTGGGCGATGCGGCGCCGGGTCAGGCGCGGCGCGGGTCGGGGATGCCCAGCAGGCTGAGCGTGTCGCGATGGATGATCGACTCCACCGTGTCCTCGGTGACGAACGGCAGGTCGCCGGCGCGGAAGGCGGCGAGCCGGCGGAGGCCGGCTATCGCCTCGGCCGGACGCCACAGCGGGAAGTCGCTGCCGAAGAGCAGCTTGTCGGTCACCTTCCATTCCTGGGCGGCGACGAGCGCCATGAAGCCGTCCATGGGGCGCGCCCACGAGGCCGAGACGTCGGCGAAGACCCGGGCGTGCTTCCGCAGCACGACCATCACGTCGCGCTGCCAGGGGTGGCCCATGTGCGCCATGATCTGGGTGAGGTCGGGGTGCCGGCGGGCGACCTCTTCGATGAGGAACGGTGTGCTGAGGGAGAGTCGGCCCTGCGGGCTCGCCGTGGCTCCGATGTGCCAGAGCAGGACGAGACCGTGCCGCAGGCATGTGCGGTAGAACTCGTCGAACTCGGGGGCGAGCGGGTCGAACAGCGCGAGTACCGGGTACAGCTTCACGCCGCGGAACCCGAGCGCGATCGCCTCCTCGAGCTGCTCGCGCCAATCCGGGTCGAGCGGGTCCATCGCGGTGAAGGCGACGGTCGGCGTGGTGACCTGGGCGCAGTACTCCGCGACGAACGTGTTCGGCGTGCGCACGCCGGCGCGGGATGCCGCGAGGCCGAAGACGATCGCGACGTCGACGCCGGCTTCGATCATCGCGGCGTCGTACTCCTGCGGTGAGATCCGCGGGTAGGGCTCGCCGTATGCGGGTTCCCAGTTGTTGCGGTGTTCGTCACCCCAGTGCTCCGGCTGGAGATTATGACTGTGGACGTCGACGATCATGTGCGCTCCTTCGGCGGCATCGCCCCTGATCGGGCTGCCTCGCCGAGGTCGACATTACGTGGAACGCTATTCCATGTCAACGAGTTGGATGATCCGGCGTCAGGCCGCGGGAGACGCTCCGATTCCGAGCGCGCCACGGAGCCCGCTCTCGCGAGCGATGCGGTCGCGGGCCTCGAGCAGCAGCGCGACGAAGCGCCGCTCGGTCTCGGGGTCGCCCTCGCCGGCCGGTCCAGACACGGAGACCGCGCCGAGGACCTGCCCGTTCGAGACGACCGGAACCGAGACGCAACGCAGGCCGGCGTCCGCCTCCTCGGCGTCGACCGCATAGCCGCGTGCGCGGCTGAGCTCGAGGTCGGCGGCCAGCTCGTCCCAGGTCGTGAGCGTGTTCGCCGTCCGACGGGCGAACGGCTCGGGCGGCAGGCTCCGCCGGATCGCCTCCTCGGAGAGCTCGAGGAAGACGGCCTTGCCGAGCCCGGTGCAGTACGCCTCCGAGGAGCTGCCCTCGGTCGTGTTGTAGTGGATCGGCCGGTTGGGGAACTCGACGCAGAGGTGCACGACGTCGAGCCCGTCGAGGATTCCGAAGTTCGCGGTCCACCCGGTCTCCTGCGCGAGCGGTCGCAGGTGCGGCCGCAAGAGGTCGGCCACCGACGCGGAGCTCATGTACGAGGCGGCGATCGGCAGGATCGCATGGCCGAGGCGGTAGGCGGGCCGCTCGTCGACCTTGATGAGGTAGTCCTCGTCCTCGAGGACCGAGAGCAAGCGGACCAGCGTGCTCTTCGGCAGCCCGGTCGTCTCATGGAGCTCGGCGAGGGTGGCCACGTCTTCGGTCTGCGCGACCGCCTGGATGATCGCCAGGCCGCGGCTCAGCGCGTGCGAGTGATAGCCGTGTCCCTGGGCGCCGTCATTGCCGTTCTTCATGCGAGTCCTGCGGTCGTGGTGGGCGAGACGACTCCCATCGTAGAGGAGGTCGCCTCCATGTGGAACCGCATTCTACTTTGCTGCCTCCGCGAGGTCACGGGTGGCGGTCAGAAGCTGGACGGCGGGCGCGATGAGCGCGATGCGCTGCGTCGCGCTGAGCGAAGCGGGCTTCGCCCCGGTTTTCACCGCCAGGTACCAGAGCTCCCGCGGTAGCCGGGCGAGCACGTCACGCGCACGCGACAGGGTCAGCAGGGAGTCGTCACTCGCCTCGTGCACCACGGGAGTATGCGCATCGGCCCACGCCGGCCCGTACTCGGTGTCCCGATCGCTCACGCCCGACAGGATGAAGCCGCGCAGTCGGTCGCCTGCGCGCGCGGCGTCTCGTGCGGCGCCGGCCACGTCCCGGTGCTCGAGCACGGACCGCCCCCAATTGACCGCGATCCCGCACTCGGTGCGTCCGTCGTCGGTTCGTTCGATCGCCCGCACCTCTCGCTCCAATGCGAGGTAGCCCTTCTCCGGCGCATGCTCGGGTCGTGGGGCGTCGCAGTGCTCGACGACGAGTCGCGTCGAGCCCCAATCCCAGCCGCGGATCTCACGGAGGCTGCATTCGAACGCGCGCTCCGCCGCGGCCGGGTCCGTCATCTGCGGTGCGCTGGACATCGACACGACGGACAGTTCGCGCCCGAGGTCGTGCCACTGCCGGGCGGTGTCGTGGAGCCGGCGGAGTAGGTCGAGCGCCGCGGCCCGGCCCTCGGGGTCGGCCGAGGCCAGACCGAACCGGGGGTCCTGCCGGCTGCGGATCGCGAAGGCCGGGATCAGGGTCGCCACGCTCGGGCGTCCTGGCGGAGTCCAGTCAAGCCATCGTCGATCGGTGGCCGCATCGATCATGAGCGGGAGCTCGAATCCGTCGACGCCGGGCAGGTCGAGGACGCCCCGGATGAAGCGATCCTGCGCGGATGCCTCGGACGGGAGTGCCGCGTACGCACCGACCACCACCGCCGGCGTGCGTGGAGTCATCGGCGTGCCACCATCGGTCCGGACGAGGCCCGCGGGGCGCAGCGTTCAGCTTCGGTCACGACTGCAGCAACATGGCACATGGTTTCATGTTAGCGCGGTGCTGCGGTGCTGCGGTGCTGCGGTGCTGCGGTGCTGCGGTGCTGCGGTGCTGCGGGCTGCGGGCTGCGGGCTGCGGGCTGCGGGCTGCGGGCTGCGGGCTGCGCTGTGCGCCCTGCGCATTCGGCTGTGGTCTGTGGTCTGTGGTCTGTGGTCTGTCGGCCCGCGTCGGTCAGCGCACGCGGCGGCCCGCCGACCACACCGCGTCGACCGTGAGGTCGTCGGCGAGCAGCACTGCGTCGGCGGCGTAGCCGACCTCGAGTCGGCCGAGGTCGTCGGCGCGGCCGATCGCCGCGGCGGGCACGGTCGTGAGTGCCGCGATGGCGACCTCGAACGGGATGCCGCTGTCGGTCACCGCCCGGCGGAGTGACTCGTCCTGCGTCAGCGTCGAACCTGCGATGGACCCGGTCTCGACGATGCGCGCGACTCCGTCTCGCACGTCGACCTCGAGCGAGCCGAGCACGTACGAACCGTCTGCCGATCCGGTCGCGGCCATCGCGTCGGTCACGAGCGCGACCCGGCCCGGGGCGCCTTGGAACGCGAGCTTGACCACGTCCGGGTGCAGGTGCACGCCGTCGTTGATGACCTCGAGTGTCACGTGTGGCGCGTGCATCGCCGCGACGACGGGTCCGGGCTGGCGGTGGTGGATGCCACGCATGCCGTTGAAGGCATGCGTCAGGATCGACGCGCCGGCGTCGAATGCCGCGAGCGCCAGGGCGTAGTCGGCTCCCGAGTGGCCGACGGCGACCGCGACGCCCGCGCCGGTGAACCGGTGCAGCGCGGCGAAGCCGCGGTCGTGCTCGGGTGCGAGCGTCACCTGGCGGAGCGTGCCGGCGGATGCCTCGAGCAGCGCATCGACGGCGGCGTCATCGGGTGCGCGCAGCGCGGCGGGGTCGTGCGCGCCACGGAACTCGTCGTCGAGGAACGGACCCTCGAGGTGCGCGCCGAGCACGCGCGGATCGCGCGCCGCCAGCCGGGCGATGGCCTCCAGTCGCGGGACCAGCGCCTCGACCGGCGCGGAGACGAGCGAGCAGACCGTGCGCGTCGTACCGTGGGCCGAGTGCACGTCGAGCATGGTCTCGAGCGCCGCCTCGCCATCCTCGGCGGCCGCGCCGCCCGCGCCGTGGCAGTGCAGGTCGATGAACCCCGGGACGAGGATGCGGCCCGCGGCATCGACCACTGTGGCAGCCGCCGCCGTGGCGTCCACCACCGAGGAGTCCGCCGTGGCGTCCACCACCGGGGAGTCCGCCGTGGCGCCCGCCGCCGAGGCAGCCGCCGCCGCGGCATCCACCACCGAGGAGTCCGCCGGAGCGGCATCCGTCCCCGTGGCTTTCGCCGCCGCGGAATCCGCCGCCGAGCCATCAGCACCGAGGGCGTCGCGCCAGCCGTCGCGCGTGCCGCGCGCGACGACTCGGCCGCCCTCGAAGCGCACCCACGCGTCGGGCACGGTCTCGCCGGCGCTGACCAGTCGGGCGGAGTGGATGATCGTCGGGGGGAGGCGGGTCACGTCCGCCACGATACCGACCCCCGTCGCCGACCGTCGGCCAATCGGAGGTTCCTCCTTGAGGCCGCCCGTCACGGCCGGAACTGCCACACATCACGGCGGTGCGCCGGGCGTGGTCAGTACCGGAGGGCCACCAGCTGTGCTCGACCCACCAGCCGGTGAGTCGAGTGCGTTCACACCACATGCGAGGGGTTGCCCGGTGCCGGGTGATGCAGGGATACCGGCGGGTCGAGGAGCGCGGGTGATCGCTGGCTGGATTCGTCATCGGACCGTATCGCCGGGGGCGGCGCGGGTTCGGGTTGTGGTGGGGCGCCTGGTGTGGGGGTGAAGCGGGCTTTGCCGCCGAGTTTGGGGGTCTGTTTCGGGTCGAGGTGTGGTGGTGGGATGAACCAGACCTGCCCGCGTCGGTCGCGCCCGGTGATGCGGATTTGCCAGCCTTGGTCGTGGATCTGGTGGTGGCAGCTGGCGCAGAGCATGACCCCGTTGCTCAGGTCGGTGGTGCCGCCGGCGGACCACCAGTCGATGTGGTGCGCTTCGGCGTAGGTGATGTTCGCCCCGCAGGACGCGCACCCACCGTCGCGTTCCATGAGCGCGATGCGTTGGTACCGGGTGAACAGGCGGGTGCCGCGGCCGAGGTCGAGTGGGACGCTGTCGGCGCCGAGCACGGCGGGGATGAGTTCGGCGTCGGCGGCGAGCTTGCGGACCGCGCCCGCGCTGATCGGCCGGTCGATGCCATCGATCTCCGCTGTCCCTACGCCGTCGCGGAGCGCGTCGAGACTCATCCGGACCACGATCGTGGTCGCGGGTACCGACCCGGGTGCGGCTTGACAGCCCAGCGCGTGCCGCGCCAGCTCGGCCAACGCGTCGGCCTGCACCTGCGGGATCGACCGCCTGTCCTGGATCACCGGCGCCGCACCACGGCCGTCGCCGCCAGCTCCGCCACCGTTGGTGACACCGCCACCGCTCGGGCCACCGCCACCGCTCGGGCCACCGTCAGCGGCGCCGGCCTCCGCGGCAACGGTCTCACCTCCGGCCAAAGCGGCACTGGCGCTGCCGCCGCCACCGCTCCCGCTCCCGCTGCCGCTGCCGCTGCCGCTGCCGCTGCCGCTAGGGACCGTGCCGCCTGACCCGCGTCGGCGGAGTGCGTCGCTGACCAGCGCGTCCAGCGCCGCCTTCACCGGCGCGGCGGTGACCGGGTCGAGGCGGGCTCGCAGATGGAACACCCCGTCGGCGTCTTCGCGGAACGTCAGCGACCGCTCGGCATGCATCCGCGCATCGGCCCGTGCCAGACCGCCGGCATTCAGCTGCGCTTCGGCAACTTTGACTGCCCGGCCGACCAGTGACAGTGGTTGCCCGGCCGCGACCTGCACCAGGCGCTCCTCAGCCGCGGCCAACCGTCCAGGGTCGGTGCGCAGCTCGACCCGGGCCAGCATGCCCGTGATCAGATTCGCCGCCTCGATGCTCAACACCCCCGCATCAAGCCCCGCCCGGACGTGCGCGAACTTCGCCGGCAACACCTCGCCCGTGAACGACTCCCGCTGCCGGGTCGCTTCACCGACCGCGAGCAACCGGGACGCCTCACCCTGCCCACCCCCGGTCACCGCCGCGACCAGCTTCGCCGGGGACGAGTGCCCGTACTGTTTCGCCAAGCTCTCAGCCCCGAACTCCGGCGCCGACCGGGCCGCGACCTCAGCACCAGCCAGCGCCAGAAACGCCTCCACCGACCGCTTCAACCGCGCCGCACCCTCGACCACCCGCACCAACCCCGGCCCACTCAACGCCGCAAAGCCATCCACACCACCACCCGCACCACCACCCGCACCGGAACCGCCACCCGCGCCGCCACCGGCACCGCCACTCACACCCGCACCGGAGCCGCCACCCGCGCCACCGCCCGCACCGGCAGCGCTCGCGACCCCGAACGCAGGCTGCGCCTGCGCCCACACCACGGCCAGCGCACCGAGATCGGCGTGCAACCGGTCGAGCGGAGAGATCGTCATGCGCACCAGTATCCACACACCCACCGACATCGCCCGCTGCCGCAGAAACCCACCTCGACCAGCGCTTTCACCTGTGGAGGAATCACCGCCGAGGCGTCCTGTGGAGGACCCGTCCCGGCGGTCGGGAGGGGGTCGACAGGTGGGCGCCCCGAGCATCGGCGGGTCGTACGCCACTGCGCCGCTCACCTGTCCGAGCCGCGGCAGGACCCGCCATCGCTGCGGTGAGGCTCACCACGACCCTCGGCGACCTCAGCCCGGTCTGGGTCGCCGCCACAACCGCAGCGGTCGCCCTCGTGCTGCGCGCCCTCCCGCGAGTCATCGCCTCCGCGCCGGTGAGGCAGCGCCCTGACTGTGGTGCCGGATACGGTCGCACGCTCCGCGGATTCTCGCGAACGATGTCGTCGAGCAGGCGTCTGCCGGCATCGGGCTACGCCGCATGGATGCCTCGGACGGCAAAGATCGGTGAAAAAGTCGACCAAGCCACTTGGGGAATGAATCCCAGAATAATACAATCGCGTCCGTGATCGAGTCGACGCGACCATTGCGGGCAGATGCTGAACGGAACCGCCAGGCGATCCTCGTGGCGGCGAGTCGGGTGTTCGCCGAGCAAGGCTCGAGCGTGACGCTCGAGCACATCGCCGACGTCGCGGGCGTCGGGATCGGAACCGTCTACCGGCGGTTCCGCACGGTGCAGGGATTGCTCGGCGAGGTGTTCGAAGGGAAGATGGCCCGCTACGCGGACGTCGCCGAGCAGGCTGCCGAGCATGCGCAGACCGATGCGGCGCGCGCCTTCGGGGAGTTCATCGGCTACATGCTGCGCCAGCAGGCCGAGAACCTCGCGTTCACCGACGCCATCCTGTTGCCCGGCCTCGGCACGGACCGCCTGCGTGCGGACCGCACCAGGGCATTGGCCGCCACGCGCTTGCTCGTGGTGCGCGCGCGCGATGCCGGCGTCATCCGACCCGACTTCGACGAATCCGACTTCTACCTGCTGCAACAGGCGAACGCCGGACTCCTCCGTGTATCGCAGCGCTCCGCACCGAACGCCTGGAAGCGCTTCGGTCAGTACATGCTCGATGCGTTCCGGCACCCCGGCTCGCCGCTCGAGCCGCCATCGCCGGCTTGGGTGCGCGCGTCCGACGCGTGCGAGCCTCCCGGCATGCGATGAACCCGAAGCTGACGCCATCACGTCGACCAACTGCTATGTAAATATTAATGTGCACATATCCTGGCGTCTTCCACCATGGAGCGGTACGCTCTCGTGCGTGAGCCGATGGATCTGCTAATCGGTCCACACGTCCGCGAGTATCGGGTGTCGATCCCGCAGCCTCGTCGCTTCGGCGTCGGACGGCAGCTTGGGAAAGCGTTCGGCAAAACATAACGGACAATATGTTTTGTTTCGGATGTCGCGGGATGTTGTGTTTCGGATGTCGCGGGGCAAAACACAATGCTCAGTATGTTTTTGCGGATGTGCGCAACGCGCGTTCGCACGGTGCGCGCGCAACGCGTGACGCGCAACCTTTCACGCGCAACCGCAGGATCGGAGGCAACGTGGCCCATCTCCACGTCTTCACCCGCTACATCGACGCGCTTGCGTCCGGCGACCTCGAGGCGCTCGCCGCGGTGTTCACCGACGATGTCGTCTGGCACCAGCCTGGCGCGCATCGGTTTTCCGGTACCCGCCGCGGCACAGCAGACGTCTTCAGTCTCCTTGCGGCGATGGCGCAGCACAGTGACGGTTCACTCAGGGTCGACGCCGAGTCGGCCATGGAGAACGGCGATCTCATCGCGGCGACCGTCCGGTTCTCGGCGAGCCGCGGCGACGCTCGCATCGAGATGTCGGGCGTGGACCTCTTCCGCGTCAGCGACGACCGGATCGCGGAGGTCTGGCTCTTCTCCTCGGATCAGAGCGCCGAGGACGACTTCTGGAATCTGTAAGGTGAGGCCACCCTCCGGGCGATAGGTTCGAAGCCGGGTCCGAACGAGGGGGAGTCCGATGACCGGGATGTTCACGTGGCTGTATGACGTGTCTGGGAGTGCTGACTCCGCGCGGGAGGCGATCCGCGAGGTGCTCCAGCAGCAGGGCTTCGACGTCGACGAGGCCACGCCCGCCGAGTGGCACGCCCAGTACGGCACGCAGCCCAGCTTCATGCAGCAGATGTTCACGAACGCGCACAAGCCCGTGCTCCTGAGCGTGCTGTTCACCGAGACCGACAGCGGCGTCGAGATCGAGCTCAAGCGCCCGACGCTCTACGGCGTGGGCGGGTCGGGACGCGACAACGTCGAACTCATGCACCTCGACAAGGAGTACCGTGCCACCGCCGCTGCGGTGCACGAGCGCCTCGCCGCCGAAGGGGTGCTGATCAGCTCTCGCGAGTGATGTCGATCTCACAGATCGGTCGCGGCTGATCGCCCTCGTCACCGGCGAGGTGAGGCGACGAGAGAGGCCGTGAGCCCCGCACGGGGACTCACGGCCTCTGAGGTCACACGGAGCGCGGCGTCACGCGGAGCGCGGCGTCACGCGGAGCGCGGCGTCACGCGGAGCGCGGCGTCACGCGGCGGAGCGCGTGCTGCGCCGGATGCGGGCCGCGGCCACGCCGGCCAGGCCCAGCAGCATCAGGCCGAAGGCCCAGATCCCGCCCTCGGTCGATGCGCCGGTGTCGGGGAGGCGCGCCGGTGCGGCCGGGTCGGGCACGGGCGCCGGCGCCGGGGGCGCCTCGCGCACCGCGGCGATCAGCGCGGTCGGATTCACGATGCCGGCACCGCTGGTCTGCGCCGGGACCGTGCCGGTCCAGGTCTCGGCGAGCGGCGTCGCGGTCGCGGTGAGGGCGCCGATCAGGTGCTCGTTCGAGGCGTTGGGGGCCGACTGCTTGGCGAGGGCGAGCGTGGCGCCGATGACGGGCGTGGCCGCCGAGGTGCCGGGGTACAGGTACCCGCCGTCGACGGGCACGCTGAAGAACGTCGTCGGGATGACGTCGAGGCCGGTGATGGTCGGCCCCTCCTTGCGCACGGGGACCTCCAGCGGGCTGGGAGCCTCGCCCACGTCGAACGCGCCGAAGTACCGGACCTGCGGGCCGATGCCGCTGTACGTGTCGAGGCTCAGTGGTTGCCGCTGCATCGAAGCCGCGGCGACGGTGACCGAGCTGGGGTTGGCGGCGCGCCCGACGAGCGACGAGCCGATCGTGTCGGTCTCGGTCGACTCGTAGTACTCGGCGGCGACGACGACATTCGGGTCATTGTCGTCGAAGAACGAGAACCGCACCGGGACGGACCGGTTGGACTCGCGCACCTCACGGGCGATCACGAGATTGCGCTGGACGAGCGTGTCGACGGCGAGCCCGGCGAACAGGTCGGTGTTGCCCGCGACCGCGTACGGCGACGTGGGATCGTTCGCGATCACGTCGGTGGCGACGATGGCCTCGTCCGCGTCGAGGAAGTACGCCGAGAAGGCGGACGTGACCGCGTACGGCGCGTCGCCCCACTCGAGGAAGCCCATCGCGGTGCGCGCATCCGCGGCCAGGCCGCTGTAGGGGTAGATCCAGTACGTGGCCTGGTTGTCGACGGCCGCGGACGGGTCGAAGTCCATGCACTCGAACGTCTTCGTGGTGTCGGAGTCGATGATGGCCTGGGGGCAGGTCGTCGCACGGAACTCCGTGGTCTGCCAGCTGCCGATGCTGTGTCCGACGCTGGGGAGCTGCTCGCCGTTCCAGGTGACGGGCACGCCCACGACGTTCAGGTTGCCGGCCGCGACGGTGTAGATGACGCCGGCGTCCGTGGCGCGCTGGGCGGCGGTCGCCGCGAACCCGGACGCGAAGGCGAGGTCGCCCTCCTCCATGATGTCGTCGACGATCACGTCCACCCCGGCAGCGACCATGCTGTCGATCGCGTCGGCCATCGCCTGATCGCCGGTGACGAGGTCGTCGCCGCCGGCACCCGTCGTGAACACCAGGTCGGCGGCGGGTGCGATCGCGTGCACGATCTGCAGCATGGCGCGGCCTTCGTCATCGTTGGGCGCGTCGTCGTTGATGACCTCGACCTCCTGCGTGTGGCCGCAGGGGTTGCCGGCGCCGGGCAGGGCGCCCGAGGCGACATCGACGGGCGCTGTCGTCGCCGGGCTGCCGAGCGCAGGGTCGTAGTTGTTGTACGACGTGGAGATGACCCCGATGGTGAGCCCGGCGCCGTCGAGCCCGCTGGCGTGCAGCTGGTCGATGCCGAGGAAGTCCGCGACGGCAGAGGCCGGCGCGGGCGTGCATGCGGTCTCTGCCGCATTCGCGACGGAGGGGGATGCGGCGAGGAGGGCGGCGGCGAGGGTGGGCACGCCCAGCAGAACGGTCAGTCGTCTCACAGGGGTCGAGTGTAATGAGCAAGCGCTATCCGGATCGGGGTGGGAGTGGAACTACTCAACCGGGTCCGCACGGGACGGGGAGTCCTGCCCATGGCGTAGGTGAGTCTCCGTTTATAGCGTGAGTGGCGGTGCCGATCCCGGCTCGTACGGAAGGACGTCCAATGCACTCCACCATCCCTCAGCCCCAGCCGGCGTCACGCCGACGGCGATTCCGAGGCGCCGGCGGCGCACTCGGCGCCCGCGGCGCCCGCGGCGCACTCGCCGCGGTCGGTGCGCTCGCCATGGCCGTCGGCCTCGCCGGCGTGGCCTCGCCCGCGCACGCCGCTGAATCGGACACGACCGGCTCGATCGCGGGCACCGTGACGGGAGAGGCCGGCGCCCCGCTCGAGGGCGTGCTCGTGCAGCTCTTCCACTGCACGCCCGACTTCGACCCGTTCGAGCAACGCGACTGCTGGAACCTGCTGTGGGGCGAGGGCCAGGACGCGAAGACGGCCGCCGACGGGACGTTCTCGATCGACGCGCTCGAGCCGGGCACATACCGGGCCGTGGTCCATCCGCAGTCGGCGACCGCGCAGTACGTGTCCGAGTACTGGGACGGTTCCGACACCCTCGAGGGCGCGACCGACATCGAGGTGACGGCTGGCGGGGCGGCGAGCATCGCGCCGGTGCTCGAGGTCGGCGCGACGGTCACGGGCCGCGTCGTCGACGAGGCCGGTGCGCCGGTCGCGGGCGGGTTCGTCTACGCGTACCTCTCGAACGACCTGAACTCGACGCGCGGCGGCACGTCGGTGGCCGCGGACGGCAGCTACACGATCTCCGGCCTGCCCGCCGGCGAGTACCTGCTCGAGGCCGGCCCCGGCTGGGGCAGCGAGTCGGAGCTCGTCGACGAGTACTGGCAGGACGCGTACTCCCAGGACGAGGCGACCCGCGTCGACCTCGTCGCCGGGCAGTCCTTCCCGGCCGACTTCGAGCTGAATGCCGGAGGGGTCATCGAAGGCGCGGTCTCCGGAGGCGGTGCGCCCGTCGAAGGCCTCGAGGTGACGGCGACATATGACGGAGCATCCGATCGCTGGGTCGAGCCGGTGACCGGCGTGACCGCAGCCGACGGCACGTACCGACTCGGCGGACTCGAGGCCGGCGAGTACGTCGTCGAGTTCTCGGACTTCGACGGTGCGTGGGCGCAGCAGTTCTGGCAGGGGTCGAGCGAGCGTGCCGCGGCGACGCGGCTCGAGGTCAGCCCGGGCGACCTCGTCGACGGCATCGACGCGAACCTGACGGCGGGCGGCGCGCTCGCCGGCACGCTCACCGAGGGGAGCGGCGCCGCGAGCGCCGCGTCCGCCGCATACTTCGACGTGCTCCGCAAGGACACCGACGGCGCGTGGCAGCGCATCACCTCGGATCGTGCGGATGCGGCGGGCGCCTACGAGATCTCGGGCCTCGCGGCCGGGGAGTACACGGTCGTGTCGTACGGCTCGTCGAGCGGCAACTGGGCGACCACCTACCACGGCGGCGTCTACTTCGGCGACGAGGCGACGGAAGTGACGGTCGCCCCCGATCAGGTGGCCACCGGCGTCGACGTGCAGACCGCGCCGGGCGTGAGCATCTCGGGCAGCGTGATCGACGAGCACGGCGGCCCCGCGCCGGGAGCATACGCGCAGCTGCTCCTGGAGCGCGAGCCCGGCGTCTGGGTCCAGCCCGAGCTGTTCGGCGGCGCCGGCGACGACATCTCGTTCCGGATGGGCGGCCTGCCGCCTGGCGACTACATCGTGAAGTTCCAGGACACGAGCGACGCCGAAGCGCCCTACGTCACGCAGTACTGGGAGCACGCGGCCACACAGGACGCGGCGACCGTGCTCGAGGCGCCAGACGGCGGCGAGTTCACCGGCATCAACGCGGTCATGACCCGCACCGCGCCCGAGCCCGAGCCCGAGCCCGCCCCGACGCCCACGCTCGCGGGGGTCGCGCAGGTCGGGCAGACCCTGACGGCGGAGTCCGGCGACTGGGGTGCCGGCGCAGAGATCGCGTACCAGTGGTTCGCCGACGGCGCGCCGGTCGACGGCGCGACGGGTGCCGAGTTCGTGCCCGCCGACGACCACGCCGGCGCGACGCTCACGGTGGCCGTGACGGGAACCCGCAGCGGCGCCGCACCGGAGACGGTCACGTCCGCCGCATCCGCCGCGGTGCTGCCGCGGTTCGCCGACGTGACCACGGGCGGCCACGCCGAGAACGTGCGCTGGGCCGGCTCCGCCGGCGTCATCGACGGCGTCCGCGGCGACGACGGCATCGTGCGCTACGACGCGAAGGCCACGGCCACGCGCGCCACGGCGGCGATCGCGCTGTACCGCCTCGCCGGATCGCCGGCGTTCGAGGCGCCCGCCGCGCCCACCTTCGCGGACGTGCCGGCCGACCACGAGGCCTACACGGCGGTCGAGTACCTCGCGAGCGTCGGTGTCGCCTTCGGGTACGGCAACGGCTCCTTCGGCCCGGCCGACACGCTGAAGCGCCAGCACCTCGCCGCGTTCCTGCACCGCGGCTCGGCACCGTCGTTCACGGCGCCCGGCACGGCCTCGTTCACCGATGTGCCGGTCGGATCGGCCTACTTCACGGCCATCGAATGGGTGGCCGCCGAGCGGCTCACCACCGTCACCGGCACGTTCCGGCCCACCGCGACCACGTCGCGCGAGGAGCTCGCGACGTTCCTCGCCCGCTGGAACGCGCTGGAGGGCTGACCCGGTCGGCCCACGGCCGACACCGATCGACGCTGAGCGGATGCCCCGGGGCATCCGCTCAGCGTCGTGACGCGTCCCACAGGTTCGCCGTCAGGTCAACCGTCGGGTCGTCGGGCAGCGGTGTGCCAGCATCGACTCGGGCATGGACGTCGACACGTGGCGTTCCGGGTCCACGTCAGGAGGCTCCGAGCCCGCATGGTCCACACCGACCCCGAACTGGCTGCACGCCTGCCTGGCGCGGCGGAACGCGGCGAGATCCGGGCCTGGTTCCAGCCTCAGGTCGACGTGCAGACCGGCCGGATCGTGGGCGCCGAGGCGCTGGCCAGATGGCGCCACCCCGACCTCGGATCCGTGCCGCCGACCGAGTTCATCCCGATCGCGGAGGAGACGGGCGAGATCGCGGAGATCGGCCGGTTCATGGCCGAGGAGGCCTGCATCGCCATCTCCGAGTGGGACCTCGACGTCTCGGTGAACGTCTCCCCCACCCAGCTCGAGGACTCCTCGTTCACGGACTGGCTCGAGCGCACCCTCCGCCGGTTCCGTGCCGCCCGGGGGCGGCTCACGCTCGAGATCACGGAGGGTCGCGCGATCGAGCACGCCACCGCGGTCGTGCGGCGGCTCGACCGGCTCCGAGCGGTCGGCGCGGGCGTCGCGATCGACGACTTCGGCGCCGGTCACGCCTCGATCACGCAACTCAAGCGGCTCCACGGCACCGAGCTGAAGATCGATCGGACGCTCGTCGTCGACGCGTCATCCGCGGCGTTCGACCTGCTGACGGAGATCGTCGGCGTCGCGCACCGGGCGGGGATCCGCGTGGTGGCCGAGGGGGTCGAGACCATCGAGCAGCTGCAGCGGATCGCGCGCGTCGGATGCGATCGGGCTCAGGGGTACTTCCTCGGCCGTCCGATGCGGAAGGCCGACCTGGCCGAGGTCCTCGCCGCCCGGTGACGGGAGGCCAGGGCTCGACGCGCGGCGGCTCGGTCGCGCCTCGACGCGCGGCGGCTCGGTCGCGCCTCGACGCGCGGCGGCTCAGCCGGCCGAGGTGGTCGCCTCGGCGGTGTCGATTGCGATCTGATCGCGCCCGTTCCGCTTCGAGGCGTACATGGCCAGGTCGGCGCCACCCGTCATCGCCTCCGCCGACGCGTACCGCGAGTCGCCCGGGCGATGCGTCGCGATCCCGATGGACGCGGTCACGTGGAAGCCGGGAGGGAGCCCCTCGATCGGCTGCCTGACCGCCGCGGCGATCCGCTCGGCGATGGCGAGCGCCGCCTCGGCGGTCGCGCCGTCGCACACGATCAGGAACTCGTCGCCGCCGAACCGGCCGATGCGGTCCTCCGCGCGGACCGACTCGCGGATGCGGCTGGCCGACACGGCGAGCACCCGATCGCCGGTGCGATGACCGAAGCGATCGTTCATCGCCTTGAACCCGTCGAGGTCGAGGAAGATCAGCGACAGGTGACGATCCGAGTCCCTGGCCGCGGCGAAGGTCTCCTCGGCGATCTCGTCGATCGCGACGCGGGTGGCGACCTGCGTCAGCTGGTCGACCGAGGCGAGCTCACGCATCCGGGACTGCAGCCAGACGTGCGAGAACGCGAGCCCGGCCTGTTTGGCGAGGGCACGATGCAGCTCGATCGCGTCGTCGAACTCGCGCGGACGACCGTAGAGGCAGGCGAAGGCGCCGAGCAGCTGGTCGCCGTCGGTGATGGCGATCGCGCTGAACGCGGCAGCACGCTGCGCGTGGAGCAGTTCCCCGAGCTCCTCGGATCGCGCGTACGCCTCTTCGAGGTCGGGGATCAGCACCATCTCGTCGGGCTTCAGCGCGCGCGGACCCTCGGGGCGCGACGCGCGGACGACCCGCAGCAGCTCGCGCAGGTGCTCGCCGTTGAGCATGCGGTAGCTCGAGCCGTCGGGCTCGTAGGCGACGACCGCCACGTCAGAGGCGGAGAGACCGGCACGGGCCATGTCCGCGAGCACCGCCGCGACCTGGTCTTCGGTGCGCGCTCCGAGGAAGTGCGTCGCGGCCTCGTGCAGGATGTGGACGCTCGAAGCGGATGCCTCGGCGGCGCGCTTGGCGCTCAGCATCTCCCGCTCGAACTCCTCCCGGCTCGTCCCGTCGAAGACCGCGAGCCGCACCTCCTCGGACCCGTCTTCGGCGACGCCGACCACGGCGTTCACCAGGATGGGCAGGATGCCGCCGTCGCCGCGGATGAGGCGCAGCCAGACGGCGCGGAGTTCGGTCTGCGCCCGGACCTGGTCGCCGAACCAGGTGCTGTAGTAGGCCTGGCTGCCGGCGTCGAGCAGGTCGTGGAACGGCCGGCCGATGACGTCGCCGCGGCCGTAGCCCGTCCACTCGAGAAAGGTCGCATTGACCCTCGTCACCACATCCTGCGCGTCCGTGAGCAGCAGACCGCAGGGGACGGCGTCGATCCGGATCATGCGATCGCCTCCCGGATGCGTTCGACGAGCTCGGCCGGATCGGAGAGGTTCGGGATGTGGCCGTGCGCCGACAGCTCGACGTACCGGCTGCCCGGGATCCGGTCGTGCACGTATCGGCCGACGGCGGGCGCGGCGATGTTGTCCTCCACCGACTGCAGGATGACGGTCGGGACGACGACGTCGGCGAGGTCCCGGCGGTGATCCGACAGGAACGTCACGCGGGCGAAGTGCGCGGCGATGCCGGGATCAGCCGCGGTGATGGATTCGGTGAGCGTGGCGGTGAGCTCGGGGCGCTCGGGATACCCCATGAGGACGGTCGAGAGGGCGCTTGCGGCCGCCGGGTAGTTGAACTCCAGCGAGTCGAGCAGCTCGTCGACCGCCGCCCGGGTGAAGCCGCCGGTGTATCCGTCGTCGTCGAGGTACCGCGGCGACGGGCCCACCATGATGAGCCGGTCGAACAGCTCGGGGCGGCGGTTCGCCGCGAGCATGCCGACCGTCGCGCTCACGGAGTGGCCGACGAAGGTGACGCGGCCGGCGTCGAGCGTCTCGATGATCTCGATCACGTCGTCGGCGTACCCGTGCAGTGAGTCGTACTTCACGGGGTCGTATGCCGTCCGGTCGGAGCCGCCGACGCCCACGTTGTCGTAGACGACGACGGTGAAGTCGTCCTCGAACGCGGGCGCGACCAGTCGCCACGAATCTCCCGATCCGCCGAAGGCGTGCGCGAACACGATGACTGGCCCGTCCGGACTCCCGGTGACCCGGACGTTGTTCCGCACGAGAGGATCCATCACACGCATGGGTCCTCCCTTTCTCTCGTGTCGAATCCTATTGGGTCCGCGCCGTGGAAAAGGCTGTGCGACCGGGTGCTCTGGGGCGAGGAGGTCAGGTGGACGCGACCAGCCGTGCCATGACGCGCCGAAGCCCGGCGGCCACCAGACGAACGGAGGTTCGCCTCAGGTTTTCGGGGCGCGCGAGCACGTCGATGCTGCGCGCGGCGCCGATGCCCGTGATCGGTCGCAACACGACGCCCTGCGCGTGCGCACGCACCGACGTGTACCTGGGCAGGATGCCGATCGCATCGCCGGCCGCGACGATGGCCGCGACTACGCCGTAGTCGTTCACCCGGTGGGCGACGTGCGCCGGCCGGTTGGCGACCGCGGCGATCGCGGCGAGCACGTCGTCGGGCGAATACCCGCGACGACTCGTCACCCACCGCTCACCGACGAGGTCGGTCGGCGAGATCTCCGAAAGCCCGGCGAGCGGGTGCGTCGCGGGCAGCGCGACGTCGAGGGGCTCCCGCGCGAGGGTCAGGACCTCGAGACCGGACGAGGGCCACATCGGCCCGTACTCCATGCGCTGCGCGAGGACGAGGTCGTACCGGGCGGTGAGCGCCGGGAACTCGCTCTGAGCGACGTCCTCGTCGGTGAAACGCACGTCGGGGCCGGCCCCGTCGAGCTCCGCGATGAGCGGCCCGAACAACGCTTGGCCGGCGCTGTGGAATCCGCTGACCTTCACCTCGCCCGTCGAGGACTGCTCGAACTCCTCGACCGCGCCGCGTGCGTCGGCCATCGCCTCGATGACTTTCGCGCCGGCATCGGCGAGGACGAGTCCGGCCTCGGTGAGCACGACCGTGCGGCCCTTCCGGCGGGTGAGCGGTGCGGCGAAGCCGCGCTGCACGGCGGCGAGCTGCTGCGACACAGCTGAGGCCGACACGCCCAACGAGTCCGCGACCGCGGTGACACTGCCGAGCGTCGCCAGCTCGCGGAGCATCCGGAACTGATGCATCTCCACCCGGCGATCGTACGATGAAGCTCGGCCTAAAGGGTCGATGAAGACACATATCCTTCCTCTTCGGTGTGGTCGCACCCACCATGGGACCATGAAGGCGCTCCAGAAGAGCACGGCGGCACCGGGCCTCGAACTCGTCGATCGACCGATGCCGGTCGCGGGCCCCGGTGAGGTCCTCATCCGCGTGCTGCGCACCGGCATCTGCGGCACCGACCTGCACATCGAACGCTGGGACGCCTGGGCCGAGTCGACCATCGCCGCACCGCTCGTCCCCGGGCACGAGTTCTACGGCGAGGTCGTCGAGGTGGGCGACCTCGTGCACGACGTCGCGATCGGCGACCGGGTCTCCGGCGAGGGGCACATCGTGTGCGGCACCTGCCGCAACTGCCGCGCCGGGCGTCGACAGATGTGCATCAGGACGATCGGACTCGGTCTGCAGCGCGACGGGGCCTTCGCGGAGTTCCTCGCGCTGCCCGCGAGCAATGTCTGGGTGCACCACCCGGATGTCGCGCCCGAGCTCGGCGCGATCTTCGATCCCCTCGGCAACGCCGTGCACACCGCGCTCATGTTCCCCCTCGTCGGCGAGGACGTGCTCGTGACCGGGTGCGGCCCCATCGGGCTCATGGCCATCGCGGTCGCGAGGCATGTGGGCGCGAGATTCATCGTCGGCACCGACGTCAGCAGCTCGCGACTCGCGCTCGCCGAGCGCCTGGGCGCGAGCGAGGTGGTGGATGTCTCGAGCACCCGGATCGCCGCGGCGCAGGCGTCGCTCGGCATGCGCGAGGGCTTCGACGTCGGGTTCGAGATGAGCGGGGCGCCGACCGCACTCCCGGAGATGATCGAGAACCTGAACCACGGCGGCCGGATCGCCATGCTCGGCCTGCCCACCGAGCAGTTCGGCGTCGACTGGGGCAAGGTCGTCACGCATATGCTCACGATCAAGGGCATCTACGGACGTGAGATGTTCGAGACCTGGAATGCCATGGGCGCCATGCTGCAGACCAGTGCGCCGCTGCGAGACGCGGTGACCTCGGTCATCTCCGATTGCATGCCCGCACGCGACTGGCGCGCGGGGTTCGCCGCGGCGTCCGCCGCCGACGCGGGCAAGATCATCCTCGACTGGACGGAGCTGTAGATGTACGCCGGACTCAAGGACCACGTCCTGAACGAGCTCGCCGCGATCGAGGCGGCGGGTCTCACGAAGCGCGAACGCGGCATCCGCGGCCCGCAGGGCGCGACGGTCGTCACCGACGGCGCCGAGGTGCTGAACTTCTGCGCCAACAACTACCTCGGCCTGGCCGACGACCCGCGTCTGGTCGAGGCGGCCAAGGCCTCGCTCGACGAGTGGGGGTACGGGCTCGCCAGCGTCAGGTTCATCTGCGGGACGCAGGATCAGCACCTCGAGCTCGAACGCCGCATCTCCGGGTTCCTCGGCACCGAGGACACCATCCTCTACTCGTCGTGCTTCGACGCGAACGGCGGGGTGTTCGAGGTGCTCTTCGGCGCGGAGGACGCGATCATCTCCGACGAGCTCAATCACGCGTCGATCATCGACGGCATCCGGCTCTCGAAGGCGCGCCGCCTGCGCTATCGCAACCGCGACATGGGCGAGCTCGAAGCGCGGCTCGCGAGCGCGGCGGACGCGCGCTTCCGGGTGATCGTGACGGATGGCGTGTTCTCGATGGACGGTTCGATCGCGCCGTTGCCCGAGATCTGCGATCTCGCGGAGCGCTACGACGCGCTGGTGCTCGTCGACGACTCGCACGCGGTCGGCTTCGTCGGCGAGCACGGGCGGGGCACGCCCGAGCTCGCCGGCGTCGAGGGGCGCGTCGACCTCCTGACCGGCACGTTCGGCAAGGCGCTCGGCGGCGCCTCGGGTGGCTACGTGAGCGGGCCGCGCGAGATCGTGGCGCTGCTGCGGCAGCGGTCGCGTCCGTACCTCTTCTCCAACACGCTCGCGCCGTCGATCGTCGCCGGAACGCTCGCGGCGATCGACCTGCTCGAGAGCTCTGGCGGGCTGCGAAGCCGGCTGCGAGAGAACGCGGCGCTGTTCCGCTCGCTCATGGCGGCCGAGGGGTTCGACCTGCTGCCCGGCGAACACCCGATCGTGCCGGTGATGTTCGGCGATGCGGCACGCACCGCGCGCATCGCCGACGCCATGCAGCGCGCAGGGGTCTACGTGACGGCGTTCAGCTATCCCGTCGTGCCCCAGGGGGCGGCGCGCATCCGGGTGCAGCTCTCGGCCGCCCACACCGAGGAACAGATCCGTCGCTGCGTCGCGGCCTTCGTCGAGGCGCGCGATGAGGCCGCCGGCGGCGGCCCGCTCGCGGACTGACGCGAGCACCGCGGTTCCGCATCCCGCAGCTCCGCATCCCGCAGCTCCGCACCTCGCGGTTCCGCACCCCCGCGATTCCGCACCCCGCAGCTCCGCACCTCGCAGCTCCGTGGCCCGGCCCTTCGCCGCGCCGCGCGAGCGATTTGACGCTGCCCAGAGCTTACGGTTAACTGTCGTTCGTTAACGGTACACAAAGGGGTGCGAGATGAGCATGACGAGACCGACCCGGGCTCCCGCTCTGGGCGATCAGCTGGCAGGCGTGCTGCGCGACCAGATCGTTCGGCGGCAACTCGCACCCGGCACGCATCTGGTCGAGGACTCGCTCGCCGCCGAATACGACGTGAGCCGTGGGCCGGTGCGCGACGCGCTCCGCCAGCTGGAGTCGCAGGGGCTCGTGGAGTCCCGCCGCCGCGGCTTCTTCGTCGTCGGCCTCAGCCGGAGCGACATCGACGATCTCTACGAGCTGCGCGAGTCCATCGAGCTCGTCGCCGTCGTCCGTGCCGTCGAACAGGCCACCGCCGAGCAACTGCGTCTCGGCCGGGACATCGTCGACGACATGCTCGCGTGCGCCGACCGTTCGGCGGCCGACGGCTTCGCGGAAGCGGACATGCGCTTCCACGCCCTGCTGTACCGCATGGGCGGCAACCGTCGCCTGCAGGACGTGTGGGAGGCGTACGAGCCGGTCTTCGCGAGCCTCATCCAGCTGACCGTGGAGGAGGACGTCGACCTGCACCCGTCCGCACTCGACCACGGCCGACTGCTCGATCTCATCGAGGCGGGCGACGCCGCCGAGCTCCAGGCCGAGCTCCGCGACCACCTGGGCGGGGCCAGGGCGCGCATGGCGCACGCGCTGGAGATGCTCATCGAGGCGCCCGGAGGGGAGCTCGCGTCGTGACCGTCGTCGAGACCATCGCACCGGCCACACCTCCCACCGAGCCGGCGCAGAGGGAAGCACGGACCCGTCGCCGGTTCGTCGGCGTCGCGCAGTCGAAAGCGCTCCTCCTCCTGGCGATCCCCGGCCTGATCTTCTACGGGTTCGCCGTCGTCGTGCCGTCGATTCGCGGGGCGGTGCTGGCCTTCACGAACTGGGACGGGCTCTCCCAGTCGTACGACTTCATCGGGTTCGACAACTTCATCCGCATCTTCACGACGCAGAGCTCGCTCGACGCGTTGCGGATGACGCTGATCTTCGCGCTCGCGGTCACGATCCTGCAGAACGGCATCGGCCTGCTCCTCGCGCTCGGGGTGAACAGCGGCCTGAAGTCGCAGAACTTCCTCCGGGTGCTCTTCTTCGCGCCCGTCGTGATCACGCCGGTCGTCGTCGCCTACCTCTGGAAGTTCCTGCTCACGCCGGACGGCGCGGTGAACACGATCCTCGGCGGGGTCGGGCTCGGCGACCTCGCGCCGAGCTGGCTCGGCGATCCCTTCTGGGCCGCCGTCTCCGTCATCATGATGATCGTCTGGCAGCACGCCGGCTACTCGATGGTCATCTACATCGCCGGCCTCCAGTCCATTCCGCAAGAGCTGAACGAGGCGGCCGCCGTCGACGGCGCCGGGTCTTGGCGCAGGTTCTGGTCGGTGACCTGGCCGCTGCTCGCCCCGGCGACCGCGATCAACGTCATGCTGACGATCATCGGCGGCCTGAAGATGTTCACCGAGGTGTTCGTGCTCACCGCGGGTGGCCCCGGCGGATCGACCGAGACGCTCTCCACGCTGCTCTACAAGTCGGCGTTCCAGTTCAACGAGTTCGGCTACGGCATCTCGCTCGCCCTCGTGCTCGCCGGCGTCGTCGCCTTCTTCTCGGTCGCGCAGCAACGGATGGCTCGAAGGGGGAACCGCTGATGTTCCGCTACACCAAGGGCACCTTCGCCCGCGAGATCGTGATGCTGCTCGCCGCGCTCGTGTTCGTCTTCCCGGTCTACATCCTGGTGAACATGTCGTTGCGCGCCGCGAACGACACGTCATCGCCGCTCGTGCCGGCGACGCAGCCGACCTTGAACAACTTCATGGAGGCCTGGAACCAGGCCGGCCTCGGTCAGGCGCTGCTCAACAGCGCGATCGTGACGATCACCAGCGTCGTGCTCATCGTGACGATCTCGTCCATGGCGGCGTATCCGCTGGCCCGCGTGATGTCGCGGCTGTCCTCGACGCTGTTCTGGATCGTGCTCGCCGGGATGATGATCCCGTTCCAGGTCGCGCTCATCCCGCTCTACCAGACCATGCGCGACCTCGGCCTGCTCGGGTCGCTGGCCTCGCTGATCCTCTTCTACACGGGCAGCCAGGTGCCCTTCTCGGTGTTCCTCTACACCGGGTTCCTCCGCACGCTCGATCGCGACTACGAGGAGGCCGCCGCCCTCGACGGCGCCGGCACGTTCCGGACGTTCCTCAGCATCGTCTTCCCGCTGCTGCGACCGATCACGGGCACCGTCATCATCCTCAACGCGATCACGGTGTGGAACGACTTCCTCGTCCCGCTGCTCTACCTGAGCGGCACGCCGCAGCAGACCGTCACCGTCGCGCTCTACGCGTTCGTCGGGCAGTTCGTCTCGAACTGGCCGGTGGTCTTCGCGGGCCTCGTGATCAGCGTGGTGCCGGTCCTGCTCGTCTACTTCCTCATGCAGAAGCAGATCATCAAGGGCTTCGCCGGAGGGCTCAAGGGATGAGCCTCGAGCCGTACGCGCTGCGCGTCGACGGGCAATCCGCGCCGCAGGGGGTGATCGCCGCGCCGACGTTCTCCTGGCGACTGCGCTCCGACCGCCGCGGTGCGCGGCAGACCGCGTATCGCATCACGGTCGTGCTCCGCCTCCCCGGCGGGGACACGGCTCGGGTCTGGGATTCGGGCCGCATCGGCTCCGACCTCACGGTCGGTGCGCGCTACGCGGGCGCACCGCTCATGAGCTCCGCCGACTACGAGTGGACGCTGGAGACCGAGGACGAGCGCGGCGAGACGACGGTTCGCGCCGCACGCTTCGCCACCGGGATCGTCCACCCCGACGAGTGGGACGCCGCGTGGATCGCACGCAATCCGAACTTCCGGCGCACGGCATTGCCGCCGCAGGACACCGACATCAGCTTCACGGTCAACAAGCTGCAGCCGGTGCGCAGGTTCGTCCACCACTTCGAGCTCGACGACGTGCCCGCGGTCGCCAAGGTGCACGTCTCCGCGAAGGGCGCCTACCGGCTCTACGTCAACGGGCGCAAGGTCGGGGACGATGAGCTCGCACCCGGGTGGACCGAGTACCGCGACCGCATCACCTACCAGTCCTGGGACGTGAGCGGGATGCTCCGGCCGGGGCGGAACAGCCTCGCCGCGCTCCTCGGCGACGGCTGGTACGCCGGGTTCATCGGCACCGATCGCCGGCACCAGGCGCAGCACTACGGCACGGAGCCCGCGCTGCTCGCGCAGCTCATGCTCGACGGCGCGGACGGTGGCCGGACGGTCGTCGGCACGGGCGAGGGCTGGAAGGAGAGCGCGAGCGACATCCTCTACGCCGACATGCTCATGGGGCAGTACGAGGACTCGCGCGTCGCCCAGCCGGACTGGCACCTGCCGGAGTGCGACCTCGACGACTGGTCGGATGCGATCGTCCTCGACCGGGACATCCGTCTGCTCACGCCCGAGGTCGACCCGGGCGTCCGCGTGACCGGGCGGCTTCCCGCGGTGTCGGTGACCGCGCGTGGGAACGGGCGGCACATCGTCGACTTCGGCCAGAACCTCGTGGGCCGGGTCCGGCTGACGCTCCGCGACCAGCCCGCCGACCGCAGGATCCAGCTCGACCACGCCGAGGTGCTCGACGAGGGCGACCTCTACACCGCGAACCTCCGCACGGCCGAGCCGGTCGACGTGTTCTGGACGAACGGCGACGCCGAGCAGGTGTTCGAGCCGCGATTCACGCTGCACGGCTTCCGATTCGCCGAGGTGCAGGGCATCGACGGCGATCTGGATCCGGCCGACATCGAGGCCGTCGTGCTCCACAACGCGTTCGACGTCGTCGGCGAGTTCTCGTCATCGAGCCCCGAGCTCGACCGCCTGTTCCAGAACATCTCCTGGGGTCTGCGCGGGAACTTCGTGTCGATCCCCACCGACTGCCCGCAGCGCGACGAGCGGCTCGGCTGGCTCGCAGACGCGCAGGTCTTCGCACCGACCGCGCTCGCCATCGCGGACGTCGGCCCGCTCCTGCGCAGGTGGCTGCGCGACGTGCGCAGTGCGCAGAACGCCGACGGCGCGTTCCCCGACATCGCGCCGCACCTCATCCACCTCCGTGAGGGCGCGCCGGCGTGGGGCGACGGCGGCGTGACGATCCCGTGGAGCGTGTACCGCGCCACGGGCGACCGCGCCGTCCTCGAGGAGGCGGCGGACTCGATGATCGCGTGGGTGCGGCACATCGAACGGCACAATCCCGACCTGATCTGGCGCGAGCAGGTCGGCAACGACTACGGCGACTGGCTGCAGATCGGCGAGGAGACCCGCAAGGACGTCCTCGCGACCGCGTACTTCGCGCACAGTGCCGACCTGACCGCACGCACGCTCCGCGTGCTCGGACGCGACGCCGAGGCGGAACCGCTCGAGGCGCTCCGCGAGCGGATCGCGGCGGTGTTCCGCGAGGCGTTCGTCCAACCGGACGGCACGGTCGCCGGCGACACGCAGGGCGGTTACCTGCTCGCGCTCGCCTTCGGGCTCACCGCTGACACCGCTGAGCGCGACCGCGTGGCCGACCGGCTCGTCGAGGCGGTGCTCCGCCGTGACGTGTCGCTGACGACGGGGTTCGTCACCGTCGGCCTGCTCTGCCCGGTGCTCGCCTCGATCGGGCGCGAGGATCTCGCGTTCCGTCTGCTCCACAACGACCGGTACCCGTCGTGGCTCTTCTCCGTCAAGAACGGGGCCACGACGATCTGGGAGCGCTGGGACGGCTGGACCCCAGAGGCCGGGTTCCAATCCGCGCGGATGAACAGCTTCAACCACTATTCGCTGGGGTCCGTCGGGGCGTGGTTCGTCTCGGGCATCCTCGGCATCGGTCAGGCCGAGGCGTCCTCCGGCTACTTCGACCTGGTGCTCGCGCCACGCCTCGACCCGTTCCTGGACCATGCCGAGGGGGCGCTGGAGACCCCGCGCGGGCGGGTCGCCAGCTCGTGGCGTCGTCACGCCGACCACATCGAATGGGCGGTGACCGTGCCCCCGGGCTCGCCCGCCGTCGTCGAACTCCCGTGCCCCGAGGCATCCGACATCACGGAAGGAGGCGAGAACGCGACGCACGCGAACGGCGTCACCCTGATGGATCGAACCAGCAGAGGCACCCGTCTGCGGCTGGAACCCGGAACCTTCACCTTCCGGTTCCCGGCCGGATGACCCTGCTGACCCGTCACCACCTGTACTCAGGGGCTCCCGCCCCCTTCCAATTGGAGTCTATTCACCATGAAACCGCGTCACATCGCCGCCGTCGCCGGTGTCGCCGTCGTAGCCCTGGGGCTGTCGGCGTGCTCGTCGGCCTCGAACCCCGGATCGACCGAACCCAGCGACTCGCTCACGATCGCGACCACCTCGAACAACCAGGCGCCGATGGAGGCCGTGGTCGAGGCGTACGAGGAGAAGACCGGCCTCGACATCAACCTGACGGTCGCGGACACGGGTCAGTTCCAGACCACCATCCGCACCCAGCTCTCGAGCGGCACCGCGCCCGACGTGTTCACCGTCTGGGCGGGCGGCGGAAACCCCGGCGCGATCGACGTGCTGCAGGGCGCGGGCTACCTGACCGACCTCTCCGACCGGGACTGGGTCGACACCGTCGACCCCGGCACCGCGGAGACGCTGCAGATCGACGGCAACACCTACGGCCTGCCGTCCAAGCTCGACGCCGTCGGGACGATCTACAACACCGCCACGCTCGACGAGCTCGGACTCGAGATCCCGACCACCTACAGCGAGCTCCTCGCCTACTGCGGCGACGTCGCGGCCGCGGGCAAGGTGGCGTTCGCCCTCGGGATCCAGACCGAGTGGGTCACCCAGCTCATCCCGTACGCGCTGGTCGCCTCGACCGTCTACGCGGACGACCCCGACTTCGACGCGCAGCTCACCGACGGTGAGGCCACCTTCGAGGGGTCCGGCTGGGCCGACGCCTTCGTCAAGTACCTCGAGATGAGCGAAGCCGGCTGCTTCAACGACGACCCGCTCGGCACCGACGTCACGGCCTCGTACAACCTGGTCCACAGCGGGCAGGCCGTCGGCGTGGTCCAGGTGCTCGCCTCGTACCCGCAGATCAGCTCGACCGCGCCCGAGGGCAGCGAGTTCGGCTTCTTCGCCCTGCCGGGCGACGACTCGGGCACCACGTCGATCCCGCGTGGCATCGGCGTGAGCTTCGCCGTGAACGAGAACGCGACGAACAAGGTGAACGCGCTCGACTTCGTCGACTGGCTGGCCACGCCGGAAGCCACGACCATCTGGTTCGAGGCCGCTCCCGGCATCCCGGCGCTGACGGATGCCACGGTCGAGCTCGACCCGGTCATGCAGACCGCGGCCGATCTCATCGCCGAGGGCGACACCGCCCCGATGCCCGACCAGGGCTGGCCGAACGCCAAGGCGCAGTCGGCGCTCTTCATCGGGGTGCAGCAGCTCTTCTCCGGCCAGTCCGACGTCGACGGGGTGCTCCGTTCGATGGACGAGGCCTTCGCAGGCTGACCCGCGCGTTCGCCGGTCGGCCCAGTGCCGGCGCGCGGCTCCGCTGACCCGCGCGCCGGCACCCTCTCACCCTCGTTCTCCGTTCGAAAGACCTGATCTCCATGCGCTCGCACGACATCATCACCGCCGTTCCGCTCGCCTTCGACGAGGCCGGCGCACTCGACCTCGACGGGTCCCGGCAGATCCTCGACTACGTCGCCGCCTCGGGTGTGCAGGGCGCGCTGGTACTCGGCACGACGGGCGAGTTCCCCGCGCTCTCGATCGACGAGCGGAACACCATCGCGCGGCTTTCCGTCGAGATCCTCACCGATATGCGCGTGATCGTGCACGTCGGTGCGGCGAGTCGGTTCGAGGTGTCGCAGCTGATCGACGGGGCGCGCCGCGCGGGCGCCCGGGAGATCGCGGTGCTCACGCCCTACTACCTGCCCGCGCCGCCCGAGGAGGTCTACGACTTCTTCCGCGGCGTCGCCGCCGAGGCGGACGGCCTCGACATCTACGTGTACATGTTCGAGGCGCGTACGGGGATCCCCGTCGACGAGGACCTCATCGTGCGGCTCGCGGGCCTGCCCGGCGTGGTGGGAGTGAAGGTGAGCGGCGAATCGCTCGACCTCATCTCGTCGTTCCGTGCCCGCCTGCCCGAGGGCTTCCGCATCTACACCGGCGCGGACGGCGATTTCGCCCGCGCCGGGCAGGCGGGGGCCGACGGCGTGATCTCGGGCGTGGCATCCGTGTTCGCGCCCCCGTTCCTCGCCATGCGCGAGGCGCTCATCGTCGCCGACGACGCGCGCGTCGCGGAGCTCCAGCACGACATCGACCAGGTCGTCGCGATCGTCGACGGCTCACCCGCGCGGATGCGTGCCGTCCACCGCCTCGCCGGGCGATCGGTCGGCGGCCGGCGGATGCCCATCCCGGAGCCGGATGCGCAGGTGCTCGCACACCTCGAGCAGGCCGTTCCCCGCTTCCACTGAGTCCCGGCACCACCACCGGGCTGCGGCGACGCGCGGCCCGGTCCCAGAGCAGCCCGGCCCCTGCGGCCGCCCCAGCCCACTGGAAACCCGCAACCACCCAAGACGGTGTCCGCTGACGGATGCCACACGATGAAGGAGTTGCAATGTCGCCCTCGAACATCTCACGCCGGAGACGGCTGCTCACGGGCGGAGCCGTGCTCGGCGCCGCCGCGCTGATCGCCGGCCTGGCCGGCGCGCCGGCGCACGCCGAGGAGTCCTCGCCCATCCGCGTGACCGACGGCCTGATCGACACGTCCGAGCGCAACGCCCTCGGGCTGCCACAGGCCGAGCACGCCGAGACCGTCACGATCTTCGAACCCGGAGACGACGACCTCAAGTTCAACCACGGCACGGTCCTCTTGCCCTTCAAGGGCAAGCTCTACGCGCAGTGGCAGAGCTCGGCGCAGGACGAGGACTCGCCGGACACGATCGTCACGTACAGCGTCAGCGACGACGGCGACGTGTGGTCGGAGCCGATCCCGCTGACCGAGCCGCGGACGGACGGCTACACCTCGAACGGCGGACTGTGGACCGACGGCGAGACCCTCGTCGCCTACCTCAACGTGTGGCCCGCCGCGCTCGTGCCCCGTGGTGGCTACACGCTGGCCGTCACGAGCACCGACGGCGTGAACTGGACGGACCCGCAACCCGTCACGGACGCCGACGGCAACCCGGTGCTCGGCATCATCGAACAGGACGTCAGAGCGCTGCCGAGCGGCCGGATCCTCACCGCGTTCCACGTGCAGCCCGGTCTGCAGGTGAAGCCGTACTTCACCGACGACCCGCTGGGTCTGACCGGCTGGACGCAGGGCGAGCTCGAGAACCAGCCGTACCTCGAGGACGAGATGTCGCGCGAGCTCGAGCCGAGCTGGTTCGTGCAGGCGGACGGCGACATCGTCATGACCTTCCGCGACCAGGGTGGCAGCAGCATGTTCAAGCTCGCCTCGGTGAGCGAGGACGACGGCGAGACCTGGTCGCGCTCGGTCGTCACGAACATCCCGGACTCGCGCACGAAGCAGAGCGCCGGCAACCTGCCCGACGGCACCGCCTTCCTCGTCGGCAGCCTGACCGGCACCCGGGATCGGTTCCCGCTCGTCGTCGTGCTGAGCGCGGACGGCGAGACATTCGATCAGGGCTACGCGCTGCGGGACTCGAACGACCTGCAGCCGCGCCGCTACGAGGGCCGGTCGAAGAACCTCGGCTACAGCTACCAGAAGAGCATCGTCTGGGATGAGCACCTCTGGGTCGCCTACGGCACGAACAAGGAGGACGTCGAGTTCACGCGCATCCCGGTCGCCGACCTCTCGCTGCGGGACGTGCCCGCGGCGCCGACCGAGGCGGTCGCCGTCGGCGGTGGCCGGTCGCTGCAGGTGTCGTGGGCCGCGCCCGTCGACGGCGGCGACGCGCCCATCACCGGCTACGTCGTCGAGGCGGCGGCCAAGTCGGGGGCGACGGCGCGCGTCGAGACCGCGACGGATGCCACGGCCGCGGTGCTGACGGACCTCAAGCCGGGCCGCTACCAGGTCACGGTCACGGCGGTGAACGAGTACGGCGCCGGCGCGGCGTCGGACCCGTCGGCGTGGGTGACGGTGACGGGCCGCACGCACTGACGGGCCGCACGCACGGGGTGCCGCCGCAGGGTCGAGCGTGACGCTGCGGCGGCACCCGCGTCGCCCCCGAGCGCCCGCTACAGTGAGCCGATGGCCACGATCTACGACGTCGCGAAGCTCGCGGGCGTCTCGCCGGCCACGGTGTCCCGCGTCTACAGCGGTGTCGTCCCGGTCTCGGCCGGCAAGGCCGAGGCCGTGCGCCGTGCGGCCGCCGAGCTGCGATTCACCCCCAGCGGCACGGCCCGCGCGTTGCGCACGCAGTCGTCGGAGGTCATCGCCCTCGTCATCCCCGACATCGAGAATCCGTATTTCACGGAGATGGCCCGCGGTGTCGAGGACGTCGCCAACGACGCCGGGTACTCGGTGGTGCTCTGCAACACCGACGGCGACCGTGCCAAGGAGGCGGCGTATCTCGACGTCGCGGTGTCGGCGCGGATGGCGGGCGTGATCATCGCCGCGGCCGACGCGGGAACCGACCTCGGCGCCCTGCACGAGCACGGGCGTCCGGTGGTCGCCGTGGACCGAACGTTGGAGGCCGCGATGGACGCGGTCGTGATGGACAACCGCGAAGCGGGTGCTGCGGCGACCGAGGCCCTGCTCGATGCGGGGTACGGCCGGATCGCGTGCGTGACCGGGCCCGAGACGGTCGAGACCGCCCGTCAGCGCGCGGAGGGATGGCGCGCCGCACTGGAGCGGCGAGGGCTCGCGGCGCCGAGTGCGCGGTTGCGGTACTCGACCTTCCGCGTCGAAGGGGGTCGCTCGGCGGTCGACGAGCTGCTGGCCGCATCGGACCCCCCGGACGCCATCGTGGCCGGCAACAACCTGCTCGGCGTCGGCGTCCTTCAGCGCCTCGCCGAGCACGGGCTCACACCGCCCGCCCTCGGGGTGGCCGTGATCGGCTCGCTCCCCTACGCGACGCTGCCGGTCGACGCCGTCACGGTGGTGCGCCTCCCTGCGCGCGACATGGGCGAGACCGGCGCGCAGATGCTGCTCGATCGCCTGCACGGCGACGGCCGGCCGCCGCGCACACTCACGCTGCACGGCGTCGTGCGTCCCGCACAGCCTCGGTGAGTTCGTGACCGTGGGCGGCGGCTCCTCGCCCCGCCGCCCCGCGACATCCTCGGTCAGCCGCGCCCGAGTAGAAATGAAATCGGTTTCAGCTTACGCTCGTTGAGTTCCACGAGGAGGTTCCATGCGCCGCATCGCGTGCACGCTCGGTGTCGACATCGGCACGTCCAGCAGCAAGGGCGTGCTGGTCGACGCGGGCGGCTCCGTGATCGCCGCCGCCACCGTCGCGCATGAGGTGTCGCGCCCGCGCGACGGGTGGGTAGAGATGGACGGCGAGGTCTGGTGGCGCGAGTTCGTCGTGCTCGCCCGCGACCTGCTCGCCCAGATCGGCGACCGCGAGGACGAGGTCGTGATCACCGCGATCGGCGTCAGCGGCATGGGGCCGTGCGTGCTGCTGACCGACGCCGACGATGTGCCGGTGCGCCCCGCCATCCTGTACGGCGTCGACACGCGTGCCACCGCCCAGATCGCGCGGATGACGGAGGAGCTCGGCACCGAGGCGATCGTCGAGATCGGCGGATCCGCGCTCACCACCCAGGCCGGCGGTCCGAAGGTGCAGTGGATCGCCGACGAGGAGCCCGATGCGTACGCCCGCGCGCGGCGCCTGTTCATGCCGGCGTCGTGGCTGGCCCGCCGCTTGACCGGCGCGTACGTGCTCGATCACCAGTCGGCGAGCCAGATGTCACCGCTGTACGACGTCGAGAACGAGCGGTGGCACGGCCCCTGGCTCGAACGCTTCGCGCCCGGGATCGAGGCGCCGCAGCTGCTGTGGGCCGGGGAGGTCGCGGGCACCGTGACCGCCGAGGCCGCCGCCGAGACCGGCTTGGCGACCGGTACGCCCGTCGTCGCCGGCACGATCGACGCGTGGTCGGAGGCGGTCAGCGTCGGAGCCCACGGCGAGGGCGATCTCATGCTCATGTACGGCACGACGATGTTCCTCGTCGCGACCGGCCCGCAGACGCTCCGCACCCCGTCGATGTGGACCACGGCGGGCGCGTTCCCCGGTACCCGCAACCTCGCCGGGGGCCTGGCCACGTCTGGGGCGCTCACCGGCTGGCTGAAGGATCTCACCGGGGCCGACTACCAGACCCTGCTGCTCGAGGCGGCGGCGTCGCCCGCGGGGGCGCACGGCCTGCTCGCGTTGCCGTACTTCGCCGGTGAGCGTACGCCGATCCTCGACCCCGACGCGCGCGGTGTCATCGCCGGGCTCACGCTCAGGCACGGACGAGGCGACCTGTACCGCGCCGTGCTGGAGGCGACGGCCTTCGCCGTGCGCCACAACGTCGAGACGATGCGTGCCGCAGGCGCCGACATCCGGCGCATCGTCGCGGTCGGCGGCGGCACCCAGGGTGCGCTGTGGCTCCAGATCGTGTCCGACGTCACGGGCCTCGTGCAGGAGGTCCCGCGCACGACCGTCGGCGCGAGCTACGGGGCGGCCCATCTCGCGGCCGCAGCGATCGCCGAAGGGGGTGCGGCCCCCGTGATCGCCGACTGGAATCCGATGGTCACGACGGTGACGCCCCGCCCGGAAGCAGCCCGGCGCTACGACGAGCTCTTCCCGCACTATCTCGCGCTCTACGAGGCGACCGTCCCGGTGACGCACGCCCTCACCGCCCTGCAACGCACGGAAGGAACACCCGCATGACCTACACCCTGCCCGCCCCTTCGACACGCCCCGAGGTCGCGCCGAAGACGGCGTATCTCATCGCCTCAGGCGATCTTCGGGAGTCGGCGAACACCGCCGGCTGGCCCACGCAGGCCGCGATGGAGGCCGACGTCGCGCGCGCGCTCGAGGACCTCGGGTGGAGCGTGATCCGTGCCAACGAGGTGGATCCGGCCACCGGCCACGGGTTCATCTCGAGCCAGAGGATGGGTCTCGAGGTGTTCAAGCACATTCCGGCCGATGCACCGCTGATCGTCGCGGAAGCGGTGTGGCAGTACTCGCACCACGTGCTCGCCGGACTCCGCACCCATCGTGGCCCGATCCTCACCGTCGCGAACTTCGCGGGCGACTGGCCCGGCCTCGTCGGCCTGCTCGGTCTCAACGCCTGTCTGACCAAGATGGGCAAGCCGTACGCCACGACCTGGTCGGTCGACTTCACCGATCCCTGGTTCCGCGATGGCCTCAAGGAGTGGACGGAGACCGGCCGGATCACCCACGATGCGTCGCACGTACGCCCGCTTCCCGAGCTGCCGCAGACCCCGGAGGTCGCCCTCGGACGTGCGCTCGGCGACGAGCTGCTGGCCGACAAGGCCCTCATCGGCGTGTTCGACGAGGGCTGCATGGGGATGTACAACGCGATCTTCGACGACGAGCTGCTCAACCCGATCGGCATCTACAAGGAGCGGCTCTCGCAGTCCGCGCTCTACGCCGAGATGCTGAAGGTGACGGATGCCGAAGCCGACGAGGCTCGCGAATGGCTGCTGGGGCGCGGCATGACGTTCCGATTCGGCACCGACGAGGCGACCGAACTGACCGAGGCGCAGGTGGGCTGGCAGTTGAAGATGTACATCGCGGCGCTGCGCATCGCCGACGACTTCGGCCTGGATGCGGTGGGCATCCAGTACCAGCAGGGACTCAAGGACCTCGTCCCGGCGTCCGATCTCGCGGAGGGCCTCCTCAACTCCACCGAGCGCCCGCCGGTGTCCTCGCGGGACGGATCGCGCGAGCTGTTCCCGGGGCGGGCGTTCCCGCACTTCAACGAGGCCGACGAGGGCGTCGCCGTGGACGCGCTCGTGACGGACCGGGTGTGGCGTGCCATGGGGCTCGTTCCCGACAACACGCTGCATGACGTGCGCTGGGGCGAGGAGTATGACGGCGAGTTCGTGTGGGTGTACGAGATCTCGGGCTCCGTCCCGGGCTCGCACCTGGGCGGCTGGGACCAGGCCGAGGGATGGCGGCAGGGGCACGTCTTCTTCCCCGCCGGTGGCGCGACCATCAATGGCGTGTCCAAGCCGGGTGAGATCGTCGTATCCCGCGTGTTCATCGCCGACGGGATCCTGCAGGCCGACATCTTCCGCGGCTCCGTCGTGGCGTTGCCCGAGGAGGAGACTCGGCGTCGCAAGGATGCGACCAACCCGGAGTGGCCGATCGCGCACGTCGTGCTGCACGACGTCAGCCGCGACCAGTTCATGGCCCGGCACAAGGCGAACCACGCGCAGGTCGTGTACGCGCCCGACGCCGAGACCGCGGACAAGGCGCTCGTGGCCAAGGCCGCGATGCTCGATCGCATGGGCGTGAAGGTGAACCTCATCGGTCGCGTCGCGCTCTGATCCCTCGGAGCCGCGGCGCGCGCCCGGTCGGCCGGCCACTCGATCACTCGGGATGCGCGATGCTGATGCATATGCAATCGACGTCGACCGGGCGGCGGTGAGTCCGTGCGCCTGGTCCGCCCCGCCACCCAGACGCACGTCCTCACGCTGGTGCTCTCCTCCCTGTGCGCGCTCGCGGTGCTCGTCGTCGCTGCGGCGGCGGTCGTTCGCGCCGCGGGCCTCGCGGTCGTCGTCGCGATCGTCGCACTCGCGATCGCCTCGGTCCTCGGCGCGTTCGTCGCCGTGCGGCTGCACACGCTCAAGCGCGACGCCGCGGAGCTGGAGCACCTCGCGCGCAATCGCGCCGACCAGGTGTCGGTGCTCGCGCACGAGGTGCGGACGCCGCTCGCGGTGATCCGTGGGTCGGCGGAGCTGCTCGCCGAGGGCAGGCCGGGGCCGCTCACCGAACGACAGGTGCGGTTCCTGCGAACCATCCTGGGCGGCGCCGAGACGCTGAGCGTGCTATCGGAGCAGCTGCTCGTGGAGGCGCGGATCGACGCCGGCATCTTCTCACTGCGGCTGGAGTGGACCGAGCTGCGCACGGTGGTGCGTGAGTCGGTCGACGAACTGCGCAGCGTGCACGGACACCGCATCGTGCTCGACGCCCCTGGACCGCCGGTGAGCGCTCGGATCGACGCGCAGCTCATCAAACAGGTGCTGATCAACCTCGTCTCCAACGCGGTTCGCCACTCCGACGACGACCGTGTGGTGACCGTACGCCTCTCGCGGAGCGAGGACGACGTGACGATCGCGGTGAGCGACGACGGCGCCGGCATGTCGGTGGCCGAGCGTCAGAGCATCTTCACCCGGAACTTCTCGGGCGAACGCAGCCGCGACAGCGGCGGATCGGGGATCGGGCTGTACATCTCGCGGCAGATCATCGAGCTGCACCAGGGGAGGATCTACTTGGACACGCTGCTAGGGCGGGGCACCGACATCGTGTTCACGCTGCCGATCGAGGGGCCCCGATGACCGAGACCGAACCGCTGGCGTTCGTCGTGGACGACGAACGCGCGATGCTCGACATCGTGACCTTCGCACTGGAGACGCAGGGGTTCCGATGCCGCGCGTTCACGAACGCGGAGCGCGCCTGGACCGCGCTGCAGCGAGAGCAGCGGCCCGATCTCCTGGTGCTCGACGTCATGCTGCCGGGGGAGTCGGGACTGACGCTGTGCAAACGCGTCCGCGCCCAGGGCAACCTCCCCGTGATGATGCTGACGGCTCGTAAAGAGACCGACGACCGGGTGGAAGGGCTGGAGGCGGGCGCTGACGACTATGTCACCAAGCCGTTTCACCCCCGAGAGCTCGCGCTGCGCGCCCGCGCTCTCGTGCGCCGGACGCGGCTGCGCGATGTCGAGGAGATCGTGCGGGGCGACCTCGTCCTGCAGCCGCTCACCTCGACGGTGCTCGTGCGGCGCACCCCCGTGACGCTCTCGCCCAATGAGTACCGAGTGTTGCTCGCGCTCATGACGCACCCCGACGAGACCCTGGGATTCGCGCAGCTGCTGGCCTTCGCGTGGGGCGAGAACGAGCGCATCGGCGCGCGGGAGCTGGTCAAGACGGCCGTGTATCGGCTCCGTCTCAAGCTGGACGCGGCCAGCACCGGAGGTGGTGACTGCATCCGCTCAGTGCGCGGGGTCGGGTACATCCTGGCGACCGATCCGGACCCCGCGCCGACGGTCACGGAACCGTGACCGTCGGGCCCTCGATCGTGACCGAGGGCCCGAAATTGCGCTCCTAGGCTTGGACCGCCGACAGCACCGTCGGCCCGGTTTTCCGAGGACAAAGGAGTCACAGCAATGCACCGCACCTTCCGGAGAATCGCCGGGGCGGGGGCGGCGGCGATCGCCGTCGGCCTGCTCTCGGCCTGCGCCACCGACACCGCCGCCGGCGGCCCGGCCGCGAGCAACGACCCCGTCACCTTCGTCTGCAACGTCCAGGACGACTGGTGCCAGGTCATGTCCGACGCGTTCACCGCCGACACCGGCATCCCCGCGCGCTTCGTGCGCATCAACACCGGCGAGACGCTCGCACGGCTGCAGGCGGCCTCCGCGGCGCCCGAGTTCGACGTGTGGGTCGGCGGCAACGCCGACAGCCACATCGCTGCGTGGGACGAGGGGCTCCTCGCCGCGTACGAGTCGCCGGTCGCCGAGGCGATCGACCCCGACTATCGCGACCCGGACGGGCATTGGACCGGGCTCTACCTGGGCGCGCTCAGCTTCTGCAGCAACACCGAGGTGCTCAGCGACCTGGGGGTCGACGTCCCCACCACGTGGGACGACCTGCTCGACCCCGCTCTGAAGAGTCAGGTCGCGCTCGCGCACCCGTCGACCTCGGGCACGTCGTACACCGCATTGTGGACGCAGGTCGAACTCAACGACGGCGACGAGGACGCGGCGCTGGACTACTTCGCCAAGCTCAACCAGAACATCCTCCAGTATCCGAAGACGGGTGGCGCGCCCGGGCAGATGGCCGGTCGCGGCGAGGTCGCCGTCGGCATCGTGTTCGCCCACGACTGCCAGCAGTACATCAACGAGGGCTTCTCCGCCCTCGAGGTGGCGTTCCCCGAGGAGGGCACCGGCTTCGAGATCGGTGCGATCAGCGTGGTGGCGGACGGCCCGAACGAGTCGGGTGCGCACGCGTTCGTCGACTGGGCGCTCTCGCCCGAGGCGCAGGCGCTCGGCGAGACCGCCAGCGCCTTCCAGATCCCGTCGAATCCCGAGACCCCGGTCAGCGAGAACATGGTCGACCTCGGATCGCTCACCCTCGTGCCGTATGACGCCGTCGCCGCGGGTGCGATGCGCGCCGAGCTGACGGCGCGTTTCGACAACGAGATCGCCACGGCACCCCGCGAGTGACCCGCGCCGACGACCGTTCCCACACACCTCGAGAGGGCTCGCCATGAGCGCACCGGTTATGACGCCGCCGATCGGCGCGATGGCATCGTCAGCGACGCCTGCGCCGCGCCGAAACCGCCGGGGGATCCCCACGGATCCCACCGTGCGAATCGTCCTCGCGATCGTCGTGATCGCGCTGGTCTTCCTCATCGCCGTCCCGCTGTGGCGCGTGATCCAGTACGCGCTCACGCCCGACGGTCTGGGCGTGCTGGCCAGCATCGTGACCAACCCCACCAACGTCCGCATCGCGATCAACACGCTGGTGCTGGGTGTCACGGTGGGAACCGTGGGAACGGTCGTCGGCTTCCTCTTCGCGTTCGCCCAGGTCCGCCTGCGCTTCCGCGGAAAGAAGCTCCTCCATCTGATCGCCCTGCTGCCGATCGTCTCACCGCCCTTCGCCGTGGCGACGTCGCTCATCACGCTGTTCGGCCGCAACGGCATGATCAGTTCCGACCTCCTCGGTCTCTCGCTCGACGTCTACGGCCTGAGCGGGCTGACCATCGTGTTGTCGCTGTCGTTCTTCCCGGTGGCGTACATGAACATGAAGGGGATGCTCGAGAGCATGGACCCGGCGCTCGACGAGGCGTCCTCCGATCTCGGCGGGACCGCGTTGCGCACATTCCGCAAGGTCACCCTGCCGCTCATGCTCCCGGCGATCGCCGGCTCGTTCCTGCTGCTGTTCGTGGAGGCGATCGCCGACCTCGCCAACCCCCTGGTCATCGGCGGCGACTACACCGTGCTGGCCGCGCGCGCCTACCTCGCCCTCACGGGCGAATACAACGTCCCGGCCGCCGCAGGCTACTCGATCGCACTGCTCCTGCCCGCCCTGCTCGTGTTCGGGCTGCAGAGGTACTGGGTCACTCGCAAGAACGTGGTCACCATCACGGGCAAGCCGGCCGGAACCCAGCGACCCATCCGTGATCTGCGGATCGCGATCCCGGTGCTCACGATCGTCGTCGCGATCGCGCTGTTCATCATCCTCATCTACGCGACCGTGCTCATCGGCGGCTTCGTGAAGATCCTCGGCGTGAACAACGAGCTCACCCTGGACCACTACCGCTACATCCTGCTCGGAGTGGGCTCCGACGCGACCAGGGACACGGTGATGCTCGCCCTCATCGCGACGCCCATCGCGGGCATCCTCGGCATGGCCATCGGATGGCTCGTCGTGCGCAAGCTCCGGCGCCTGGGCGGCGTGCTCGACTTCGTCGGCATGCTCGGTGTCGCCGTCCCCGGGACGGTGCTCGGCATCGGCTACGCGGTCTCGTACAGCACGCCGGTCGAGATATTCGGCCTGCAGGTGTTCCCCGCGCTCGCCGGTGGTGCCGCGATCCTCGGCGGCGTCGTCGCCATCGTCATGGTCTTCGTCGCGACCACCGTGCCGATGGGGCAGCGGGCGGCGATCTCGTCACTGCAGCAGATCCATCCGGCGATCGACGAGGCGGCGACGTCGCTGGGCGCCAGCGGCGCGCGCACCTTCCGCACCGTGACGCTGCCGCTCATCCGTCCGGCCTTGCTGACTGGTCTGGTCTCGGCGTTCGCGAAATGCATGACGCTGCTCTCGGCGATCGTGTTCATCACCACGCCGAGCGTCCAGCTGATGACCGCGCAGATCCTCAACGAGGTGGAGTCGGGGCGCTTCGGCAACGCATTCGCGTTCTGCACGCTCCTGATCGTCATCGTGCTCACCGTGGTCGGCCTGATGAACCTCGTGCTGCGTTCCCGCCTCCTCGTACGCGGCGGAGACGATGACTGACCACCGAATCGACCCCGTCCCCGCACGCGCCGCGAAGGAGCCCGCCATGACCCACACCGCCCCGGATGCCGTGCGCACGCTCGACGCCCCGACGCCCGCCCCGGCTCAGGGCCGGTTGAGCCTGGTCGACGTGACCAAGCGCTTCGGGCCGGCCGGCCGAAGTGTCACCGCGGTCGACGGCGTCTCGATCGACATCAAGCCAGGTGAGTTCGTCACGCTGCTCGGCCCCTCCGGATGCGGCAAGACCACGCTCCTGCGCATGATCGCGGGATTCGAGCAGACCACCGACGGTGGCATCCGTCTCGACGGCGCCGATCTCACCCGCATCTCGCCAGACAAGCGGCCGATGGCGATGGTGTTCCAGTCCTACGCCCTCTTTCCGCACATGACCGTGCGAGAGAACGTCGCGTACGGGCTGAAGATCAAGAAACGCTCGAAAGCGCAGCTCGCCGAGGAGGTCGACTCGGCCCTCACGACGATGAACCTGCTGAGCTACGCCGAGCGCGCCCCGCACCAGCTGTCCGGCGGGCAGCAGCAGCGCGTGGCCCTCGCTCGCGCCCTCGTCATGCGGCCCAAGGTGCTGCTGTTCGACGAGCCCCTGTCGAACCTCGATGCGAAGCTGCGTATCCAGATGCGGGCCGAGATCCGCCGCATTCAGCGTCGACTGGGCATCACCGCGGTCTTCGTCACCCACGACCAAGACGAGGCGATCGAGATGTCCGACCGCATCGTGGTGCTGCGCGCCGGGCAGATCGAGCAGATCGACACCGCCGAGGGCGTGTACCACCGGCCCGCGTCGACCTTCGTCGCCGACTTCATCGGCCGGGCCAACTTCGTGTCCACCACCCTGATCGCCGAGCCGCGCGACGGCATGGCCCGCGTGCACGTGCTCGGTCGCGAACTGACGGTGCCCGCCCACCCCGGCGTGACCTCCGACGGGGCCTCCGTGCTCGTCGTGCGGCCCGAGACCGTCGAGGTCTCGCCCGTGCCCGAGGCGGAGTCGGACGAGGGCGGTGACATCGGCCACGTGCTCGCGCGCGTCTTCCGCGGCAGCAGTGTCGAGTACGACGTCGAGACCGACGGCGGCAACATGCTCGTGACCGTCTCCGACCCCGACGCCGGATCCCTCATCGACGTCGGCGCCCCGGTCCGGGTGCGCCTCCGCAGCCCGGAGCGCTCCTGGTTGCTCCCTCAGGAGTCGCAACCCTCACGTCACGCCACCGAGACCCCCCGCGAAGGAGCATCCGTATGAGAATCGACGCGATCGAGCTGCACCTGTCCCGCATCCCGCTGCCGAACGGCGACTGGGGCGACCAGATCCACCATGTGACCCACATCGAGATCCTCGTCGCGGACGTGCGCACCGACACCGGCCTGACCGGCACCGGGTTCACCCACACCAGCGGCGTCGGCGGCGTCACCCTGCTGTCGATGCTGCGTGAGCTCGTGCCCACGCTCATCGGCGCCGAGGTCGACCCCAGGGCGTTGTGGGATCAGGCGTGGCGCCACATCCGCGACAGCGGCACGGGCGGGGTCACCACTCTCGCGCTCGCCGCGGTCGACATCGCGCTGTGGGACCTCGTGGCCCAGCATCACCGGGTGCCGCTGTCGGGGCTGCTCGGCCGCTTCCACGACCGCATTCCGCTGTACGGCAGTGGGATCAACCTGCACCTCACCGTCGAAGAGGTGATCGACCAGGTCCAAGGGTGGAAGGCCGCCGGCTATGCCGCCGGCAAGGTGAAGGTCGGCAAACCCGATGTGCAGGAGGACCTGGAACGGCTCACGCTCATCCGCGAGGCGGTGGGCCCGTATCCGCTCATGGTCGATGCGAATCAGGGATGGACGCTGCCTGCCGCGGTCATCGCGGCCGAGCGCTTCCGCGATCTCGGGCTGGTATGGCTCGAGGAGCCGTTCCGCGTCGATGACGTGCTCTCGCACGCCCGGCTCCGCGCCCGTTCGTCCATTCCGCTCGGCCTGGGTGAGAACCTCTACACCCTCGAGCAGTTCCGTGAGTACATCGTCGCCGACGCGTGCGACTTCGTGCAGGCCGACCTCGGCCGAGTGGGCGGGATCACGCCGTACCTCGGGATCGCGCAGCTCGCACGCGCGTTCAACCTGCCGATGACGCCGCACTTCGTCATGGAGCTCAGCGCGACCGTCCTCGCGTCCGTGCCCAACGCACTGTGGTCGGAGATGACCGACGGCGGGACGCTCAGCGATCTCGGCGTCATCGAGCCGCACCCGGTGGTCGACGGGTTCTTCGTCCCGTCGGAACGTCCGGGTCTGGGGCTCGTCTACGACCGCGATCGCCTGCGTGCGCACGAGGTGGACGCGTGAGCGCCGACCCACTGTTCGACCTGACCGGCCGCGTCGTTCTCGTGACCGGCGGCCTCGGCCAGATCGGTACCGCGTTCGTCCGGGCACTGCACGCGCGAGGCGCCCGCGTCGCGGTCGGCTCGCGGAGTGTCACGGCCACGGCGCTGCACGCTGCCGTTCCCGGCGCCGATCCCGACCGGCTGCTGGCGGTCCCCCTCGACATCACCGAGGCCGCGAGTGTGTCGGCCGCGGTCGAGCAGATCGTGCAGCACTGGGGCGGCATCGACGGCCTGGTCAACAACGCGGGGCTGGACACGCAGCCGGGGTCCGCGCCGGAGGTGTCCGGTCCGTTCGAGGGATTCCCGGTCGAGGTGTTCCGCGAGGTGGTGGAGGTGAACCTCGTCGGCACCTTCCTCGTCACCCAGGCCGTGGGTGCGGCCATGCGCGAGCGCGACGGCGGCTCGATCGTGAACGTGGGCTCGATCTACGGCATGGTCTCACCGGTGCAGGACCTCTACACCTACGCGGAGGAGGAGACCGGTGTCCCGTTCATCAAGCCCGTCGCCTATTCCGCCGCCAAGTCGGGCGTCTACAACCTCACCCGCTACTGCGCCACCTACTGGGGTCGGCACGGTATCCGGGTGAACACGCTCACGCCCTCCGGAGTGCGACGCGAGACGCAGCATCCGACGTTCCAAGAGCGCTACACGGGCCGTATCCCGATCGGGCGCATGGCCGAGGCCGACGAGTTCGACGCGGCGCTGGTCTTCCTCCTCGCCGACGGTTCGCGCTACATGACTGGCGCGAACCTGGTGGTGGACGGCGGGTGGACGGCATGGTGAGCACGCCCGACCTCGGCGTGCTGTTCGCCGCGATCGCGACGCCGTACGACACGAGCGGTGCCGTGGACGCCGATCGACTCGCAGCGCTCGTCGACGAGTACGTCCGGCGCGGGGTCGAAGGCATCTACTGTGCGGGTTCGTCGGGAGAAGGCCTGCTGCTCGACGAGGCGGAGCGCGCGCTGGTCACGGCGACCGCCGTGTCGGCCGCCGCGGGACGCGTTCCGGTCGTGGCGCACGTGGGGGCGCTGAGCACGCGAAGCTCGATCGGGCTCGCCGAGCAGGCACACGCCGCAGGAGCCGCCGCGGTGTCCATGATCCCGCCGATCTACTACCGCTACACCCCCGCGCAGGTGCTGGGTCACTACCGCTCGGTGATGGACCGGGTGGACGTGCCGATGATCGTCTACAACATCCCGCAGTTCACCGGCGTCGACATGACCGGAGAACTCGGACGCGAGCTCCTGGCCGACCCGAGGGTGGTCGGTGTCAAGCACACCTCCCACGACCTGTTCGCCGTCGAGCGCATCACCGCGCGGCATCCGCGGCTCGCAGTGATCAACGGCTTCGACGAGATCTTCGTCGCCGCTTCAGCTGCGGGGACACGCGGGTCGATCGGCACCACCGTGGGCGTGCAGGTCGAGCTGTTCCGGATGGCTCGCGCAGCCCTCGAACGCGGCGACCTCGAGGAGGCGCGACGCTGGCAGGCCCGTATCAACACCGTCGTCGATGAGCTCGTCGCCATCGACGTCTTCCCCGCCGCGAAGATGCTCTCGGGCGTGCGCGGCGGGTCGCTCGGGGAGTGCCGGGCACCGTTCACTCCGCTCGCCGACGAGGCCCGCGAACGCGTGCGCCGCCTCGCCGAGCGTCTCGACGCCTGGATCGGCGAGGCCGCCGATGAGTCGGCCACGGGGACGCGATGAGCGTCACGCGCCCGGTGGTCGGCGTCGAGGCGGCGCTCGCGGCCGTGTATGGGGGGCTGAACGACGCTCGTGCCGCACACGGTGAGACGAGCGGGGTCGCGGTCGCGGTCGTCGGGCCCGCCGGCGAGCTCGTCGCGTTCGGAGCCCACGACCTCGTCGGTCCGCTCCCGCGTCGCGTCGCACTGCGGAAGGCGTACACCGCCGTGCTGTTGCGGCGCAGCACGCGGGAGGCGGCGGCATCGGTGGCGGACGGGCGCCTCGACCTCGAGCAACTCGGAGACGACGAGCTCCTGGTCGTGCCCGGGGGTGAGCCCGTGCGCTCGGGGGGAGCGGTGCTGGGCGCCGTGGGGGTGAGCGGGCTCAGCGCGGATGACGACGAAGCGATCGCCGTCGAACTCGTCCAGCGCCTCGTCTGAGTGCAGCCCCTTTCGCGATTCCATCACCAGATATAGGTTAGCCTTACCTAATTCGATGCGCTTCTGCATCAGCATCCAGTGAAGGAAATGGAGCTCTTCCGCCATGCCCAGACGCCGTTCCGACCTCATCGTCATCAGCGCGCTCGCCGCCGTGTCGCTCGCGTTCACGGGGTGTGCCGCTCCCGCGAGCGATGCCGAGGAACCGGCGACGAGTGCGGCCGCGAGCGGCACGATCACGATCGAGGACAACCACGGCGAGATCGAGGTGCCGGTGAACCCCGAGCGCGTCGTCGCGCTCGACAATCACGTGTTCGAGACGCTGTCGGCCTGGGACGTGCCGCTCGTCGCGGCGCCGAAGCAGATCATGGGCACGATCTGGCCGGTCTACACGGACGACGAGGCGGTGCTCGACGCGGGCGCGCACTTCGAGCCGAAGCTCGAGTCGATCGTCGCCGCTCAGCCCGACCTCGTGATCGGCGGGTACCGCTTCGCGGAGTCGTACGATGCGATCGTGGCGCAGAACCCCGACGCGGCGGTCATCGAGATCGCACCCCGCGAGGGTGAGGAGCCGGGTGCCGAGCTCGTCCGTCAGATCGAGATCCTCGGCCAGATCTTCGACCGTGAGGCGGAGGCCGCAGAGCTCGCGGCCGCGTTCGAGTCGGCGATCGACGAGGCGAAGGGCGCCTACGACGGCGAGTCGACCGTCACCACGCTGCTCACCTCAGGCGGCGAGATCGCCTACATCGCGCCGGTGACCGGCCGCAGCCTCGGCGTGCTGTACCCGACCCTCGACCTCGTGCCCGCCATCGAGCAGGCCGCGGAGGACACCTCGCACGGCGACGACATCAGCGTCGAGGCGATCGCGGCCGCGAACCCCGACTGGCTCATCGTGATGGACCGCGACGGCGCCCTCACCAACGCCGAGGGGTATGTGCCGGCGGTGGAGCTCATCGAGGGCTCGGAGGCGCTCGCCAACGTGACCGCGGTGAAGGAGGGCCAGATCATCTACGTCGACCCGAACTTCTACCTCACCGAGGACATCCAGTCGTACACCGCGCTCTACGAGCAGATCGCCGAGGCGTTCGGAGCCTGAGCCCCGTGACGACCTCGCGAACGGCATCCGCCGTCGGCCCGGAGGTGCGCACCCGTCGCGGTGCGCGCCTCCGGCGCTTCGCGTTGCCCGCGGCGTTGCTCGTCACCCTGGCCGTGCTCGCCGCGTCCCTGTTCGTCGGGGTCTACGACGTCGTCGGCGGCGAGCTCGGCGGCGAGATGTTCGCGATCACGCGCATCCCGCGCACGATCGCGTTGGTCCTCGCCGGTTGCGCAATGGCGGTCAGCGGGCTCGTCATGCAGATGCTCACGCAGAACCGCTTCGTCGACGCGACCACCGCCGGCACGACCGAGTGGGCGGCGCTCGGCCTGCTGCTCACCGTGCTCATCGCACCGGCCGCCGGGCTCACCACGCAGATGATCGTCGCGAGCCTCACCGCGTTCGCCGGCACGCTCGTCTTCCTGGCGGTGCTTCGCCGGGTCGTGCTGCGCACCACCCTCGTGGTGCCGCTCATCGGCATCATGCTCGGTGCGGTCGTGAGCGCGTTCACGACCTTCCTCGCGGCATCCACGAACTCGCTGCAGATGCTCGGCACCTGGTTCATGGGCAGCTTCACGAGCGTGGTGCGCGGCCGGTACGAGGTGCTGTGGGTGGTCGCGATCGTGACGCTCCTCGTGTTCATCGCGGCCGACCGGTTCACCGTCGCCGGCCTGGGTCGCGACGTCGCGACCTCGGTCGGCCTGCGATACGAGGTCGTGCTCTTCGGCGGGACCGCGCTGGTCGCCGTCGCGACGGGCGTGACGACCGTGGTCGTCGGGTTCCTGCCGTTCATCGGCCTCGTCGTGCCGAACATCGTGTCCATGATCCGCGGCGACGACCTCCGCAGCAACCTGCCGTGGGTGTGCCTCGGCGGCGTCCTGCTCGTCACCGTCTGCGACCTCATCGGGCGCGTCGTGCGCTGGCCGTTCGAGGTCCCGGTGTCGATGGTGCTCGGCATCGTCGGCAGCGCGGTCTTCGTCACGCTCCTGGTCCGGCGCCGTGGCTGAGGCGACCGTGCACGGCTCGGCCCGAGGCATCCGCCCCGCCGCGCGCGCCGCGCGGTCCGCGACGACCGCGCGCACCGATCGCGCCCAGGTCATCGGGCTCACCGTCGCGGGGGGCCTCGCGATCGTGTTCGCCGTGCTGCTGCTCACCTGGGCGAATCCGCTGCCGTTCGGCGAGCCCGGCTTCTGGATCATCGTGCAGTCCCGGGCGACCGCGGTCGGCACCATCGCCCTCGTGGCGACCTGCCAGGCGCTCGCGACCGTGCTGTTCCACACCGCGACCGGCAACCGCATCCTGACCCCCTCGATCCTCGGCTTCGACGCGCTGTACACGCTCATGCAGACGGCGCTCGTCTTCGTGTTCGGCATGGCCGCGACGCAGGTCGAGGGCGTCGGCAAGATCGTCGTGCAGAGCCTCGCCATGATCGTGTTCGCGAGCGTGCTGTACGGCTGGCTGTTCTCCGGGAAGCGGCAGAACCTGCACGTGCTGCTGCTCGTCGGGGTCGTGCTCGGGGTCGGCTTCGCCTCGGTGTCGACGTTCCTGCAGCGGCTGCTGACGCCGAGCGAGTTCGACATCCTCGCGGCGCGGCTGTTCGGCAGCATCGGGCGCGGCAACCCCGAGGTGCTGCCGTGGGCGGGCGTCATCGTGGCGGCTGTCGCGGTGCTCATGTGGCTGCGCCGTCGCAGCCTCGACGTGCTCGCGCTCGGCCGCGACGCCGCGACGAACCTCGGCCTGCGCTACCGGCGCGAGGTCGTCGCGCTCCTCGTCGTCGTGGCCGCACTCATCTCGATCTCGACGACCATGGTCGGGCCGATGACGTTCTTCGGGTTCCTGGTCGCGACCATGACCTACCAGTTCGTCCGCGTCGACGACCATGCGCGCACGCTGCCCATGGCCGTGCTCGTCGCGATCGCGACGCTGCTCGGGGCGTACTTCGTGCTGCAGCACGTCTTCTACGCCGCGGGCCTCGTGACGATCATCATCGAGTTCGTCGGCGGCGTCGCATTCCTCGTCGTCATCCTGAAGAAGGGGCTCAGATGATCACCCTCGAACGCGTCGCCAAACGGTACGGCGGAGCGCACGCCCTCGGCCCGATCGACCTCGAGATCGCACGCGGCGGCATCACCGCGCTCGTCGGTCCGAACGGCGCGGGCAAGTCGACCATGCTCACCATCATCGGCCGGCTGCTCGACGCCGACAGCGGCACCGTGCGGGTCGGCGACTTCGACGTGGTCACCGCCCGGCCCCGGGAGCTCGCGAAGGTGGTCTCGATCCTCAAACAGGAGAACCATTTCGTGGCCCGGCTCACGGTGCGCCAGCTCGTCGGCTTCGGGCGCTTCCCGCACTCGCGCGGCCGGCTCACGGCCGAGGACCACGCGGCGATCGAGCGCGCGATCGGCTTCCTCGACCTCGGCGGTCTCGAGGACCGGTTCCTCGACGAGCTCTCCGGCGGGCAGCGCCAGCGCGCGTTCGTCGCGATGGTGCTCGCGCAGGACACGGACTACGTGCTGCTCGACGAGCCGCTCGCGAGCCTCGACATGCGGCACGCGGCGGCCATGATGCAGCGGCTGCGCGACGCCGCCGACGCGCTCGAGCGGACCATCGTGCTCGTCGTGCACGACCTCAACTTCGCCGCGGCGTACGCCGACCGCATCGTCGCGCTGTCGGGCGGCCGGATCGCCGCAGCCGGCACGCCGGACGAGATCATGCGACCCGAGGTGCTGAGCGAGGTGTTCGAGACGCCCGTCGAGGTGCTCGAGCACCGCGGTCGTCGCCTCGCCGTGTACTACCGCGTCTGAGCGCGCGGATGCCCCACCCCCCAACCCCTCAGCGAAGGAGCCCCCATGCCGTTCACCCTGACCCGCCGGCCCAACGAGCTGGTCTTCCGCCCGGTGCGGCTCACGGCACGCACCTGGCTCGCGCCGCACTACGTCCGCGTCCGCCTCGAAGGAGACGCGCTGCGCGGGTTCGACTCGCCGGGCAGCGACGATCACCTCCGGGTGTTCTTCCCCGACGGCGCGTCGGTGCCGGACCTGGTCGACACCGACGCGCTGCGCGAGTTCCCGAGTCGTGAGTACACGCCGCTCGCGTGGGATGCCTCGGGCGGCTCGCTCGACCTCGAGTTCGTCGTGCACGGCCACGGTGTGGCCGGGCGTTGGGCGGCCGAGGCGGCGGTCGGCAGCCTCGTCGGCGTCGGCGGACCGCGCGGGTCCATGGTGGTCGACGGCTCGCCCGCCGGATGGTTCCTGGCCGGCGACGAGACCGCGCTGCCCGCGATCCGCCGCTTCCTGGAGCAACTCTCGCGGGTCGCGCCGGACGGGCGCGGCCTCGTACTCGTCGAGGTGCCGGATGCGGACCACCGGCCGCCCATCGAGGCCCCGGCCGGCACCGAGCTGCGCTGGGTGCATCGCGGCGAGGCATCCGAAGGGTCCGCCCTCGCCGCCGCGCTGGACGCGCTCGGCGCTGCCGACCGCCCTGCGCCGGCCGCCGACGCGGGCGACGTGTTCGCGTTCATCGCGGCCGAGCACTCGATCGTCAAACCCGGCCGCGCGCTGGTCCTCGACCGATGGGCTCTCGACGCCGAGCGCGTGATCGTGAAGGGCTACTGGCGACGCGGGGAGGCCGAGTACCACGCGCCGCACTGAGCGTGGGTGGCCGACGATCTCATCGGATGATCCGACGCCCGCGCGTGCGTCAGCAGGCCGTGGGCGTGATCGTCAGAGGGCGGCTTCTCGCACCGGGACGGCGGGCGCATCCGCCGTCGCGACGAAGAGCGCACCCGCCGAGGGCTCGGCTTCGTCGTCGAGTCCCTCGCGAGAGGTCGTGAGGTAGAGCGTGGTGCCGCTCGAGCCGCCGAGCGCGCACGAGGTCACGCGGGAGACGCCCGGGACCTCGACCACCGCGTCCAGCCTGCCGTCGCGGTCGTAGTGCCGCGCCGCGCCCCCGTTGTAGAACGCGACCCAGACCCCGCCTTCGGCGTCGACGCAGAGCCCGTCGGGATTGCCCACGACCTCGTCGGGCACCACGACGAAGGGCCGGCGGGCGACGAGCTCGCCGTCGGCGTCCACGTCGAACACGTCCACGCGCCTCGTCCGTGAGTCGACGTAGAACGCGCGCGATCCGTCGGCTGCGAAGCCGAGGCCGTTCGAGATCGTCACGCCGTCGAGGATCCGCGTCGCCCCGCGGTCCACGCCGAGGCGCCACACATCGGCACTGCCCGGCTCACGGGAGTCGTGGATGGTGCCGCACAGCACCCGGCCCAGCGGATCGATCGCGCCCTCGTTGAAGCGGGCGTCGGCCGGGATGAGGTCGGCCGATCGCCACTCCTCGCGCTCCGCGGCGTCCCAGAGCAGGAAGCCGCGTTCGGTGGCCACGACGAGACCGCCGCCCGTGCGTGGGCGCACCATCGCCGCCACGCGCGAGCCGGTCGGCGTGCGGCGGATCTCGCCGGTGGCATCGCTGCGGAACAGCACATCGCCCGCGAGCATGTCGACCCAGCGCACCCCGCCCCAGGGCTCGTGCCAATGCGCGCCTTCGCCGTGGTAGACCACGGGATCCGTGAGCTGCTCGGCGATCATCGAACCTCCAAGTTGTGCTTTTTCGCAAATATATGTTCAATATATAACAAACCGGACGACGAGGATCGGACCCATGCGCATAGCCGCCTTCCCCAAGGCCTTCCTGCACGAACTCATCGTGGACCGTTCGATGACGATCTTCGAGTGGATCGAGCTCGCCCGCACGCTCGGTGTCGACGGTCTCGAGCTGCACCCGGGCTTCTTCCACGAGGGTGGGCGGGCCGAGATCGACGCCGTCGGCGAGGCGCTCGCCGACGCCGGGTTCGAGATGCCCATGCTCTGCGCCTCACCCGACTTCACGCACCCCGACGCCGCACAGCGGGCGCGGGAACGCGACCACCAGGCCGATGCGATCCGGCTCGCCGCGGCGCTCGGTGGCGACGCACCGACCTGCCGGGTGCTGTCGGGGCAGGCCCACCCGCAGGTCGCCGTCGAGCAGGGACTCGACTGGGCCACCGAGGCGATCGAGGAGCTGCTGCCGCTCGCCCGAGAGCTCGGCGTCGCGCTCTGTCTCGAGAACCACTACAAGGCGTCGACGTGGCAGTACCCCGAGTTCGCCCAACGCAAGCCGGTCTTCCTCGAGCTGCTCAGCCGGATCGAGGATCGCGAGTGGTTCGGCGTGCAGTTCGATCCCTCGAACGCGCTGGTCGCGGGCGAGGACTCCGCCGCCTTCCTCGCCGAGGTGGTCGACCGGGTGTTCACCATGCAGGCGTCGGACCGGTACCTCGCCGACGGCGCGAGCCTCGACGCGCTGCGCCTCGCCGACGGCACGATCGGCTACTCGCCGGACTTGCGGCACGGCGTGATCGGCCGCGGACTCAACGACTACCCGCGCATTTTCGAGACCCTGCGGGGCGCGGGGTATGACGGCTGGATCAGCATCGAGGACGGCGTGAACGGCCTGGGTGAGATGGCGGAGTCGGCGGCGTTCCTGCGCGCGGCCCGCGACGAGTGGTTCGGCGGTTCCAAGGATGTGGATGTCGCGGCACGGCGCCGCGCGACGGAGGAGGCATGACGACGATGACGGAGACGATCCGCCAGGTGATCGACGACGGGTGGCTGTTCGGTGGTGAGATCCCGTTGCCCGGTCCCGAGGACGGGCTCTTCCCCGAGGTGGTCGAGGCGTTCGCCGATCCGCGACGGGATGTCTCGGGCTGGGCGTCCGTCACGCTTCCGCATGTCGTCTGCGACCTGTCGTGGCGCTCGTGGGACCCCGCCGCCTGGGAGAAGGTGTGGGCCTACCGCAGGCCGCTCGAGCTCGAAGCTCGCGAGGGTGAGCGGGTGTTCGTGGAGTTCGACGGCGCCATGACGAACGCGACCGTCTCACTCGACGGGGTTCCGCTCGGCGAGCACCGCGGCGGGTATCTGCCCTTCCGGTTCGAGATCACCGACGCGGTCCGTGCGGGCCGCGCCTCGGTGCTCGCGGTCGCGCTCGACGCGCGCTTCAACGTCAACGTGCCACCCAACCTGCCGGCGCCCGCGCTCAGCTCATCGATCGACTATCTCCAGCCGGGAGGCATCCACCGGTCCGTCTCGATCCTGCGCACGCCGTCCGCCTTCGTCGCCGAGCTCGCGCTCACGCATGGCGACGTCCTCGATCCCGGGCGCCGTCGGACCGAGGCCGTGGTCACGATCGACGCCGGCGGTCCGCTCGACGACCGTGCCGAGGTCGTGGTGCGCGTGCTCGAGCTCGACGGCCGCGAGATCGCCCGCGCGAGCGCGCCGGCGGCCGCCGAGGTCGCGCTGACGATCACGGGGCTCGACGCGATCGAGCTCTGGGACCTCGACGCGCCGCGGCTGTACCGCGTCGTCGCGGAGCTGCGGGTCGACGGCAGCACCGTGCACACGCTGTCGCGCCGGACCGGCTACCGCGAGGCCCGCTTCGAGACGGACGGGTTCTTCCTCAACGGCACCAGGCGGTACCTCATGGGCGTGAACCGGCACGGGTACTTCCCGTTCGGCGGATTCGCGATGCCCGACCGCGTGCACCGCCGCGACGCCGAGATCATCAAGAACGAGCTGAACTGTCAGATGGTCAGGTGCTCGCACTACCCGCAGACCGCGTCGTTCCTCGACGCCTGCGACGAGCTCGGGCTCGTCGTCTGGGAGGAGTCGCCCGGGTGGCAATACGTCGGAGACGACACGTGGCAGGACGCCGCAGTCGACGACATCACGGCGATGATCGCCCGCGACCGGCACCGGCCCTCGATCGTGGTGTGGGGCGCTCGGCTCAACGAGACCGCCGATCGCCCCGAGTTCTACGCACGCACCGAGGCGCTCGTGAAGGAGCTCGACCCGTCGCGCGCCACGAGCGGCACCATGTTCGGCGACTACGCGCGCCGGCAGGTCTTCCAGCACGACGTGTTCTCCTACGACGACTACACGACGAGGGTCGACGAGACCGGGGAGCGGATCCCGGTGTTGCTCGATCCGGTGCCCGGCAAGCCCTACCTCGTGAGCGAGGCGATCTCGACGCGGAGCAGCCCGACGACCTTCTACCTCCGCAACGACGGCGCACTCGTACAGCAGCACCAGGCCCTCGACTACGCCGTGGGGCACGATCACGCCCGTGGCGACGAGCGGTTCAGCGGGCTGCTCGCCTGGGTCGGGTTCGACTACGAGGCCAACATGGGCAACCATCATCGCGGCATCAAGACCTCGGGCCTCGGCGACGTCTTCCGGGTGCTCAAGCCCGGCGCGGCGATCTACCGGTCGCAGATCGACCCGCGGGTGCGCCCGGTCATCGCGCCCGCGTTCACCTGGGATCCGCCGGAGTTCGGCCAGGCGAACGCGTTCGGCGGCCGTCCGGAGGGCCGCCTCTGGGGCCCGGGCGAGCGCGCGATGATCTGCTCGAATCTCGACCGGCTGGAGGTTCGGCTGGGTGGCCGCACCGTCGCCTCGGCCGAGCCGGACCGCGAGCGGTTCCCGCACCTCGAGCACGCGCCGACCTTCGTCGACCTGCGGCTCGGGGAGGAGGACGTGCCGGACCTCGAGATCGACGGATACCTCGGCGGCGAGCTCGTTCTGACGCACCGGGTGAGCGGGACACGCGCCGCCGACACGCTCGCGCTCACGCCCGACGACGAGGCCATCGTCGAGGGCAACGACGCGACACGCGTCGTCGTCGCGGTGCAGGACCGGCACGGCGTCGCGCGGGGCCGGACCAACGCGATCGTCGAGCTGCGCCTCGAGGGCCCGGCGGAGCTCGTCGGCGACCCGCGTATCGACCTCGCCGAGACCGGAGCCGTCGCGGCCGTCTGGGTGCGCTCGACCCCCGGCGCGACCGGGCGGGCGATCCTCACCGCCACCGCCGACGGCTTCGGCGCCGAGACCGCGATCATCGACATCCTGCCCGCCCGCTGAGCGGGCACCGACCCCGAGGAGAACCATGCTCATCGATCTCACCGACCGCGTCGTCATCGTCACCGGCGGCGCCCAGGGCATCGGGCGCGATCTCGTGCTGCGCCTGGCGCACGAGGGCGCCCATGTCGTCGCCGTGGACCGCAATCCCACGACGCTCGACGCGCTCGCCGCCGACCTCGAGGGCGCGCCGGCATCGCTCCGCCTGCAGGCCGACGTCACCTCGAAGGAGGACATGGAACGGGTCGTCGCCGAGACCGTCGAGGCGTTCGGGCGCGTGGACGTGCTCGTCAACAACGCCGGCGTCGGTGCGACGGCCCCGACCGACCTGCTCGACGAGGCCGCGTGGCGCCGCTGCCTCGACGTCAACGTCACGGGCGTGTTCCTCGCCTCGCAGGCGGTCATCCCGGTGATGAAGGCGCAGCGGTCGGGCCGGATCATCAACGCGGCCTCGTTCGCGGCCATCATCCCGAGCGTCGCGCACGCCGCCTACGGGGCATCCAAGGCGGCCGTCGCGCACTTCGGGCGCGCGCTCGCCGGCGAGCTCGGGCCGTGGGGGATCACGGTGAACTCCTACGCCCCCGGCATGGTGCCGACGAGCCTCAACGGCTTCACCGAGCGATCGCAGGCCGATCAGGATCGGCTGCTCTCGACGCTCACCCTGCGCCGGTGGGGATCGACGGAGGACATCGGGAATCTCGTGTGCTTCCTCGCCTCGGAGCAGGCCGGCTACATCACGGGTCAGCTCATCGACGTCAGCGGCGGCAAGTTCGCCACCCAGGTCCCGTCCGTCGCGTACGAGTACGAGGCGAGCGGCGACCCGGCCACCATCCTCTGACCCCCGGCCCTGCCCACCCCCCAACCCGACCCCCCCCGACCCACCCACCCCAACCCCACCCACCCGCATCGCCGAGTGATGACGAAACGCCCCGTCGCGCGGGGCGTTTCGTCATCACTCGAGGCGTTTCGTCATCACTCGGCGACCCCTGGGGGGACCCGGGGGGGAGGGGGGAGGGGGGAGGGGGGAGAGAGAGGGAGGGGGGAGAGGGGGGTCAGGGGTGGAGGACGACGAGGCGCTGGCGGACGAGCGCGTCGATCGCGTACTTGACGCCCTCGCGGCCCTGGCCCGAGTCCTTGACCCCGCCGTACGGCATGTGGTCGGCGCGGAACGAGGGCGGCATGTTGACGAGCACGGAGCCGGCCTCGGCCTCGCGTGCGAACCACATCGCGGTCGCGAGGTCCGACGTGTAGATCGCGGTGTTGAGGGCGTAGCGCGAGGCGTTGACCGCGTCGAGCGCCGCGGCGAGGTCGTCGACGGGCACCACGCTCACGACGGGACCGAACGCCTCTTCGCAGACCAGCGGACTCTGCGCGGCGACGTCGGCGAGCACGGTCGGGGCGAGCACGTCGCCGTCGCGCCCGCCGCCGGTCACGAGCCTCGCGCCGTCGGCGGTGGCGTCGGCGATCCACTCGGAGAGCCGGTCGACCGCGGTGCCCGTGATCAGCGGGCCGACGACGGTCCGCTCATCGCGGGGGTCTCCGACTGGGGACGCCGCGACGGCCGCGGCGAGCGCGTCGATGAACGCGTCGGCGGCCGGTCGCTCGACGTAGACGCGCTGCAAGGAGACACAGGCCTGTCCCGAGTTGCCGAGTGCGGCATCCGTGGCGGCGCGTGCCGCTCGCGCCAGATCCGCGTCCGCGGCGACGACGAGGGCCGTGTTCGAGCCGAGCTCGAGCACGTGGTGCTTCTTGGGCGCGGACTCCTTGAGGCGCCAGCCGACCTCGGACGAGCCCGTGAAGGTCACGACCTCCACCCGGTCGTCGGATTGCAGCGCGTCGACGATCTCGGCCGGCGGCCCCGTCACGATGCCGATCCAGCCCGCGGGCAGGCCGGCTTCGTGCAGGAGGTCGGCGACGAACCCGGCCGTGCGCGGGGCGTGGTCCGAGGGCTTCACGACCACCGCGCAGCCGGCGGCGATCGCGGGGCCCACCTTGTGCAGGAGGAGGTTGAGCGGGAAGTTGAACGGCGTGATCGCGGCGACCACGCCCATGGGTGTCGGGATCGTGAACGCGAACGTCCCCTCGCCGGCCGGCACCGCGTCGAGCGGCACCGTCTCCGACGGCAGTCGGCGCGCCTCCTCCGCGCAGGTGCGAAGCGTCTCGGCCGCCCGGCCGACCTCCGCGCGAGACGCGGTGATGGGCTTGCCGACCTCGGCGGTGATCAGCTGCGCGAGGGCTTCGGAGCGGGTCTCGACGAGCCGCGCGGTCTCGGCGAGCACGCGTGCCCGGTCGGCGACGGGGAACGCGGTGCGCATCGCGGCCGCCGCCGCGTCGACGGCGCGGACGGCGTCGGCCGCGGACGCGACGGCGACGTGGCCGGTCGGCTCGCCGGTCCAGCGGTCGAACGTCGGGCGCGAGGCATCCGTCTGTTCCCAGCGTCCGCCGATGAACAGGCCCTGTCCGGTCATGCCGCGCGCTCCGACTCGGTCGCGGCGATGCCCGCGATCACCGCGGCCGTGAACTCGCTGGTCGTGGCCGTGCCGCCGAGGTCGCGGGTCCGGGTCCCGGACGCGAGGGCGTGCTCGAAGGCACGCGTGAGGTGCGCCGCCGCCTCCGGATGCCCCAGATGCTCGAGCATCAGCGCGCCGCTCCAGATCTGCCCGGTCGGGTTGGCGAGGCCCTGGCCCGCGATGTCGGGCGCGGTGCCGTGCACCGGTTCGAACATCGAGGGCAGGCGCCGCTCGGGGTTGAGGTTGGCGCTCGGCGCGACGCCGATCGAGCCGGTGACCGCGCTGGCGAGGTCCGAGAGGATGTCGCCGAGCAGGTTGGACGCGACGATCACGTCGAACCGATCGGGGTGCAGCACGAGCGCGGCGGCGAGCGCGTCGACCAGAACGGTCCGGACCTCGACCCCGTCGACCGCCTCGGCGACGACCTCGTCCCAGAACGGCATCGTGTGGATGATGCCGTTGCCCTTGCTCGCCGAGGTGAGATGCCCGGTGCGGCTGCGCGCGAGCCGGGCGGCGAACCCGGCGACCCTGGCCACTCCGCGCCGGCTGAACACCGCCGACTGGATCGCGATCTCATGGTCGCCCGAGCCCTGTCGCCCGCCCACCGACGAGTACTCGCCCTCGGTGTTCTCGCGGACGATGACGAGGTCGATCGGGACGTCGCGGGCGAGCACGCTCGGCACCCCGGGGAGCGAGCGGGCCGGCCGCAGGTTGATGTACTGGTCGAACTCGCGACGGATGGGGATGAGCAGCCCCCAGAGCGTCTCGGCGTCGGGGATCTCGGGGTCGCCGACGGCGCCCAGGAAGATGGCGTCGGTTCCCGTGATCCGCTCGAGTCCGTCCGTGGGCATCATGCGCCCGTGGCGACGGAAGTGGTCGGTGCCCCAGGGCAGTTCCTCCCACTCGAGCCGGAGATCGTGCCGGTCGGCGATCACGTCGAGGCAGGCGATCGCGGCGGGCACGGTCTCGAGCCCGATGCCGTCGCCGGCGATGACGCTGATCCGGTGCGACCGGCTCATCGCTGCACCTCGGCGGCGACCGCGACCCGCTGCAGGTCGACGTCGGCGGCCGCGACGATCGCGGCCGACTCGGGCGAGATCTCGTCGTCGGAGATGAGCACGTCGATCGCCTCCCAGTCGCAGATGCGCACCATGCCGGACGCGGTGAACTTGGAGCTGTCGGCGACGAGCACCACCGTGTCGGCGACCTCGATCAGCGCGCGTTTGGTGACCGCGTCGAACCCGTTGCCGCAGTAGGCGCCCCGCTCGTCGAGGCCGCTGGCCGCGAGGAACAGCACGTCGAGACGCAGCTCCGAGATCATGGCGAGCGTCGTCTCACCCGCGAAGGACAGCGACTCCCAGTGCAGCAGGCCGCCGAGTCCGGTCAGCTCGACGCCCCGGTTGCCCGCGAGCGCCGTGATCGCCGGCAGGGACGGCGTGACGACGCGGAGTGCCGCGTCGTGGGGAAGGCTCGCGGCGATGTGCGCGGCGGTGGTGCCGGCATCGATGCCGATCACCGAGCCACGCGGCAGCGAGTCCACGGCGTGCTGTGCGATGGCGAGCTTGGCGTCGGAGCGCCGCCGGTCGCGATCCACGTACTCGATGCCGGAGAGGTCGCCCGGCGCGAGGGAGCCGACGCCGCCGTGGAACGCACGGACCTGCTTCTCGCCGACCAGCCGGGCGATGTCGCGGCGGATGGTCATCTCCGAGACGCCGAGCCGGGAGGAGAGCTCCGCGATGGTGCAGTAGCCCTGCTCGTTGACGTACCGCGCGAGCCGGTCACGGCGTTCGGCCGCTGAGCCGTAGGCGAAGCGCTCGGGCGTGCTCATCGGATCGGGTCCTCGGCCAGCGAGCCCCGGCGGGCATCGGCCACGAGCGCCTTGAGCGTCTCGAGCCGTGCCACGGACCGCTCGGCCATCGACGCCGCCGGGTCCGGGTCGGACACGGTGTCCGCCCAGATGGCCCGGCCGGCGAGGAACCCGTCGGCGCCGCCGGCGCACGCAGCGGCCACCGCGTCCGCGAAGTCGTCGCGCTCGACGCCGTTGGACAGCACCACCCAGGGCACGTCGATGGTCTCGGTCAGCACCTTCGCCTCCGCTTCCACGCCCGAGACATCCTGGGCGACATAGCCCGGGACCTCCGCCTTGTAGACCGACGCATCCCGGCTCAGATCGTTCGCTGCCTCCAGAATGGCGTCGAAGCGGTCGCGAGTCGAGCGCCACTGCTCGCCGAGCGGGGGCCGGACGATCCCCTCGATGAACGTCGGCAATCCTGCACGCGACGCGAGATTCAGGAACGCCTCGAGGTCGGCCCGGAAGTCGTCGTCGCCGCGGCGCCAGATGACGAGGTACTTGAGTGCGTCGGCGCGCACATGCGAGACATACGCGGCGTCGATCGCCGGGTCGAGGTCCGTCGACATCACGCCGACGCCGCGGGCGCTGTGCAGCCGGTCCGCGGCGAGCAGGAGGCCGCACCCGGCGGCGAGCGCCGCAGGCCGGAACCGACCGGGCACACCGAGCGGGTGGTCGAGCAGCATGCCGGAGGCCAGCGGGCTCAGCGTGCGGGTGGCCGCGGCCTTGAACTCGGCGAGCGCGGCGTCGTCGACGAGTTCGCCGTCGGGCCCCGGCGGGAACATCTCGCGGAGCGATTCGCGCTGGTCGAGCGCGACCATGGTGAACGCGCCCTCGGGGCTGCGCAGAGCTTCGAGTCTGGTGTCTGCCGCACTAGCGGGCATGGTCGCCTCTCTCACGATGGGTCTGGGCGGAGTACTCCGCGTGGACGTCGTCCCGGAACGGGATCGCAGATCTGCCGTCGAGCGCCAGGCACGAGCGCGCCGCGACCCAGGACGCCAGCGCGGTGGCCGAACCCAGATCGCCGCCGCCGACGATCCCGGCGAGCAGGGCGCCGTGGAACACGTCGCCGGCCCCGAGGGTCGAGACCGCGTCGACCTCGACGGCCGGGACGGCGCCTCGGGCTCCGCCGCCCGAGTACCGGGCGCCGCGCGCGCCGTCGGTCATGACGACCGCGGCGGCGCCGTCGGCGTGCGCGCGGTCGAGCGCGCGGTCGACGTCGCCCGGGTAGCGCTCGAGCAGGGCCGAACGCGTCGGCGCGTACAGCGCGACGTCGCGCAGGGCGAGTGCCGGGACGGGATTGCCCGCGTCGATGCTGATCCGGGCGCGCAGACCCGCCGAGCGGGCCGCCGCGACGGCCGGATAGCCGGTCTGGTCGACGTGGATCCACGGCGCCGCGTCGACGGGGATCGATTCGGGGGCCGGCATCGGCGCCGGTCTGGTGAAGATGGTTCGGGATGCATCGCCCGACACGACGATGACACTGGCGCCCGTGTGGGTGCCCCCGCCGACGAGCCAGCGCGTGTCGACGCCCTCGGCCTCGAGGCCACGCCGCACCGCCCGCCCGGTGTCGTCGTCGCCCACGACTCCGGCGAAGCCGACGGCGATGCCGAGCCGCGCGAGCGCGACGGCCGCGGTGGCGGCGGGGCCGCCCCCGGCCGTCACGATCGCGCGCGCCTCGACCCGGCTGTCCTCGGACGGATACCGGTCGGTGACGGCGATGGTGTCGTGCGTGGCCGAGCCGACGCAGAGCACTTCCAGGTCAGCCACCAGGCCGCCTCCTCCCACACGCCATCATCGGATGAGCACCACAGTACATGATTTGTTCGGTAATGCTCATCCGATGTTTGATTTCTCACACTTTCATGGCTAACCTGGCCGAGTTCGGTCCCTTCAACGACGAATGCGAGCGCAAGATGCACACCCCTTCGAGTCCGTGCGGAGATCCCAGGTGACGGCGATCGTCCGGCCCCGCCGGGTCGCCACCCGCCGCCGCGGCACCAGCGCACGCGGCTGGATGGGCTGGCTCTTCATCGCACCCTTCGGCGTCGTCTTCCTCTTCGCGATCGTCGCGCCGGTCTGCTACGCCGTCTACCTGAGCCTGTTCCAGGACCGGCTCGTCGGCGGCACCGCGTTCGTCGGCATCGACAACTTCGTCTACGCGTTCACCGACCCGCAGTTCCACGAGGCGGTCGGGCGGATCCTGCTGTTCTTCGCCGTACAGGTGCCCATCATGCTCGGGCTCTCGCTGTTCGCCGCGCTGGCGCTCGACAGCGCGAGCCTGCGCTGGGCGCCGCTCTACCGGATCATGCTGTTCCTGCCGTTCGCGGTGCCGGGCGTCATCGCGGCGCTCATGTGGGGCTTCCTCTACGGCAGCCGGTTCGGTCTCGTCGGCAACCTCAACGAGTTCTTCGGCATCGCGCTGCCGGATCCGCTCTCCGGCGAGTGGGTGCTCGCGGCGATCGCGAACATCGCGACCTGGAGCTTCCTCGGATACAACATGCTCGTCATGTACTCGGCATTGCGCACCGTGCCCCGGGAGCTCTACGAGTCGGCGGCGATCGACGGTGCAGGCCGCTGGCGGGTCATCCGCTCGATCAAATTGCCCGCCCTCCGCCCGGCCTTCGCGGTCTGCCTGGTCTTCTCGGTGATCGGCAGCTTCCAGCTGTTCAACCAGCCGAACATCCTGCGAAGCCTCAGCCCCAACACCATCTCCTCGAACTTCACCCCGAACATGTACGCCTACTCGCTGTCCTTCGCCGGCCAGCAGCACAACTACGCGGCCGCGATCGCGATCGTCATGGGCCTGCTGACGATGATCGTCGCCTATGCCGCGCAGCGAGTCGGCCGCCGCGATGGGAGCGAACGATGACCGCCACCGCCGCGCGAGCCCCTCGCCGATCCAAGGACACCCTCGACCGAGGGCTGCTGCGCCGGTCGTCGAACTCGTTCTTGAAGCCCCGGGCCTCGATCCCGCTCGGCGTGCTGATGACGATCCTGCTGCTCTACTGCCTGCTGCCCATCGTGTGGCTCGTCATCACCTCGACGAAGACCCAGTCCGCCATCCTCTCGAGCTTCGGCCTGTGGTTCTCCGGCGACTTCGCTCTCTGGGACAACATCGTCGCGACCGTCACCTACGACAACGGCATCTTCCTGTCCTGGTTCGGCAACACGCTGCTGTACGTCGTCGCCGGCGCCGGCGGTGCGACCGTGCTCGCGACGCTCGCGGGGTACGGTCTGGCGAGGTTCCAGTTCGCCGGGAAGCGCGCGGTGTTCGCGATCGTGATCGGTGCGATCGCCATCCCGGGAACCGCGCTCGCGGTGCCGACCTTCCTCATGTTCAGCTCGCTCGGGCTGACGAACGGGCCGCTCGCGGTCATCATCCCGTCGGCGGTGAGCCCGTTCGGGCTCTACCTGATCTGGATCTACGCGACCGACGCCATCCCGGCCGAGGTCATCGAGGCGGCGCGGGTCGATGGGGCCGGCGAGTTCCGCATCTTCTTCACGATCGCGCTCCGGCTGCTCATGCCGGGATTCATCACCGTGCTGCTGTTCAACGTCGTGGAGACCTGGAACAACTACTTCCTCCCGCTGATCATGCTCAGCGACCCCACGTGGTATCCGCTCACGGTCGGGCTCAATCTCTGGAGCACGCAGGCGAATCAACCCGGCGGCGTCGCGATCTACGAGCTGATCGTCACGGGATCCCTGCTCACGATCGTCCCGATCATCGTCATCTTCCTGCTCATGCAGCGCTACTGGCAGTCGGGTCTGACCGCCGGAAGCGTCAAGGCCTAACGCACCACCCCGCAACCCGCACGAACACCCTTACGAAAGGATCCATGGTGTCCGCATCATCGAGAACCGCCATGCGCCGGCTGGTCAGTGCACTCGCCATCGGCGTCGCCTCAACGCTCGCCGTCACGGGCTGCGCCGGCGGCGGTGGGTCGGCAGAGCAGCCGACCGTCGCCGCCGAGTACAGCCAGGCCGACATCGACGCCGCGCTCGAGGAGGGCGCCGACCTCACGTTCTGGGCCTGGGGCCCACAGTACGAGGCGGTCGTCGAGGCGTTCAACGCGGCGTACCCGAACATGAACGTCACGCTGCAGAACCAGGGCGCGAACGCCGAGCAGTACACCAAGCTGCAGAACGTCATCTCCGCCGGATCCGGCGTGCCCGACGTCGTGCAGCTCGAGTTCCTCGCGTTCCCGCAGTTCGCGCTCGGCGACTCGATCGTCGACCTGAACGAGTACGGGCTCGGCTCCATGGAGGAGGACTTCACGAACGCCGCCTGGGGCGCGTCGCAGTACGCCGGCGGGCTCTACGGGCTTCCCCAGGACGCCGGCCCCCTCGCTCTGTTCTACCGGCAGGACGTGTTCGACCAGTTCGGACTCGAGGTGCCGACCACGTGGGAGGAGTACACCGAGGTCGCGCGCGCCCTGCAGGCCGCGGACCCGGCCCGGTTCATCGCGGCCGACGTCGGCGAGCCGAACCTCTTCAACGCGCTGATCTGGGAGGCCGGCGGACGCCCCTACTCGGTCGACGGCACGACGGTCGGCATCGACTTCGCGGACGAGGGCGTCGAGCGGTTCGTCGACGTCTGGCAGCCGCTCATCGACGAAGGTCTCCTCGACACCCGCACCGCGGGCTTCACGCCCGAGTGGAACGCCGGGCTCGCGAACGGCACCTACGCGACGTGGGTGACCGGTGCCTGGGGCGCCGGCACGCTGCAGCGCCGCATCCCCGAGGCCAGCGGACTCTGGCGCGTCGCGCCGTTGCCGCAGTTCGAGGACGGCGACTTCGTCACCTCGCAGAACGGCGGCTCGCTGTCGGCCGTCACGGAGGCGAGTGAGCACAAGCTGGCCGCGGTCGGGTTCGTGCAGTGGATGGCCTCGGCGCCCGAGGCGCAGGAGATCTGGGTCTCGCTCGGCGGCTTCCCCGCCGGGACGCTGACGACCGACTCCGACGAGTGGCTGGACGCCGAGGTCGAGTACTTCGGCGGCCAGCAGATCAACCAGATCTTCGCCGAGTCGGCGGCCAGTGTGGGCTCAGGCTGGGAGTTCCTGCCGTTCCAGACCTATGCCAACAGCATCTTCCCCGACAGCGTCGGAAGCGCGTTCGCCGGTGAGATCGACCTGACCACGGCCCTCGAGCAGTGGCAGACCAGCCTGCGGTCCTACGCCGAGGCGCAGGGATTCGACGTCGAGTGAGGCGATCGGGAGCGGCCGCGCCGGGCTCCGGCGCGGCCGTTCCCCTCGCCCGCGGGAGAGGATGCAGAGCATGAAGGCGTTCGTCGTGGACCGTCGGGGGCACGGGTCGGTGCAGCAGGTCGAACCGCCGGTCGCCGGACCGGGCGAGGCCGTCGTCGAGGTGCGTCGCGTCGGTATCTGCGGCACCGACGTCGGCCTGTTCGAGGCGGACGACGCGCGGATCGCGCGAGCGCGCATGGACTTCCCGCTGAGGATCGGCCACGAATGGATGGGCGTCGTCGTCGAGCTCGGCGACGGCGTCGATCCGGCGTGGCTCGGACGGCGCGTGGTCGGCGACACCATGATCGGATGCGGCGAATGCGACGCGTGCCGACGCGGCCACCATCACGTCTGCGCGGACCGCATCGAGGTCGGTGTGCGCGGCGGATGGTCCGGTGCGTTCGCCGAACGCCTGCTGATGCCCGTCGCCTCGCTGCATCCGCTGCCCGACGAGGTCTCGGACGAGGCGGGCGCGCTGGTCGAGCCCGCGGCGAACGCCGTGCGCGCGGTCCGGGCGGCGCTCGCCGACCGGGTGGGCCGAGTGCTCGTCATCGGGCCGGGCACCATCGGCGTGCTGTGTGCGCTCTTCGCCGCGGCGGCCGGCGCCGATGTGACCCTGCTCGGGCGGCGGGAGGGCTCGGCCGCGCTCCCGAGGCGGCTCGGACTCCGGGTGAGCATCGACGCCGCGGCGGTCGCGCGTGAGACGTGGGATGCCGTGATCGATGCGACCGACGCGCCGACGATGCCGGCGTTCGCGCTGGACGTGGTCGCGCCGGCCGGCCGGGTCGTGCTCGTCGGCGTCTCGCCGACGCCGAGCCTCGTCGACTCCAGGGTCAGCGTGCACAAGGACGCCACGATCGTCGGTGTCCTCGGCGGCTCCGCCGGGATCGCCGAGGCCATCGAGGCCTTCGCGACGGGCCGGGTCGACCCGGTGCCGCTCATCGCCGAGACGATCGGACTGGCCGACCTCGACGGCGAGCTCGCGGGCCGCCGCGCCCACGCCGACGGCTCGCCGCCCAAGGTGGTCGTGGACCCGCGACGGTGAGCCCGAGTCGCTCCTGCCGACGCTCGGGCTGGACTGTTCGATGTCGAGACATCGCGGCGGGCGGGCCCGGCAGCTCCGTTAGCGTGGTGGTCTGTGAACCGCAACGACGTCGCGCCGGAGATCGCTCGCTCATGGCTCCTGGTGAACGCGGCCAAACCCGAGCTGTTCGACGAGGCGTCGGCCTCTCGCGCAGACCAGATCGTGCTCGATGTCGAGGATGCTGTTGATCCGCTCCTGAAAGCGGGGGCGCGACGCGACGTTGCGTCGTGGCTTTCGCAGCCAGGGAACGAAGCATGGGTACGCATCAACGACCGATCAACCGAGTTCTGGTCGGACGACGTCGACGTGCTGAAGGGCCTTGCCGGGCTGCGCGGGGTGATGCTCGCCAAAGCGGAGGGCGCCGCTCACGTGACGGAGACCTTCGATCGTCTTGGCGGCGCGACACCGGTGCTGGCGCTGATCGAATCGGCGCTGGGCATCGAGGAAGCGGTGGCCATAGCCAGAGCGCGCGGATGCTTCCGGCTCGCGTTCGGGTCCGGCGACTATCGCCGTGACACCGGTGCCAGCGCAGATGAGCTCGCCATGGCATACCCGCGTTCTCGGCTGGTTGTCGCCTCTCGAATCGGAGGGCTTCCTGGTCCGATCGATGGACCGACGGTCGGCTCCGCGCACCGTCAACTTCGCGAGCAGAGCGAGGTGACGGTCTCGCTCGGGCTCACCGGAAAACTGTGTCTGCATCTCGAGCAGCTGTCCGTCGTGAATGAAGTGATCTCGCCGACCTCCTCCGACGTCGCCTGGGCCCGGGACTTCCTCGCTGATTTCGAGTTCCGCGGCGGTGTCGTTCGCGACGGCTCGGATCTCCCGCGGCTCGGTCGCGCTCGCAAGATCGAAACGCTCGCGCGCGCCTTCAACGTCGAGCCGGCGTGACGCCGGCTAACTCGGGCGGGGCAGACTCGAGGCGCGCGCGATGAGCGTGGGCGCGAGCTGCACAGATGAGACGTCGTCGCCGTTCATCAGGTGGCGCAAGGTGTCCAGCGCGGTCCGGCCGAGTTCGTGCATCGGAGACCGAACGGTGGTGAGCGGGGTCGCGATCTCAGCGGCCAGCGGCGTGTCGTTGTAACCGACGATCGCGACGTCGTCGGGAACCCGAAGCCCGTGGTCGCGGAGCGCGCCGAGCGCGCCGATCGCGGCAAAGTCGTTCGTGGCGAACACGGCGTCGGGGAGATATCCCGAGGCGAGCACCTGCTCCATGCCGGCGCGCCCGCCTGCGGCGTCGAAGCCGCTGTACACGACGTGCGAGGGGTCGACGCGATGCCCCGCGTGCTCGTATGCCTCGACGAGCCCGCGAGTCCGATCCTGAGCTGTCGAGGCGAAGGGGAGCCCCGCCAGGACCACGGGGCGTGTGCGTCCGCCGTGGAGCAGGTGCTCGCCGACGAGGCGGCCGCCGACGACGTCGTCGCATGTGACGGCGATGTGATCGCCCGCGTGCCGCGACACCAGCACGAACGGCACCCCGCGCTCCGCGAACTCGTCGAGGAAGCTGTGGTCGAGGTGGGCGTCGCCGAAGATCAGTCCGTCGACCCGGCGCTGCAGCATCATCTCGCTCTTCGCGGCCTGACTCGCGGGGTCGTCGAACGAGTTCGTGACGAAGGTCGAGAGGCCGGCCTCGGTCGCCGCATCCTCGATGCCCTCGTAGATGGTGGCGAGCACGAAGTCCTGGAGGCGAGGCACGAGCACGCCGACGAGCCCCGATCGAGACGTTCGCAGGCTCGCAGCGATGGGGTTCGCCCGGTAGCCGCGTTCGAGGGCACTGCGCCGGATCCGTTCGACCGTTTCCGGCGAGGCCCACCGCTCTGCCTCTTCGGCGCTCTGGGCCCGCAGCACGCGCGACACGGTCGAAACGCTCACTGCCAGATCGCTCGCGAGCGTGCGAAGGGTGACCGGGCCGTGGCCCAGCACCTTCGCGCGCTCGCTCATACCTGCACCCTATTCGAAGCGGGGACGAAACACATTAGTTACACAATCGATTGGGCCAAACGATTGTGCAAATTGCGAAATCCCGCTTTGATAGTCCCCATCCGTCGGGGCAACAGCCTCTCCATCCCGAAGGAGCGAGGGAGAAATGACCAAACCGATCGATGCGTCTCCGGTGAGATCGCGCGACTCGAACGACCAGGACCGCGGCGACGCCCTGCTTGAGGTACGCGACTCCAGCGTCGACTACGCCGCAGGCACGCGGGCGATCAACGGTGCCAGCCTCGACATCCGCCCGGGTGAGCGCGTGGCGATCGTCGGAGAGTCCGGGTCAGGCAAGAGCACGCTCGCGCTGGCGGTCGCCGGCTTCCTGCGAGCCGACGAACTCGCCGCGGTCGAGGGCACGATCACATTCGAGGGGCGTGTGCAGACCCCCGCGCAGGCGCATCGCATCCCGTCCCGTACGCCCGGAATCTCGATGGTCTTCCAAGACGCGATGACCTCGCTGGACCCCGTCTGGTCGATCGGCAGTCAGTTGCGAGCGGTGCTCAAAGCGGATGGTTCGACACCGCGTCGTGAGCTCGACGCCGCCGCGCGGGACTGGCTGATCAGAGTCGGCCTCCATGACACCGAGCGCGTGATGAAGTCGCGACCGTACGAGTTGTCGGGCGGCATGCGCCAGCGGGTGATGATCGCCCTCTCCCTGTGCGGCCGTCCGAGACTGCTGATTGCGGACGAGCCGACCAGCGCCCTCGACGCATCCCTGGCGCGCGGCACCATGGATCTGCTCGTCGAGCTCGTGGAAGCCACCGGTGTGTCGCTGCTCATCGTCAGCCATGACATCCATCTCTGCCTCGAATATGCCGACTCGCTCGTGGTGATGTACCGGGGTGACGTCGTGGAGCAGGGCCCGTCGCGCCTGCTCGCCCAGCACGCCGATCATCCGTATACGCAGGGACTCCTGCACTGCGTGCCCACTCTTGAAAACGCGAGCTCCGAGGAACTACCGACCCTCGCCTCGTTCATGGCCGCGACGGGCGGCCCGGCGTCCGGCAGCAGTACCGGCCAGCCCGCGAAGGAGCTCGCACGATGAACGAAACGACCACTCCCGCCATCGCGGTGCGCGCTGAGGGCGTCTCCAAGACCTTCGGCAGCATCACCAAGCACCGCGCACTCGACGACGTCTCGGTGTCGTTCGAGTCGGGTTCGCTCACGGGGATCGTCGGTGAATCCGGGTCGGGCAAGTCCACGCTCGCGCGGATCCTCGTCGGGCTCGAGACGCCATCGGCGGGCCGTGTCAGCTATGGCGATCACGACCTGCGCTCCGCGCTGAAGACGGCCGAGGGCCGAAAGGACATGCGCCGCCTTGTGCAGTTCGTCGGCCAGGACACCACTTCATCGTTCGACCCGCGGCACACGCTCCGCGAGGCCGTGATGTACCCGGCGATGAACCTGCTGGGGCTGTCGCGAACCGCGGCGAGCGAGCGCGTCGACGATGTCGTGCGTCGACTCGACCTGCCGGCCGGCCTCACCGACCGGTACGCTTCGCAGGTCTCGGGCGGCCAGCGGCAGAGATTCGCCCTGGCCCGTGCGCTCGTCGTCGGACCGCAGATGCTGATCTGCGACGAGGTGGTCTCCGCGCTGGATGTCTCCGCGCAAGCCGTCGTGCTCAACCACCTGCGCCATATCGCACGGGAGTTCGGCACCGGACTGATCTTCGTCTCGCACGGTCTGCCTGCGACGGCATTCGTCGCCGACGACCTCATCGTCATGCTCCACGGGCGAATCGTCGAACGGGGTGCGGTCTCGGAGATCCTCGAGAACCCCGAAGCCGAGTACACGCGGCGGCTCCTCGACAGCTACCGCGGCCCGAGTACCTCAGACCACGAAGGAGTGCACGCATGACGTCGACGACGGCACCGCCCGCTGGTGCGAAGGGCGCGGAAGCCGCCGAAGCGGCCGAGGCGATCGAGCTCGACACGGCGTTCGACGGCGCAGACCGAACTCGGTCGGCCGGATCACGCCTGTTCGGCTGGTTCCAGCGACAGCGATGGTGGATCACGCGTGTCGCGGTGCTCCCCGTGCATCTCCTGCTGTTCGCGATCTTCACGTTCATCCTGATCCGGCTCATGCCCGGCGACCCCGTGATCGCACTCCTGGGAAACCAGTCGTGGACCCAGGAGGACTACGACCGGCTGCAGGCCGCGCTCGGCCTGGACGGCTCGATCTTCGATCAGCTCGCCACGTACCTCAGCCAGCTCGTCACGCTCGACCTCGGCCAGTCGTTCATCACCAAACGGGATATCTCGACCGAGCTCGCGCTGCGGCTTCCGGGCACGATCGAGCTCGCCTTCCTCAGCTTGATCATCGCGGCGATCATCAGCGGGATCGGATCCTTCATGGCGATCTCGCGACCGAAGGGCGTCATCGCCCGCCTCGCTCACGGCTACGCCCGAGCGGCCGGGGCGGTGCCGGACTTCGTCCTCGCGATCGGCGGAATCCTCCTCTTCTATTCATTGCTGCGTTGGATTCCGGCGCCGATCGGCAGACTCGACGCGGGGCTTGCGCCCCCGACGCAGATCACCGGCTTCCCGCTGATCGACGCCATCGCACAGGGATACTGGGCCGGCGCCGGGTCCATGCTGGCGCACCTCGCGCTCCCCGTCATCGCGCTCGCCCTCGCCCAGGTCCCGATCCTGATCCGCCTCACCATCGCCGGACTCGAGAAGGCGATCGAGGCTCCCGCCACGCTGTTCCGCGTCGCATCGGGTGCGCCGCGGTTCACGGTCCTCTTGAGCGTCTATCGCCGAGCGCTTCCGCCGGTCGTCACGGTCGCGGGTTCGATCTTCGGAGGAATGATCGGCGGTGCCGTGGTGATCGAGAACCTGTTCGGCTTCACCGGTGCGGGCAGGTATGCCGCTGAGGCGGTCGCGACCGGCGACTACCTCGCCCTGCAGGGCTTCCTCCTCGCCACGGCAGCCCTGATGCTCGTGATCTTCCTGGTCATCGACATGACCAACATGATCCTCGACCCCCGCCGCCGGCCCGGAACGCGAATCTGAGGTGCCCATGACCACGACAGTGAATCCCCAGCCCGTACCTTCCCGCAGCGCCGCCCGCGACCGGCGATCCGCACCGAGCGGCTGGTTGGCACTCATCCCGCTGTTCCTGCTCGTCGCGGTTGCCGTCTTCGGCAGCTTCGTCGTTCCGTACGACCCGATCCGAGTGGTCGGCCCGCCATCGTCGCCACCGTCAGCCGACCACTGGTTCGGCACCGACTCGGCGGGCTTGGACGTCTTCTCGCGAACCGTTGCGGCGACCGGTCTGAACATGATGATCGCCGCGCTGACGGCGCTGCTCGCCACCGTGCTCGGCATCGCACTCGGTTTGATCTCCGGGATGAACGAATCCGCCACGGGGCCGTTCGCCTGGCTCGCGCGCGGTCTCGCCCGCCTCATCGACCTGATGGAGTCCATCCCCGGCGTGATCCTCGGTCTCGTCGCCGTCAGCGTGTTCGGCGCCAACGTCGTCACCCTGATCCTGGTCATGGGGATCATCCTCTGCAGCAGCCAGACCCGCCTCACCCGAACCGAGGTGCTGCGGGTCCGGACCGAGGCATACCTCGACGCGGCCAGGATGGCGGGCGACAGCGAGGCGCGACTGACCTTCCGCCACGTGCTCCCGAACGCCTCGTGGGCGGCCCTGCAGAATGCCTCGAACCTCTTCGCAATCAGCATCATCGTGACCGCCGCGCTCGGATTCATCGGCGCGGGGATGCCGCCGCCCACTCCGGAGTGGGGCTCGATGCTCGCGCAGGGCACCAGTGACGCCCTCGTGGGCCGCTGGTGGGCGGCACTCGCCCCCGCGGTCACGCTGACGGCGACCGTCGTCATCGTGTCGACGGCTGCGAACCGGCTGCTGCGAACTCCCACGTCCAAATGACTGCTGTGCACGCTCCAATCCCGATGAAAGGAACCCTGTTGTCTCAGAATCACCTTCCCAGCGGCGCCCGCGCGTCGAGGCGGACGCGACCACGATCGCTCGCGCTGCTCGCACTCGTCGGCACGGCCGTCGCCTCACTGGTCGCCGGCTGTGCCGCGCAACCGCCCGCACAGAACGACGGGACGGTCGTCGTCGCCGTGCCGAGCCAGGCCACGCAACTCAGCTGGGACGCCGGATGGGTCAACTCACCCGACTACCTGGACCTGCAGGGGCTCCTGAACGGAACCCTGATCCGGAAGCCCTACATGGAGTCCGAACAGGCCGGCGTGCTCATCCAGGACGTCTCCAAGTACGAGCCCTACCTCGCCGAGTCCTACGACGTGAGTGAGGACCAGCTCACGTACACGTTCCATCTGAAAGAGGGCGTGATCAGCCAGGCGGGGAACGAGCTCACCGCCGATGACGTGATCTGGTCCTTCGAGCGGAAGTTCAACGCGCCGGCGAGCATCTCGCCCGGGCTGCTCATCGCCTCGGGACTCTCGGACCCGGCCAGCCAGATGCAGAAGATCGACGACTACACGGTCTCCTTCACGGTCGCTCAGCCCGGCTACGGGTTCACGCTCCTCGGCACGCTCTCGGACAACGCCGCCCAGGTCTACGACTCGACGTTCCTGAGCGAGCACGCGACGCCTGAGGATCCGTACGCCGTCGAGTGGTCGGAAGGGCAGACCGGATTCGGATTCGGGCCGTACCGCGTCGAACAGATGACGGAGGGCGAGACCATCATCGTCGCCGACGAGAACTGGGTGCTCGGTGAGCCCGAGATCCAGCGCGTCGTCCGCCGTGTCGTGCCGGACGCCGGCAACCGGGCGCTCGCGGTCCGGAGCGGCGACGTCGACATGGCGCTCGCGCTCCGGCCGAACGACCTCGTCGACCTCGAGGCCGAGGGGAATGTCCTGGTGCCGAGTGTCCCGACCGGCAACCGCTTGGTCACCACGATGGTCGTCAACAATGCGCCCTTCGATGACGTGCGCGTTCGCCAGGCGCTCGCGTACGCGATCAACTACGAGCGCATCATCGAGGACAACAGCTACGGGCGCGCCACCGAGGAGCACGGCTGGCTCAACCCGACGCTGCCCGGCTACTCCAGCGACGGGCTGCCGCAGTGGACCTACGACGTCGAGAAGTCGCAGCAGCTCCTCGCCGAGGCCGGACTCAGTGGCGGCGTCCCGTTCACGCTCACGATCTCGAACGACGACCCGCAGCTCGCGGACATCGCCGTCTCGATGCAGGATTCCGCTCGCGACGCCGGCTTCGAGATCGAGATCGAGCGACTCCCGGCATCGCAGTATCGCGAGGTGTGGGCTGCCGGAACTGCGCAGGCCTTCCTCAGCGTCGACGGGTACTGGAACGTCTCGCCGGCCTACGCACTCCTGCTCAACTACTACGAGCCGCAGTCGGGCTCGCGATGGAAGAGCCCAGAGTTCGAGCAGGCAGTAGAGCAGGGCATGGCCGCGGGTGAAGTGACGTCCGACGAGGCGGGCGCGTTCTGGAACCAGGCCGAGAGCCTCATGCTCAATGACGCCGGCGTCGTGTACATGGCCAAGCAACTGCCGGCCGTCGCCCTGACCACGCGCCTGGAGAACTGGGCGTACCGCACCGACGGCACGAACGACCTGGCCTCGATGACGTTCGCGGACCAGGAATAAGGGGGCGGCGCATGGGAGACACGTGGAAGCGCGACGAACCGCAGTGGTTCCGGGTCACGGACCTGCCGGAACAGGTGAGCAGCGACCTCTCGTTCGCGGCCGGCCTCCTGGGGCGGCAGATCTCGCGCGACGAGACGACGGGCGCTGAGACCTGGCTGTTCTCGTTCGCCGAGGACTGGAAGCTCTCGTGGACCGTCGAGCACGGAACTCTGGAGTTCTTCATCCTCGCGGGCGGATTGGAGGCGAGCGGGCAGCGCCTCGGCTCCGCCGGATTCATCGGGGCGCCCCCTGGTACCGAGCTCGAGGTCACGGCGACCGAGGCCGGTGCGCTGCTCGCCTACTGGAACCCCGACCCCGCGGTCGGCGAGTGCTACGGCGGCTCGCCCGTCATTCTGCGCTCACCGGATCTGCGCTGGATCTCGGGCAACAACGAGAGCCGCGAGGACCTGCTGGAAGGAAATGGCGTGTCCCGCAAGGGTCTTCGGCCGCAGCTCGAGGGCATCGTCGCCGGTGGCAGCCTCGGGCTGCTCCACTTCCTGCCGGGGTACGCCTCCTTCGAGCGGGAGACGCACGATGCATGGGAAGAGGTCTTCATCGTTGCCGGAGACGTGTACTTCGCGGGTCGCGGCGCGGGAGAGCCAGGCTTCCTCGCGTGCAATCCCGCGAACTATCCGCACGGGCCATACGGCTCGCACTCGGGCGGTCTCATGATCATCCAGACCGGGCCGATGGCGAGGACCGACTACTTCCCGCTCGAGGGCACCAAGGAGTCGCTCGAAGGATTCATCGACGCGACCCCGTTCACGATGGCCGCCTCGAGCTCCTGATCGGCCGGCCGGCCTCCGGGCGAGCCCCGGAGGCCGGCTCAACTCGACCCAGACGTCACACGAAGGAATCAAGTGGAACACGAGACATACGAGGGATTGCGTCGGGATGACGGCCTCGCCGGGAAGGTCGCGCTCATCACGGGCGGTGCGAGCGGGATCGGACGCGCGCTCGCGGTCGCGTATGCCCGCGCCGGAGTGCGCTCCGTACTGGGCTACTACCCGGCGGACCCGCACGATCCGGACGAGGTGCTCGCGGAGGTCGCGGAGCTCGGCGGTGACGCGATCGCCGTACAGACGGATGTGCGGAGCTACGACTCTGTGCGTGCGCTCGCCGAGACCGCGATCGAACGGTTCGGCAGGCTCGACGTTGCGGTGGCGGGCGCCGGCATTCTTCGCCGAGCCGCGCTCGCCGACCTCGACGACGCCGCCTGGGACGATCTGCTCGCGGTCGACCTCGGCGGAGTGATGCGGACGTTCCGCGCAGCGGCCGCCGTCATGACGGGCCCGGGGGCGATGATCGCGGTGTCGTCCATCGCCGGAGGCGTCTACGGCTGGGACGACCACGCGCACTATGCCGCTGCGAAGTCAGGTGTGCTCGGGTTGAGTCGTTCGTTGGCGGTCGAGCTCGCCCCGCGTGGGATCCGGGTCAACGCCATCATCCCGGGGCTCATCGAGACGCCGCAGTCGCTGGACCCGGTCAACTCGCTCGGCCCGGAGGGCCTCCGCGCGTCTGAGGCGGCGATCCCCTTGCGCCGTGTGGGCCGGCCCGACGAGGTGGCCCGCGTCATCCGCTTCCTCTCGGGTGACGACTCGACCTTCGTCACCGGCCAAGAGTTCCTCGTCGATGGCGGCCAGACCATCCAGTGGCCCGCGTGAGGGCGCATCGATGGGTGAGTCGGCCATGACCGGGACGCTGGGGAGCGGATTCCCGGCGGTCGTGGGCGGAGCAGAGGCGGAGGAGCTCAGGTCATCTGCCACCACGGAGCGTCGCGCACCGCGAGCCCGAGTCCTGGTGCTCACCACCGGCGGAACCATTTCGTCCCGCCGGGCGGGAGCCGGTCTGGTCGCAACGGACGGCGCCTTCGACGTGCTCGGAGAGGTACAGGTCCCGCCGGATGTCGAGGTCGAGTACGTCGATCTCATGCGCGTCGGCTCCTACCAGATGCGACTCGCTGATCTGCGTGCGCTCTCCGATGCCGTGATCGAGGCGTTCGCGCGCACCGGCCGGCAGGCCGTCGACGGGATCGTCATCACCCATGGCACGGACACGCTCGAGGAATCGGCGATCCTCCTCGACCTGGTGCACGACGATCGCCGACCGGTGGTCCTCACAGGAGCGCAGCGCCCCGCCGACGCAGCCGACACCGACGGTCCGCGGAACCTCTCGCACGCGATCGCCGTCGCGGCGGCGCCCGAGGCGAGGGGCCTGGGCGTCGCGATCTGCTTCGCAGGTGAGATCCTGCGGGCGAAGGGCACTCGGAAGGTGCAGACCAGCGACCTCTCGGCGTTCGACACCCTCGGTTCGGGAGCGATCGGACATGTCGACGACCGTCGCGTGCGGATCCACGTCCGGCCCGTGCGGTCGCAACCGCTCGCGCTGCCGACCGAACGGTTCGACCACGTCCGTGTCGACGTGGTCGCCATGTATCCCGGCGCCGACGACCGCCTGCTCCGGGCCGCGGTCGACGCCGGTGCACGAGGCATCGTGATCGCCGGCAGCGGGATCGGGAACGCGAACCCGACCATCGCAGCGACAGTCGCAGAGCTCACCGCGGCGGGCGTGGTCGTCGCCCTGTCGACGCGAGTGTCCGATGGGCCCGTCATCCCGCTCTATGGCAACGGCGGCGGGGCGGATCTGGTGCGAGCGGGCGCCGTCGTGGCGGAGTTCTTGCCGGCATTCCAGGCGCGGATCCTCTTGGCATTGCTCCTCTCCTCCGGACAACCGCCTGACTCGGTCAGGTCGCGGTTCACCGACCACGTCTGACCCGTCGCGACCGGGTATGTCGCACCCACTCAGCACAGAACGCACTGCTCGCAACAACGAAAGGAACACCATGCCCAAGGAGATCTTCGTATCGTTCGGGATCGACGTCGACGCGGTCGGCGGATGGCTCGGCTCGTACGGCGGCCAGGACTCGCCGGGGGACATCTCGCGCGGCCTCTTCGCCGGCGAGGTCGGCGTGCCCCGCCTCAACCGGATGCTCGCCAAGTACGACCTGCCCTCGACCTGGTTCTGGCCCGGGCACTCCGTGGAGACCTTCCCCGAACAGTTCCAACAGGTCGTCGACGCCGGTCACGAGATCGGCATCCACGGCTACAGCCACGAGAACCCGATCGCGATGTCGCGGCAGCAGGAATCGGATGTGCTCGACCACTGCATCGAGCTGATCAGCTCGCGCACCGGGCGCCGCCCGACGGGATACGTCGCACCCTGGTGGGAGTTCTCGCGGGTCACCAACGAGCTGCTCGTCGAGCGTGGCATCCGCTATGACCACTCGCTCATGCATCGCGATTTCGAGCCCTACTACGTGCGCGTCGGCGACAGCTGGACGCCCATCGACTACGAGAAGTCGGCGAGCGAGTGGATGCGCCCCCTCGTGCGCGGCGAGGAGACCGATCTCGTCGAGATCCCCGCGAGCTGGTACCTCGACGACCTTCCGCCGATGATGTTCATCAAGGGCAGCCCCAACAGTCATGGCTTCGTCAACCCGCGGCACATCGAGGAGATGTGGCGTGACCAGTTCGACTGGGTCTATCGCGAGCAGGACTACGGCGTGTTCACCTTCACGATCCACCCGGACGTCTCCGGCCGGCCGCAGGTGCTGCTCATGCTCGAGCGGTTGATCGAGTACATCAACGGGCACTCGGGCGTGACGTGGGCGACCTTCGACCAGATCGCGCAGGACTTCATCGCGCGCTCGCCGAGGTCGAGCGCGGCGTGATCGGACCGCGCTGATGTGCGGAGCCTGCGGCGGAGGTGTCGGCGACCCGTTCGGGCAACGGGTCGCCGGCCCTCGCGTCCGCGACGCGATCGCGCGGTACCTCCAGGGGTTGCCCGGTGCCCCGGGCATCCGGCCGTTCGTCGGCGGCTGGACGATCAGCTCGCGTACGGGCGGCGCTGAGGTGTTCACGCGCGTCGACCGGCTCGTCGAGCGCTTGGCCCCTCGGCTGCGGATCGACCACGATCGGTTGCTCGAGCGCGTGCTCGTCGTCGCGCGTGAGGCCGGACGCGACACCTACCCTGTGATGAGCGTGTCTTCCTTCAGATCGGAGCCCGATGCCACCCCTGCACCATGAACCGTCCGGCGTGAGCTGGGCGGCGACGCATCGCTACGCCGCCGCCCGCGTCGTGTTCCCGGAGACCGTGGACGACGTGCGGGCGATCGTCCGCAGCGAGCCCCGGGTGCGCGCGCTCGGAACCCGGCACTCGTTCAACGACCTCGCGGACTCGCCAGGTTCGCTGGTGTCGTTGCAGCGCATGCGGGGCGAACCGGTGCTCGATCCTGACGCGAGCGAGGTGTGGGTGCCGGCCGGCCTGCCGTATGGCGCGCTCGCGGGCTGGCTCGATGCCCGCGGGTTCGCGCTGCCGAACCTCGGCTCGCTGCCGCACATCTCGGTCGCGGGGGCCTGTGCGGCCGGCACGCACGGCTCGGGCGATGCGAACGGCTGCCTGTCGACGTCGGTCACCGGGCTCGAGCTCGTCGACGGGCGGGGCGAGATCGTCACCCTGCGCCGCGGCGACCCCGAGTTCGCCGGCGCGGTCATCGGGCTCGGTGCGCTCGGCATCGCGACCCGGCTGAGGCTGGCCGCGATCCCCCGGTACCTCATGCGGCAGGACGTGTACCTCGATCTGCCCTGGGCGACGTTCCTCGAGCGCTCCGCCGAGGTGATGGCGGGCGGCTACAGCGTCAGCGTCTTCGGTCGGTGGGGCGCCGACACGCTCGCGCAGGTGTGGCGCAAGCGGGTCGTCGACGGCGAGACGGATGCCTCGGACAGCGACGCGTTCTTCGGCGCCGTGCCGGCGGGCGAGCGGGTGATGTCACCGGCCGACGAGGACCACGACAACACCACGGTGCAGGGCGGGGTCGTCGGGCCGTGGGCCGAGCGGCTGCCGCACTTCCGGTTCGACACGGTGCCGAGCAACGGCGATGAGATCCAGTCCGAGTACTTCGTGGAGCGTGCGCACGTGCGCGACGCCCTCACCGCGGTCCGCGCGCTGGCGGATGAGATCGACCCGGTGCTGCTCGTGACCGAGTTCCGGACGATCGCCGCCGACGCGCTCTGGATGAGTCCGCACGTCGGACGCGACAACTTCGCGATCCACTTCACCTGGCGGAACCGGCCGGACGAGGTGCGCGCGGTGCTGCCGAAGATCGAGGCCGCGCTCGAGCCGTTCGACCCGCGCCCGCACTGGGGCAAGTGGTTCGCGATGGACGCCGACACGATCGTGCCGAAGTACCGGCAGTACGACGCGTTCCGCGCGCTGCGCGAACGCCTCGACCCTGAGCACCGGTTCGGCAACGCCTACCTCGAGCGGGTCCTGCGACTGCCCGGGTGAGCGGCGTTCACGGGTCGGGTGCGGGGCGGAGGCGCTTCGACGCTCCGCGCGGTCGGCTCCCGTGTCGTGGGCTTCAGCCGAGCTTCCGGAGCCGCGGTGCGAGGTCGCGCTCGAAGAGGTGCATGAAGCGGCGCTGGTCGGCGCCGGGGGCGTGGAAGACGAGATGGTTCAGGCCCGCGTCGACGTACTTGGCGACCTCGGCGACGACCTGGTCCGGATCCACCCCGACGATCCAGCGTTTCGCGACCTGCTCGATCGGGAGGGCGTCGGCCGCGCGCTCCATCTCGACCGGGTCGGTGATCGAGTGCTTCTGCTCCGCGCTCAGCGACAGCGGCGACCAGAACCGGGTGTTCTCGAGGGAGGCCGCTTCGGTCTCCTCGTAGGAGATCTTGATCTCGATCATGCGGTCGATCTGCGTGAACGGCCGATCGGCGGCGGCGGCGCCTTCCTGCACTGCGGGAATCAGCTTCTCGGTGTACAGGTCCCAGCCCTTTCCCGAGGTGCAGATGAACCCGTCTCCCGCGCGGCCCGCGTACTTGGCCACGACCGGTCCGCCGGCGGCGATGTAGACCGGGATCGGCTGGTCGGGTCGGTCGTAGATCGAGGCGTCGTGCGTGGAGTAGTACTCGCCCTCGAAGCTGACCCGGTCCTCGCTCCAGAGCGCGCGCATCAGCCGCACGGCCTCGCGGAGCCGCGCGAACCGCTCCCGGAACTCGGGCCAGTCCTGCGTGCCTGCGCCGCGGAAGCCGGTCGCGATCTCGTTGAGTGCCTCACCGGTGCCGAACCCGGCGATCACGCGGCCGGGGTAGAGGCAGCCGAGCGTCGCGAACGACTGGGCCAGCACCGCGGGGTTGTACCGGAACGTCGGCGTCATCACGCTCGTGCCGAGGCGGATGCTCGTGGTGCGCTCGCCGGCCGCGGCGAGCCAGGCGAGCGACGACGGCGCATGCCCGCCCTCGTGCCGCCACGGCTGGAAGTGATCGCTCGCGAATGCGGACTCGAACCCGTGCCCTTCGGCGGCCACCGCCAGCTCCACGAGCTCGCGGGGCCCGAACTGCTCCGCCGATGCCTTGTACCCGAGCGTCACCGTCATCCGATTCTTCCTTTCCTCGAAGCGAGGCGCACTCGCGCTCGCGGCGGCGCACTCGCGCTCGCGGCGGCGCACTCGCGCTCGCGGTGGCGCACTCGCGCTCGCGGCGACGCACGCGCGCGCCCTGGTGGGTCAGATCGCGCCGCCCCATGCGGCGGGAACGAGCACCCAGAGCAGCTCCGCACCATCGTCCGATCGCCACTGGTGCGGCTCCCGACCGTCGAACGTGATCGAGTCCCCGGCGTTCAGGGACCAGGCCCCGTCGCTCACCCAGAAGTCGACCGAGCCCGAGATCACATGCAGCAGTTCGAGCTCCGAGTTCACGGTGTAGGGCTTGTCGCCGCCGTTGCCGCCGGGTTCCACGGTCGAGCGGATCACCTGCATGCGCGACTCGCGTCGCGGGCTCAGCAGACGTTCACTCGTGCCGTCGCCGCCGAGATTGATGCGGGGTGCCTCATCGGCCGTCACGACCTGCACGTCGGAGGCGACGAACAGGTCGCCGATCTCGATGCTGAGGACGTCGCAGATGGACACGAGCGTCGACACGCTCGGGGAGGTCAGGTCGCGTTCGACGCGACTCAGGAACCCCTTCGTCAAGCCGGTGCTCTCGGCGACGTGCCCGATCGTCATCTGACGTTCCTGACGGCGCGCGCGCAGGCGGCTTCCGATTGCCGCTCGTTCAGCGTGCGATTCGATCGGAATTGGGCGCATCCACGGCCTTCCTCGTCAACGTGGCACTCGCCGTCCACGCGGATCCTGTCACGAGTGTAGTGCTCAAGAAGTTACTCACATGAAACCCCAGTGCACCAGTGCGAAACGTAACACGCTCGAAATTTTTCTCTTGCGCATCCGTCACAAAGGCGGTTTAGTGTCACTTCAAGCAACGAGAATTGCCCAGGACGAAACTTCGGGCCGACTGAGCAGAGTGACGGGGAATGACCACCAAGACAGATTCCACCAAGGAGATCGCGGACGGCCGCTTCCATCAGCTGATGGGCCCGGAGGCGGATCCGCCCTTCCTCGACCTCGTCGAGTTGGAGCAGACCTGGGGTCGCCGATGGGGCGCAGCCGACGAGGTGAGTCCCCTCCGGTCGGTGCTCATGCGCCGGCCGAGCGCCGGTCTGGCCGAGGTGCGCGCTGACGCCTATGACCCCGACCTGGACGCGTTCGTCGACCCCGACCGCAGCTGGTACTGGACCGGCGACACCCTGCCCGACCTCGACGCGGTGCGCGCGCAGTACGACGCGTTCGTCGACGTGCTGCGCCGCGAGGGCGTCGTCGTCGTGTTCGCACCCGATCTGCCGCCCCGGTTCACGAAGGCCGTCTATACCCGCGACCCGCTCGTGACCATCCCCGGCGGAGCGATCATCGGGCGGCTCGCACCGCGCATGCGTCGCGGCGAGGAGCAGTCGATCACCGCGACGGTCGCCGCCGCCGGCATGCCGATCCTCGGCACGATCACGGGTTCGGGGCTCGTCGAGGGCGGCAGCTTCGTCAAGGTCCGCCGCGACCACGCGTTCTTCGGCACCTCGGTCCGCTGCAACCCCGAGGGCGGTCGCCAGCTCGGGCGACTGCTCGACGAACACGGCATCCGCCTCTCGACCGTCAGTCTCCCCGGCTACCTGATCCACCTCGACATGTGCGCCGTCATGCTCGACGACGACCTCGCGCTGGTCAACCCGCGCCTCGCGCCCTACGACTACCTGTCGGCGCTGTGGGACCTCGGCATCGAGACCGTCGACGTGCATCCGGACGAGGAGTGGGCGTCGAACATGCTCGTGCTCGACCGCCGCCGAGCCATCCTGCCGGCCCACCTGCCGCGCACCGCCGAGCTCCTCGCCGACCGCTACGACGTCGAGGTCATCCCGGTGGAGTTCCGCGAGATCCTCAAGAACGGCGGCGGCCTGCACTGCTCGACCATGGAACTGCAGCGGGACTGGAGCTGACGATGTCCTTCCTCGACGACTTCAGGACGATGTCGACGTTCGGCGCGACGCCGGGCGGCGGCGTCGAACGTCAGGCGGCGAGCGCGGCCGACGGCGAGACCCGCCGCTGGTTCGGCGGCTGGCTCGCCGAGCAGGGGTTCCGGGTCGAGGTCGACGCGATCGGCAACATCTTCGGTCTGCTCGAGCTCGTGCCGGGCGCGCCGTACGTGCTCGTCGGCTCGCACCTCGACAGCCAGCCGCTCGCGGGTCGCTTCGACGGCGCGTACGGCGTACTGGCGGGCGCGCACGCCGCGCGCAGCGTGCGCGACCGCGCCGCGGCCGAGGGCGCGACGCCGCGCTTCAACGTCGCCGTCGTCGACTGGTTCAACGAGGAGGGCAGCCGCTTCAAGCCGAGCATGATGGGCAGCGCCGTGCACATCGGCCGGCTGCCGCTCGAGACAGCGCTCGCGACGACCGACCCGCGGGGGGTGTCGGTCGCCGACGCGCTCGACGCGATCGGCGGGCGGGGCGAGTTCACCGGTCTGGATGTCTCGGCCTACGCGGAGATCCACGTCGAACAGGGCCGTGAGCTCGAGGCCACGGGCACCACGATCGGGCTCGTCGCGTCGACGTGGACGGCGCAGAAGCTCGAGGTCGTCGTCACGGGCGAGCAGGCCCACACGGGTGCGGCTCCCATGGCCGACCGGCGTGACGCGCTCTTCGGGGCCGCGAAGCTCATCGTGGCCGTGCGCGAGCTCATCGACGGATTCGAGGTCGAGCAGCTCCACACCGCCGTGAGCGAGATGTACCTCGACCCGAACTCACCGGTCGCCCTCGCGCGCGAGGTGCGCATGCTCGTCGACATCAGGTCGCCGCGCCAGGACCTGCTCGAGACCGCGGTCGCCAGGCTCCGCACGACCATTGGGTCCATCGCCGCCGAGGCGCGGGTCGAGATCGACATCGTCGACGTCGTGGAGTGGTCGAGCGGCCCGTTCCTCGAGGCCGGTGTGCTGCTCGCCGGGGAGGAGGCCGCCCGGCTCGGCTACTCGCACCGCCGTTCGGCGACCGTCGCAGGGCACGACGCGACCAACCTCAAAGAGGTCGTGCCGACCGTCATGCTCTTCGTCCCCAGCGTCGACGGCATCTCGCACAACGAGCGCGAGTTCACCTCGGACGACGACCTGCTCGCCGGGCTCGACGTGTTGCAGTCGGTGCTCTACCGCCTGTGCGCGGGCGAGCTCGAAACGGAGCGCACGTCGTGAGCCGGACGCGAACCGGCGGCGACGTCGCGATCGAGACGCTGCGCGCGCTCGGCGCGCGTGCCGTCGTCGGCCTGCCGGGGCAGCACGCGCTCGGGCTCTTCGACGCGCTGCGCCGAAGCGATCTGCGATTGCTGTCCGCGCGCGTCGAGAACAACGCGGGTTTCATGGCCGACGGCCTCGCGCGACGCACCGGTTCGGTCGCGCCGCTGCTCCTGTCGACGGGTCCTGGCGCGCTCACCGCGCTGCCCGCGCTCATGGAGGCCGCGTCGTCGTCGATCCCGGTGCTCGCGGTCTCCGCGCAGATCCCCGTCGCGGGGCTCGGCGGCGGCCGGCACGGCTACCTGCACGAGCTTCCCGAGCAGTCGGCGTCCTTCGCCCAGATCGTGAAGTCGACGTTCACGGTGCGCGCGGCCGCGCAGATCCCTTCGGCGCTCGCCGAGGCCTGGTCGCTCGCCGCGAGCGCACCGCAGGGGCCCGTGCTCGTCGAGATCCCCCAGGACGTGCTCCTCGCCGACGTCGGCGACGACCTGCCGCCCGTCGCCGACGTGCCCACGACGATCTCGTCCCCCGTGGCGCGCGACGAGCTGATCCGCCTCGCCGCCGACCTGCTCACGGCGGCCGAGAGGCCCACCCTCCTCGTCGGTGGCGGAGCGGCCCGTGCGGGCGCCCGCGACGAGGTCGTCGCGCTCGCCGAGGCGCTCGACGCGCCGGTCTTCACGACGTTCAGCGGCCGCGACGCGATGGCCGGCGACCACGAGCTGCACGCGGGCGCCTGGCTCGAGGACATCGCGACGACCGAGTACCTCGAGCACGCGGACGTGCTGCTGGTCGTCGGCAGCGCGCTCGGCGAGCTGTCGAGCAACTACCACACGTTCGCGCCCGAGGGACGGGTCATCCAGATCGACGCCGATCTCGGGGTGATCGGCTCGAACCACGCCGTGGTCGGCGTGCACGCCGACGCGCGCGAGGCGCTCGGCCGTCTGCTGGGCGCGATCGGGAGGGGGACGGACGCGTCGCGTCGCGCGACGCGGCTGGCTGAGATCGAGGCGCTGGATGCCACGGTGCAGCGTCGTATCGACGAGCAGGGGTTCACCGCCGAGCGGGCCGTCCTCCGGGCCGTGCGCGACGCGCTGCCCGACGGCGCCGACAGCTTCTGGGACATGACGATGCTCGCGTACTGGGCGTGGTCGGCGTGGGAGGGCCGGGACGGTCGGTTCAGCTCGGCGCAGGGCGCCGGCGGTCTCGGCTACGCGTTCCCCGCGGCCCTCGGCGCCGCGTTCGGCGCGCCCGGTCGACCCGTGCTCGCCGTCTCGGGCGACGGCGGCGCCCTGTACGGCATCGCCGAGCTCGCGACGGCCGTGCAGCACGGGCTCGACGTGACCTGGCTGATCGTCGACGACGGCGGGTACGGCATCCTCGCGGAGTACATGCGCGGGGCGTTCGGCGTCGCGACCGCGACCGACCTCGTGACCCCCGACTTCGCGGCACTCGCCGCGAGCTTCGGCGTGCGCGCGGTCACCACAAGCGTCGAACGGCTTCGCGACGACCTGGCGAGCGCACTCGCCGCACCCGGTCCGTCGTGCGTGGTGCTGCCCGCGACCATCGGGCTCTTCGCGCCGACGCACCTGCATCGCGTCACGGGTTCGGGCCGGAACGGGGATGACGCATGAGCACCGCAGCCCGCCCCCTCGTGATCTTCACCGACCGGGCCGACCTCGACCCCGTCCCCGCCATCGACCTGCTCGAGGCGAACGGCTTCGACAGCGCGGTGCTCGACCTCGCGAACGACCCGCTGGTGCCCGAGGACGCGCGCCGTGCCGTGGCCGCCATCGTCGGCTACGCACGGATCGGCGACGCGGTGCTGCAGCAGCTGCCCGACCTGCGCGTGCTCTGCACGAGCTCGGTCGGCACCGACATGGTCGATGAGGCCGCGGCCGCGCGGCACGGCGTCGAGGTCGTGGGGCTCGCCGGGGCATCCACTCGGGAGGTCGCGACCCACACGCTCGCGCTCGCCCTCGCCGCCGTCCGCGAACTGCCGGCCGCGACCGCCGTCGCGCGCGACGGCGGGTGGACGACGCACTTCGATCGGATCCCCCGGGCCACCGAGGACCTCGTGTTCGGTCTGCTCGGGTTCGGGCGCATCGCGCAGGCGACCGCGGAGCTCGCGCGGCCGGTCTTCGGCCGCATCATCGCGCACGACCCGTTCCAGTCGGCGCCGGGCGCCGAGCACGTCGGGTTCGACGACCTGCTCGCCCGAGCCGACGTGCTCTCGCTCCATGTGCCGCTCACCGAAGCGAACCGGGGCATCGTCTCGGCCGACGCGATCGGTCGCCTGCCCGCGGGCTCGGTCATCGTGAACACGTCGCGCGGCGAGCTCGTCGACGATGCGGCCGTGCTCGCCGCGCTCGAGTCCGGGCGGGTCTCGGCGTACGCCGCCGACGTGCTCGCGGGCGAACCGCCTCAGGCGGCCGATCCGCTGCGCCGCCACCCGCGCGCGATCGTCACCCCGCACATCGCCTTCCTCTCCGACCGCTCCCTCGAGCGGTACCTGCTCTCGCCCGCCCGCACGATCCTCGACCGGCTCGGCCCCGCCCGGCCGGTTGCGACCGGAACCATCACCGCCATGGAGGCCACATCATGACCGAACGCCCGACGCAACTCTGGGGCGGCCGCTTCTCATCGGGGCCGAGCGAGGCGCTCCGACGCTTCTCGCGCTCGCCGGAGCGCTACTTCTCGCTCGCGCCGTACGACCTCCAGGGTTCGCGCGCCCACGTGCGCGAGCTCAATCGCGCGGGCCTCATCGACGACGCGGAGCTCGCGCTCATCACGACCGCGATCGACGAGCTCACGGCGGATGTGCTGACCGGGGCGACGCAGCCGATCGAGGCGGACGAGGACGTGCACACCTTCCTCGAGCGTGAGCTGATCGAACGACTCGGCCCGCTCGGCGGGAAGGTGCGCGCCGGGCGGTCGCGCAACGACCAGGCCGCGAACGACCTGCGCCTGTACCTGCGCGACCAGGCCCGCACGGTCGCCGCCCTCCTCGTCGGCCTGATCGACGCGCTCGCCGACCAGGCCGAACGCAGCCTCGACCTGCCGGTGCCGGGCTTCACCCACCTACAGCCCGCGCAGCCCGTCGTGTTCGCCCACCAGCTGCTCGCTCACGCGCAGCCGCTCGTTCGCGACCTCGCCCGCCTCCGCCACTGGGACGAGCGGGCGGGGGTGTCGCCTCTGGGAGCGGCCGCGCTCGCGGGGTCCACGTTCTCGCGTTCGCCCGAGACCTCGGCCGCCGAGCTCGGCTACGCCGGGGTCGCCGAGAACTCGATCGACGCGGTCGCGAGCCGCGACGTCCCGCTCGAGTTCCTCTTCATCAGTTCGCTCGCGTTCGTCGACCTCTCACGCCTCTGCGAGGAGATCACGATGTGGGCGTCGGTGCAGTTCGGCTGGATCCGGTTGGACGACGCCTGGTGCACCGGCAGCTCGATCATGCCGCAGAAGAAGAACCCCGACATCGCCGAGCTCGCGCGCGGCCGCGCCGGCCAGGTGCTCGGCGACCTCGTCGGGCTCATGGCTACCGTGAAGTCGCTGCCGCTCGCGTACAACCGCGACCTCATCGGTGACAAGCACGCCGTGCTCGACGCCGTCGAGTCGTTCGAGCTCGCGCTGCCCGCGCTCACCGGGCTCGTCGCCACCTTCACCCCGAACGCCGAGCGCATGCGCGCCGACGCGACCAAGGGCTTCACGCTCGCGACCGAGGCGGCCGACTGGCTGGCGCGTCGCGGCGTGCCCTTCAGCGAGGCGCACGAGGTCTCGGGCGCGATGGTGCGCTACTGCGAGGAGCGCGGCATCGAGCTGCACGAGATCCCCGAGAGCGCGCTCGCGGGCATCGACGAGCGACTGACCGCTGACGTGCTCCCCGCGCTCACGCTCGAGGCCGCGCTCGCGGCGCACGATGCGACCGGCGGCACCGCACCGGCGCGCGTCGCCGAGCAGCTCACCCGGGTGCGCGCGGCCGTCGCCGCGTTCCGCACCTGGATCGACGCGTACGACGGCCCGAGATTTTGACCGGCACCGCGTCGTGACCGGCACCGCGTCGTGACCGGCACCGCTTCCTGACCAGCACTGTCCTGCACCATCCGCACCGCACGCGGCCGGGCATTCCGGCCGTACCACCCACCGAAAGAAAGGCACCAAGATGCGACGCACCAGCTCCGGCCGCCAGGCCCGCCTGATCCTTCCCGCCATCGCCGGCGTCGCCGCACTCGCCCTCGCCGGCTGTGCGGCCGACTCGGCCACCGAGGCCGCACCCGAGGAGACCGCGGCCGCGTCGGGTGGTGAGTTCTTCGACCTGCTTCCCGAGAACATCCAGGAGGCGGGCGTGCTGCGGATCGGCGTCTCCGCGAACTTCCCGCCAGGCAACTTCGAGGACGTGGACGGCGACCTCGACGGCTCCGAGATCCAGCTCGGGTTCGCGCTCGGCGAGGTGCTCGGCGTCGAGATCGAACACGTGACGACGAACTTCGCCGGACTGCTCACCGGCCTCGAGGCCAACCGCTTCGACGTCGTGCTCTCGGGCATGAGCGACACGCTCGAGCGCGAGCAGCAGGTCGACTTCATCAACTACATCAACACCGGGTCGAACTTCCTCGTCCCCGAGGGCAACCCGAACGACATCGAGACGCCCGAGGACCTCTGCGGCCTGACCGCCGCCGAGACCATCGGCACGACCTACATCGACATCGTCACCGGGTTCTCCGAGGACTGCGTCGCGGCCGGGAACGAGCCGATCGAGGTGCAGACCTACCAGTCGGGCCCCGAGACCACGCAGGCCGTGTCCACGGGGCGCGCCGACTTCAGCTTCGCGAGCATGATGGCGCACAACTACTTCGCGTCGCAGAGCAACGGCGCGCTCGAGTCGGTGGGCGAGACCTACAACCCGCAGCTGACCGGCATCGTGGTGCCGAAGGGCAGCGAGCAGCTGATCGAGGCTCTCCAGGCCGCCCTGCAGTCCATGGTCGACAGCGGCCAGACCGCCGAGATCATGGCCGAGTGGGGCCTCGAGGACCAGATCCTCGACCCCGTCCAGGTCAACGGCGCGACGAGCTGACCGCGATCCCAGGAGCACCGTGAACGCCATGAACACCACGACTCGACCCGCGGCGTCTCAGGCGCCCGGGGCGGCGGAGGACGTCATCGTGCCCCTCCGCCGCCCCGGGCGGTGGATCGGCGTCGCCGTCGTCACGCTCATCGTCGCGTACCTCGTCATCGGGGCCGCGACGAACCCCAACATGCGCTGGGACGTCGTCGGCGAATACCTGTTCTCGCCGCTCATCCTCGAGGGCCTCTGGATGACGATCCAGCTGACCGTCCTCGCCATGGTCATCGGCGTCGCCCTGGGCGTCGTGCTCGCGATCATGCGCCTCTCGGACAATCCGGTGCTCCGCTGGGTGAGCGTCACCTACGGGCTCATCTTCCGTGGCGTGCCGGTCATCGTCCAGCTGCTCTTCTGGTACTTCCTCTCGGCGCTCGTGCCGATGCTGGGCATCGGGATCCCGTTCGGACCGCAGTTCATCGAGGTCGAGACGAACGCCGTCATCTCGCAGCTGGGCGCCGCGCTGCTCGCGTTCGGCCTGCACGAGGCCGCCTACATGTCCGAGATCGTGCGTTCGGGCATCGTGAGCGTCGACCAGGGCCAGCGTGAGGCCGCGGCCGCACTCGGCATGTCGAAGGGGCGGATCTTCCGGCGGATCATCTTCCCGCAGGCGATGCGCGTGATCCTGCCGCCCACGGGCAACCAGGTCATCATCCTGCTGAAGACGACCTCGCTCGTGCTCGTCATCGCGCTGCCCGATCTCATGACCACGGTCACCCACATCTACACACGCAATTTCCTGCAGATCCCGCTGCTCATCGTCGCGAGCATCTGGTACCTCGTCATGACGGGGGCGCTCACGGTCGGCCAGCACTATCTCGAGCGGCACTTCGGTCGCGGGTCCGAGCGGAACGCGCGGCCCGAGACGCGGGCGTCGCGCCGCGCGAAGGAGAGATCACGATGACTGCCCCAACCCCGCTCGTCCAGTCGGTCGACGTCCGGAAGAACTACGGCTCCGTCCAGGCGTTGAAGGGCATCACGCTCGACGTGTTCGAGGGCGAGGTGGTCTGCCTCATGGGGCCGTCCGGCTCGGGCAAGAGCACGTTCCTGCGGTGCATCAACCACCTCGAGAAGCTCTCGGGCGGCGACCTGCGCGTCGACGGCGTGCGCGTCGGCTACCGGCGCAAGGACAACAAGCTCTACGAGATGAACGACCGTGAGTCGGCGCGTACGCGGGCCGGTATCGGGATGGTCTTCCAGCAGTTCAACCTGTTCCCGCACCTGACCATCCTGCAGAACATCATCGAGGCGCCGATCGGCGTGCGAAAGCTGCCGCGCGCGCAGGCGGTCGAGGAGGCGCGGACGCTGCTCGACCGCGTCGGCCTCTCCGACAAGGAGAACGCCTACCCGCGCCACCTGTCGGGCGGCCAACAGCAGCGGGTCGCGATCGCGCGGGCGCTCGCGATGAAGCCCAAGCTCATGCTCTTCGACGAGCCGACCTCGGCGCTCGACCCCGAGCTGGTCGGCGAGGTGCTGGCCGTGATGCGCGAGCTCGCGCGTGACGGCATGACCATGGTCGTCGTGACCCACGAGATGGGCTTCGCGCGCGAGGCCGCCGATCGCATCGTGTTCATGGCCGACGGGAGCGTGGTCGAGACCGGCGAGCCGGCCCAGATCTTCGACGACCCTCGTGAGGAGCGCACACGCGCCTTCGTGAGCAGCATCCTGCACTGACGATCCACTCACCAGCTCCGACCGAAAGGCGACCCACCCCATGACCGCGACCACCTTCAGCTCAGGACTCGGCTTCGGGCTCGGCTACGACGCGACCGCGACGGTCCGCGAGATGGCCGACTCGATCGCCCGCGCGGAGGCCGCGGGGTTCTCGATGGGCTTCTTCTCGGAGACCTTCTTCACGAACCGGGACTCGGTGTCGGCGCTGTCGGCGTTCTCGCTGGCGACCGAGCGGATGGCGCTCGGCGCGACGCAGGTCGTCCGGCTGCGCTCGCCGCTCGTGATGGCGCAGACGGCCGCGACGCTCGACGAGATGTCGGGCGGGCGACTCGTGCTCGTGCTCGGGGCGGCGACCGACAAGCATGCCGCACGCAACGGGCTCGCGCCCATGAAGCCGCCGCAGGTGCTGCGCGAGTACATCGAGACGGTGCGCCTGCTGCTCACGGGCGAGAAGATCACGTACGAGGGCCAGTTCGTGAAGTTCGACGGTGTGGGGCTGAACTTCACGCCCGTGCGCCGGTCGATCCCGATCTGGGTCGCCGGGTCGAGCCCGCTGGGACTGAAGATCTCGGCGCAACTGGGCGACGGGATCCTGCTCGACGCCGGCACGTCGCCCGAGTACAGCGCGAACGCCATTGCCCGGATCCGCGAGGTCCGCGAGGAGGCGGGGCTCGGCATGGCGGACTACTCGGTCGCGCAGCTCGTGAACACGTCGATCGAGGACACCCGGGAGCGGGCGCTCGACGCGATCCGATGGGAGGTCGCGTCGAAGTTCAAGTTCGCGAGCACCGGGCGCGGCAAGATCGCCGTCGGCGAGACTGCCATCCCGGCGGATTCGCCCGACCGGCTCTCCGCGATCTACCAGAGCCAGGGCGAGCAGGCGTTGCTCGACGCGATCGACGACGACTTTGCGGCGGCCCTCACGGCCTCGGGCACGATCGACGACGTCGAAGCGCGCGTGCGGCAGTACCGGGCGGCGGGTGTGGACTTCCCGATCCTCCGCGCGACCGCGCCGCACCAGATCCCGGCGCTGCTGGCCGGGGCGTCGCGGCTCAGCGCCTAGGTTCGTGGAATGAGTCTGCAGTGGCCCGGTGCCGTCGCCTCGGCGTCGGTCGTCGCGTTCGACCTCGACGGCCCGACCGGGGGCGCGCTCATCGACGGCACGATCTGGTCGGCCCCTCGACGGTTCGCCGAGGGGGCGTACGACGTCACGAGCGCGTTGCCGCGCACGCTGCGCATTCTGGAGCGGCACGGGGTCACGGCGACGTATTTCGTGCCCGGCTGGGTGGTCGAGCGCTGGCCCGACGCCGTCCGCCGGATCGCCGATGCCGGCCATGAGGTCGCACACCACGGCTACCGGCATGAGCGCTTCGCCGACCTGACGCCGACGCAGCAGCGTGACGTGATCGCTCGTTCGCAGGAGGTGTTCGAACGGGTGCTCGGTGTGCGCGCCGTGGGCTACCGCACGCCCACGGGGGATTGGAGTGCCGAGACGCCCGCGATCCTCGTCGACGAGGGGTTCTCGTACTCGAGCTCGCTGCGCGACGATCACACGCCGTACCTGCACGTGATCGACGGGGAGCCGACGCGGCTCGTCGAGATCCCGGCGAGGGTCGACCTCGACGACTATGCGGCCTTCGCGTACAGCCGCGACCCCGACTATCCGTCGAGCGGGGACCGGATCGCCGGATACCGGCCCGTGCTCGACAACTACCTGCGCGAGGCCGACGGCCACCACGCGGTCGGCGGATGCTTCATCACGACGTTCCACCCGAAGGTGATCGCGACGCCCGGGCGGGCGCGCGTCGTCGACCGGCTGGTGGAGCATCTCGCCGCGCAGCGCGATCGTTGGGTCGCGCCCGCGCACCGGGTCGCCGACCATGCGAGGAATGCGGAGGAGCGGGCATGACGACCGCACGATGGCCCGACGGGCACCGCGCTGCGGTCCTGATCACCGTGAACGTGGACGCCGAGCGGTCGCTGCTGACCCTCGACCCCACGCTCGAGGGGCGTACGAAGACGCTGTCGACGGCGCGATACGGGATCCGCCGGGGGCTCCCGGCCATCCTGGCCGAACTCCGGCACGCCGCTGTTCCCGCGAGCTTCTTCGCGCCGGGATCCGTGGTCCGCGAACACCCCGGAGCGTTCGACGAGATCGCGCGCGACGGGCACGACCTCGGCATTCGCGGCGACGACCTCGAGCGGCTCGACGGTATCGAACCGGACGAGCGGCGACGGCTCATCGCCCGAGCGGTCGAGGCGTTCCGCGACCGCGGCCTCGAGCCGACCGGCTTCCGGCTGCCGCGCGGCGACTGGCCGCTCGGTCTCGCCGCGGACCTGCTCGACGCGGGCATCGACTGGTCGAGTTCCTGGGTCGCGGGCGACCTGCCCGCCATGCTGCCCGCCGGCGACGGCCGGAGCCTCGTCGATCTGCCCTTCCACCACGTCGCCGACGACCGCCAGGCGTTCGAGTGGAACTTCGCCCCCGCGCTGCCGAAGGGGCACTCCCGCATCGCGTCGTACGAGGAGACGCTCGAGAGCTGGACGTGGGAGTTCGAGGGGTGCCGCGACGAGGGCCTGCTCTGGGTGCTCACCGTCCACCCGCACATCATCGGCACACCCGGCCGGATCGGCCTGCTCCGCGAGATGCTCAGACGAATCCGGCGCCATGACGACGTCTGGGTCGCGCGCGGTTCCACACTCGCGAGCTGGTGGCGCGTGCACGGTGAAGCGCCAGACGCCGGAAGCGCCGAGCGGGTCTTCCTCGCCGAGGCGGGCTGGCCGCACTACTGATCGCTGGACCGACGCTCACTGGACCGACGCTAGTAGGAGGCGCGTCCGCCGCTCGGCGGGGCGTCGGCCCAGACACCTGCGACGCCTTCGGCGGCGTCGACCGAGGCGATCTCACCGGCGCGTTCGACGGCTTCGACGGCTTCGGCGGCTCGATCCGGCCGAAGCTGACCCCGGATGTCGGTCGCGTCAGTCGACGACGGCGGCGACGGCCTCGATCTCCACGAGTTGGTGGTCGTAGCCGAGCACGGTGACGCCCAGGAGGGTGCTCGGCGCGTCATGGTCGCCGAACGCATCGCGCACGACCTCCCAGGCGGTGACGAGGTCCGCCTGGGAGGTCGATGCGACGAGCACCCGGGTGCTGATCACATCGGTCAGTGCGGCGCCGGCGGCTGCGAGGGCGGTCTTCAGGTTCTCGACGGATGCCTCGGCCTGGGCGGCGTAGTCGCCGATGCCGGCCGTGGACCCGTCGTCGTTCAGCGGGCAGGCGCCGGCGAGGAAGATCAGCCGGGCCTCCGCCGGCGCGGTCGCCGCGTAGGCGTACTCGGCCACGTCGGAGAGCGAGGTGGAGCGGATCAGGGTGACGGCGCTGGGCATTCGGATCCTTCGTGGTCGAGGGCGGCTCGGCGGGACGACGTGCGAGGAAGGGCGACTCCGCCGGCGCTAAAACTAACATAGATCGTTTAGTGGCGATCCTCGGGCTAGGCTCACCCCGTGGGGTATTGGGAACACCGGAAGCCGGTCATCCGCTCACGTGCGATCGACGTGGGCGACCTCGCGCGCGCCGCGGCGGCGCTCCTCGATGCGGGGGGCCTCCGATCGCTCACGCTCCGCGCCGTCGCGTCGCAGCTCGACGTCGCGCCCGCGAGCCTGTACTCGCGCGTGGCGTCGGTGGACGATCTGTTCGATCTCGCGCTGGATCGTGCACTCGCCGACGACCCGGCGATCGATACGGCGGTGCGGGACGCCGACCTCATGGACCTGATGCTCACCTATTACCGGCACCTGGTGCGGCATCCGTGGGCGCCGCAGGTGATAGCGTGGCGAGCCCCGCGTGGACCCTCCTACATCCGACTGTCGGAGCGCATGATCGCACTCCTCACCGACGCGGGCTCGTCCGACCCCCTGACGTCGGCGTACATCCTCTCGAACTTCGTGATCGGGTGCGCGACGACCGCTCCCATGGCCGTGAACGAAGCCGCGACGGAGATCGACCGAGACGTCGCGCCGTTGTACGCCCGAGCTCACGCGAGACATGCCGTCGACCCCGAGGCGGTCGTCGGCACCGGCCTGCGCAGGCTGCTGTCCAGGCCCTGACGATGACGCGGGCGCGGCAATGCCTTCCCACCCAGCACGAACCGACCGCCCACGGGTCGGACCAGATGTACATTTCGATCCGCGTAAGGGACATTTGAGGCATGTCGATCGTCAGCGTCGCGGAAGCGCGGAGCCACTTCTCGGAGGTCATCGCCCGCTCGCAGCAGGAGGCCGTGTTCATCGAACGACGGGGCCAGCGCGCTGCCGTGGTGGTGAGCCCCGAACACTACGAGCGCATGCTCGAAGCTCTCGAGGACGCGGCCGACGCCGCCGACTTCGACGAAGCCATTGCGGAAGAAGGCGCGAACATTCCGTGGGATGAGGTCACGAAGGACCTCGGCTGGGATTGACCTATCGGATCGAACTCCGACCGGCCGCGCTGCGAGCGCTGAAGCGGATCGGTCACCGACGAGACATCTGCGACCTCTAGGTCCGCCTACGGCTCGAACCGGTACCCGAGACCCGGCTCGTTGAGGAAATGCCGGGGCTCCGACGGCACCGGCTCGAGCTTGCGGCGCAGCTGCGCCACGTAGAGCCGCAGGTATCCTGCGTCGTTCGCGTGGTACGGACCCCACACGTCCGAGAGCAGCATCTGCCGGGTCAAGAGCTTGCCGGGGTTCCGCAGGAACAGCTCGAGGAGGCGCCACTCGGTGGGCGTCAGGCGAACGGATGCCCCGTCGGCGCCCCGCCGCACCGTCTTGGCCGCGAGATCGACCGACAGCTCCCCGACCCGGAACTCGGCCGCGTCCGGCTCGTCGCCGGTCACGACCCGCGAGCGCGCCCGGATACGCGCGAGCAGCTCGTCCATCGCGAACGGCTTGGTGACGTAGTCGTCGGCGCCCGCGTCGAGGGCCTCGACCTTCTCGGCCGAGTCGGTGCGGCCCGAGAGCACGAGGATGGGCACCTTCGACCACCCCCGGACCGCCCGGATCACGTCGGTGCCGTCGACGTTCGGCATGCCGAGGTCGAGCAGGATCAGGTCGGGGTGTGCGCTCGCGGCGAGGTCGATCGCCTCGGCGCCGTCGTGCGCCGCGACCACGTCGTAGCCGCGGGCCGCGAGCGTGATGCGGAGCGCGCGCTGCAGTTGGGCATCGTCGTCGGCGATCAGGATTCTCATGCGGTCTCCTCGGCGACGGGCAGCGCGATCACCATGGTGAGCCCACCGCCGGGCGTGTCCTCGACCGTGAGCGTCCCGCCCATGCCCTCGACGAAGCCCCTCGAGAGAGCGAGCCCGAGCCCGAGGCCCGCCTCGTTGTCGGTGTCGCCGAGTCGTTGGAACGCGGTGAAGATCTCATCGTGACGCTCCGGTGGCACGCCGGGTCCATGGTCCGCGACGCGCAGCTCGGTGCTGCCGCGGAACGTGCTCGCCGCGAGCCGCACGCGCTCGCCGTCGGGCGAGTGCCGCACCGCGTTCGCGAGCAGATTGACGACGACGCGCTGCAGCAGGCCGGCATCCGCGGCGACCGGATGCAGGTCCTCGGCGAGATCGAGCTCCACCTCGCCGGGGCCGAGCCCGAGCTCGTCGAGGGCGGGGAAGACGACGTCGCCGAGGTCGGTGGGTGCGAGCGTCACGGCCAGCGCGCCGGCCTGCACACGGCTGACGTCGAGCAGGTTCGTCACGAGCGCCGCGAGCGAGTCGAGGCTCTCGGCCGCGGTGTCGAGCAGCTCGTCGCGCTCGGCGCGCGCGAGCGAGAGGTCGGGTGCGCGCAGGGCGCTGATCGCCGCCGAGGCCGAGGTGAGCGGCCGGCGCAGGTCGTGTCCGACCGCGGCGAGCAACGCCGAGCGCACCCGGTCGGTCTCCGCGAGCTCGCCGGCCGCTTCGGCCGCCGAGGCGAGCGCTCCGTGCTCGATCGCGGCGTCGAGCTGGGTCGCGATCACCTGGAGCAGGCGGCGTTCGGATGCCTCGAGGTCGGACCCGTGCAGTTCGAGCACGCCGCGCGTGCCGATCGGCACGCTGGTGACGCGGTCGCCGGTCGCCGGCTCGCCGTCGGTCACGCGCGGCTGGCCGTCGACGAGCAGTCGCACGCCCGAGAGCCCGAACGCCTCGCGGGTGCGCGCCACCATCGCCTGCAGCGCGTCCTCGCCGCGCAGCACACTGCCGGCGACGGTCGCGAGCAGCTCCGACTCCGCGGCGGCGCGCTGCGCGAGCCGCGTGCGTCGCGCGGCCTGGTCCACGACGTAGCTGACCAGCAGCGCGTTCGCGACATAGAAGAGGAGCGCGAGCAGCTGCCTGGGCTCGGTGATCGTGAGCGAGTACAGGGGCTGGATGAACAGGTAGTTGAGCGTGAGCCCGGAGAGCACGGCCGCGAACAGCCCCGGCCAGATCCCGCCGACGAGGGCGACCACGATGACCAGCAGCTGGTACGCGAGCACGTCGCTCGTGATCGAGGCCTCGGAGTGGAACAGCGTGAGCAGCCAGCTGAGCAGCGGGCCGGCGACGAGCGCGACGGCGAACCCGGCGATGAGCCGGGTCCGGCTGAGCGCGCCGCCGAGGCGGGGCAACGAGAACGTGGAGCCCGCGGCGGCGTGGGTGACGATGTGCACGTCGATGTCGCCGGACTCGCGGATGACGGTCGCGCCGATCCCCGGGCCGGTGAAGGCCGCCGCGATCCGGGATCGGCGGCTCACGCCGATCACCAGCTGCGTGGCATCCGCCGACCTCGCGAACTCGACCAGCGCGCGCGGCACGTCTTCGCCGACCACCTGATGGAAGGAGCCGCCGAGGCGCTCGACGAGCGCGCGCTGCGCGGCGACGGCATCGGGATGTCTCGTGCGCAGCCCGTCGGGCGCGGTCACGTGCACGGCGATGAGCTCGCCGCCCGACGACCGGGCGGCGATCCGGGCGCCCCGGCGCAGCAGGGTCTCGCCCTCGGGACCGCCGGGCAACGCGACGACGACGCGCTCGCGCGCCTCCCAGGTGCCCTGGATGCCGTGCTCGGCGCGGTACGTCTTGAGCGCCTGGTCGACCTCGTCGGCGAGCCACAGCAGGGCGAGCTCGCGGAGCGCGGTGAGGTTGCCGAGGCGAAAGTAGTTCGAGAGCGCCGCGTCGATGCGATCGGCGGGGTAGACGAGCCCGCCCGCGAGGCGATCGCGCAGCGCCTGCGGCGCGAGGTCGACGACCTCGATCTGATCGGCCGACCGCAGGACGGCGTCGGGGATGGTCTCGCGCTGGGGGGCGCCGGTGATCTCGAGCACGACGTCGCCGAGCGACTCGATGTGCTGTGCGTTGACCGTCGAGATCACGTCGATGCCGGCCGCGAGCAGCGCGTCGACGTCCTGCCAGCGCTTCGGATGCGCCCCGCCCGGGGCGTTGGTGTGCGCGAGCTCGTCGACGAGGGCGATCTCGGGGCGGCGGGCGAGCACCGCGTCGAGGTCCATCTCCTCGAGCGCCAGGCCGCGATGCGTCTCGCTCCGGCGGGCCACGACCTCGAGCTCCTCGACCATGGCGGCGGTCGCCGTGCGGCCGTGCGTCTCGACGAAGGCCACGACCACGTCACGGCCCTCGTCGCGGAGCCGCCGGCCCTCTTCGAGCATGGTGTAGGTCTTGCCGACGCCGGGGGCGGCGCCGAGCAGCACCCGGAGCCGCCCGCGTCTCATAGCGTCAGTCTCGCAGTTCCGCGAGCGCGAGATTGAGCTGCAGCACGTTCACGGTCGGTTCGCCGAGATAGCCGAGGTCCCGGCCCCGGGTGTGCGCGTCGACGAGGGCGCGCACGTCGGCCTCGTCGAGGTCGCGCTCAGCGGTGACACGTGGCACCTGCAGCAGCGCGTACTCCGGGCTGATGTGCGGGTCGAGCCCCGACCCGGACGCGGTGAGGGCGTCGACCGGGACATCCGTCTCGCTGACGCCGTCGAGCTCGGCGACCTGCGCCTTGCGGTCCGCGATCGCCGCGACCAGGTCGGCGTTCTCGGGGCCGAGGTTGCTGCCGCTCGACGCGCCCGAGTCGTAGCCGTCGCCCGCGGCCGACGGCCGCGGCTGGAACCACTCGGGCAGCGGCATGCCGTCGCGGTCGGCGAACGACTGGCCGATGAGGGCCGAGCCGACCACCTCGCCGTTCGCGCCGCGTTCGAGTGACCCGTTCGCCTGCGCGGGCAGCACGAGCTGCCCGATGCCCGTGACGACGAGGGTGTACGCGACGCCGAGCACCGCGGTGAAGACGAGCAGGGCGCGGAGCGCCACCCAGTGGGTGCGCATGGTCTGCCTGGTGGAGGTCATGAGTCAGGTGTCCTTTCTCGTGCGCAGAGCTGTTCTCTTGCGCAGAGCTGTGTCCGGCATCAGAAGCCCGGGATGAGGCTCACGACGAGGTCGATGAGCTTGATGCCGATGAACGGCGCGATGACGCCGCCGAGGCCGTAGACGAGCAGGTTGCGACCGAGGATCTTCGACGCGTCGCCCGCCCGGAACCGCACGCCGCGGAGCGCCAGCGGGATCAGGAGCACGATCACGATCGCGTTGAAGATGATCGCCGACAGCACGGCCGAGGCCGGCGAGTGCAACTGCATGAGGTTCAGCGCCGCGAGCCCGGGGAACACGCCCGCGAACATCGCGGGGATGATCGCGAAGTACTTCGCGAGGTCGTTCGCGATCGAGAACGTGGTGAGCGCGCCGCGCGTGATGAGCAGCTGCTTGCCGATGCGCACGATGTCGATGAGTTTCGTCGGGTCGGAGTCGAGGTCGACCATGTTGCCGGCCTCCTTGGCCGCTGATGTGCCCGTGTTCATCGCGACGCCCACGTCGGCCTGCGCGAGCGCCGGCGCGTCGTTCGTGCCGTCGCCGGTCATCGCGACGAGGTGGCCGCCCTCCTGCTCCGTGCGGATGAGTGCGAGCTTGTCCTCGGGCGTGGCCTCGGCGAGGTAGTCGTCGACGCCGGCCTCCTTCGCGATGGCGGCGGCCGTGAGCGGGTTGTCGCCCGTGATCATGACCGTGCGGATGCCCATCGCACGCAGTTCGGCGAACCGGTCGCTCAGCCCGTCCTTGACGATGTCCTTCAGGTGCACGACACCGAGCACGCGCGCCGTGCCCCCGGCGTCGCGTTTCGCGACGACGAGCGGCGTGCCGCCCGAGCGTGAGATCGCCGCGACGTGCTCGTCGAGCTCGTCGCGCTCGGCGGACGGGCTGCGCTCCAACGAAGCAACGGGCCCCTGCTCCTCGACCCACGCGGTCACGGCCGAGCCCGCGCCCTTCCGCACGACCTCGCCGTCGGCGAGGTCCAGCCCCGACATGCGGGTCTGGGCGGTGAACGGCACGACCTCGCCGGCCGGCTGCTCGGTGAAGCGGATGCCCCGGTCGGCCGCCAGCTCGACGATGGAGCTGCCCTCCGGGGTCGGGTCGGCGAGCGAGGCGAGTGCGGCGGCTCGGATCAGCTCGGTCTCGTCGACGCCCGAGAGCGGGACGAACTCGCTCGCCCGCCGGTTGCCGTACGTGATGGTGCCGGTCTTGTCGAGCAGCAGCGTCGTCACGTCGCCGGCGGCCTCGACGGCGCGGCCGGACATGGCGAGCACGTTCTGCTGGACCAACCGGTCCATGCCCGCGATGCCGATGGCCGAGAGCAGCGCGCCGATGGTGGTCGGGATCAGGCAGACCAGGAGCGCGATCAGCACGGGCACGCTCGCGGGGGCGGCGGCGTACGAGGCGATCGGGTTCAGCGTGAGCGCGACGACCACGAAGACGATCGACAGGCTCGCGAGCAGGATGTTCAGCGCGATCTCGTTCGGCGTCTTCTGCCGCGAAGCACCCTCGACGAGCGCGATCATCCGGTCGACGAACGTCTCGCCGGGCTTCGACGTGACGCGCACGACGATGCGGTCCGAGAGCACGCGCGTGCCGCCCGTGACGGCGCTGCGGTCGCCGCCCGACTCGCGCACGACCGGCGCCGACTCGCCTGTGATCGCGGACTCGTCGACCGACGCGATGCCGTCGACGATGTCACCGTCGCCCGGGATCAGGTCGCCCGCCGTCACCACGACCAGGTCGCCCGGCCGCAGGTCGCTGCTCGGGACGTCGGAGATCGTCGCGCGGAGCGCGGAGGCATCCGTCGCCTGGTCGTAGCCGCGCACGAGGTGCGCGACCGTCGACGTGCGCGTATGCCGCAGCGAGTCCGCCTGCGCCTTCCCGCGGCCCTCGGCGACCGCCTCCGCGAGGTTCGCGAAGAGCACGGTGAGCCAGAGCCAGACGGCGATCGCCCACGTGAAGCTGCTCGGCACGGCGGTGCCGCCGGAGGCGGTCGGACCGCCGAGGAACGGCTCGGCGATCGCGATCACCGTCGTGAGCGCCGCGCCGACCTCGACGATGAACATGACGGGGTTCCGCCACATGTCGCGCGGGTGCAGCTTGCGGAGCGCGCCCGGGAGGGCGGCGGCGAGCTGCTTCGGCCCGAAGGGCGCCTTGGGCTTCGGGTGCCGGTGTGGGTGGTTTTCGTCGGCCGGCGCACCGGTCGCGGACGTGGGAGTGGTGATGGTGGACATGGATCAGCTCAGCCCTTCCGCCAGGGGACCCAGCGTGAGAACGGGGAAATAGGTGAGTGCGGTGACGATGACCGTCACGCCGACGAGGAGGCCGACGAACTGCGGCCGGTGGGTGGGCAGAGTGCCGGTGGTGGCCGGGACCCTGTCTTGCGCGGCGAGGCTTCCGGCGAGCGCGAGCACGAGCACGATCGGGATGAACCGGCCGAGCAGCATCGCGATGCCGAGTGCGGTGTTGAACCAGGGCGTGTTCGCGGTCAGGCCGGCGAACGCCGAGCCGTTGTTGTTCGACGCGCTCGTGAAGGCGTAGAGCACCTCGGACAGGCCGTGCACGCCGGGGTTCCAGATCGAGGTCGCCTCGACGTCGGCGCGCACGCCAGGGATCGCGAAGCTCAGGGCGGTGCCCGCGAGCACGAGGATCGGCGTGACCAGGATGTACAGGCTCGCGAGTTTGATCTCGCGCGGGCCGATCTTCTTGCCGAGGTACTCGGGCGTGCGGCCGACCAGCAGACCCGCGATGAACACCGCGATGACCGCGAGCACGAGCATGCCGTAGAGCCCCGACCCGACGCCGCCGGGCGCGACCTCGCCGAGCATCATGTTGAGCATCGGCAGCATGCCGCCGAGCGCGGTGTACGAGTCGAACATGCCGTTCACCGCGCCGGTCGACGTGAGCGTCGAGGTCGAGCCGAAGAGCGTCGTGCCGGGGATCCCGAAGCGCTGCTCCTTGCCCTCCATCGCGCCGCCCGCGAGCTCGGGCGCGGTGCCCATGCCCGCCGACTCGAGCAGTGTGACCGCCGTCAGTGAGAGGACGAAGAGCGTGGCCATGACCGCGAGGATCGCGTACCCCTGCCGGTCTGAGCCGACCATGCGGCCGAACGTGCGCGGCAGCGCGAACGGGATCGCGAGCATGAGCACGTTCTGGAACAGGCTCGTCCACGCGGTCGGGTTCTCGAACGGGTGCGCGGAGTTGGCATTGAAGAAGCCGCCGCCGTTCGTGCCGAGCAGCTTGATCGCCTCCTGCGAGGCGACCGGGCCGCCGGGCAGGTTCTGCGTGCCGCCCGTGAGCGTCGTGATCTCGGTGAATCCGGTGAAGTTCTGGATCACGCCGCCGATGAGCAGCACCATGGCGCCGAGGACCGAGAGCGGCAGCAGCAACCGGAAGGAGCCGCGGAACAGGTCGACCCAGACGTTGCCGATCGTCCCCGAGCGGCGACGCGCGAAGCCGCGGACGAGCGCGATCGCCACGGCGATGCCGACGGCCGCCGACACGAAGTTCTGCACCGCGAGGCCCGCGAGCTGCACGGTGTAGCCCATGGTCAGCTCGGGCGAGTACGACTGCCAGTTCGTGTTCGCGACGAAGCTCGCCGCGGTGTTGAACGAGAGCCCCTCCGGCACGGCCGGGAGGCCGAGCGAGTACGGCAGCCACGCCTGCAGGCGCTGCAGCAGGTAGACGAACAGCACGCCGACGACGCTGAACGCGAGCACACCGCGCAGGTACGCCGACCAGGACTGCTCGGTGCGCGGGTCGACGCCGACGAGCCGGTACAGGCCGCGCTCGAGTTTCCAGTCGCGGTCGGTCGTGAAGAGGCGCGCCATGTAGTCGCCCAAGGGCCGGCAGAGCACCGCGATGACGAGCGCGAGCGTGACCGCTTGGAGGACGGCGAACAGTGCCTCCATCAGAACCGCTCAGGCCGGACGAGGGCGTACACGAGGTAGGCGACGGCGGCGACGCCCAGCACGGCGGCGGCGAGCTCTGCGATGATCATCCCCGCTCCCCTCCCCTCAACGCTTCGCGTTGGGGCGAGCCTCCGGCGCGTGGGCCCAGCTTCTCGACCCCCTTCGCGATGAGGCCGACTAGGGCGAACGTCGCCGCGATCAGCAGGACGTAGACGAGGTCGAGCACGAGGACTCCAGACGGGGACCTTCCGTCGCCGCGAACGCGGCCGGCGGGCAGCTGAGATGCTGCGTGCTCGATGCAACTCCTCCCGCGAGCGGCCGCGGGCGATCCTCACCGTTCCCTAACGGGCGGGCTGCGGTTCCTTACTCGTCGCTGACGCGTGTCACGTCTCGTGCCGTTCGGCGGGCGGCCGGGCGAAGAGCTCGCTCCGCACTTCGGTGAGGTAGGGGCTCTGCCGGCGTGCCACGCCCAGCACCTCGCGGTCCATGGTCGCGGTGAGCAGGGCGCCGCCGTCGGGCTGCGCCTGGGCGAGGTGTTCGCCGAGCGGATCCGCGATCACGCTCCGGCCCACGTACTCGAGCGATCCGTCGGTGCCGTAGTGGTTCGCATAGGCGACGTAGACCCCGTTCTCCCACGCGCGGACCCGGATGAGGTGGTCGTTGACGAACCCGAACGGCTGCATCTGCGCCGTCGGCACGGCGACGAGGTCGGCGCCCGCGAGGGCGGCGGCGCGCACGGTCTCGGGGAACTCGACGTCGAAGCAGATCAGCAGCGCGACCCGGAAGCCGCGATAGTCCACGAGCGTCGTAGGCGTCGCTCCCTCGACGAACATGTCCCGGTCGAGTTGGCCGAACAGCTGGATCTTCCGATGCCGTCCGAGCACCGCGCCGGTCTCGTCGAAGAACCACGCCGAGTTCGCCACGCGTGCCGCCGAGGCATCCGGCCCGTCGAGGAGCTCGGGCCCGCTGGCGACGATCGCTACCCGGTGGTCCGCGGCGATCTCGCGGACCCGCTCGAGCGGCGCCTGCCGAGCCAGCTCGACGACCCGGTCGCTGATGTTGTACCCCGTCAGCAGCATCTCCGGCGTGACCAGGAGGTGGATGCCTCGGTCCGCGGCCTGCCCGGCCGCCTCGTCGACCGCCCGGAGATTCGCCTCGACGTCGCCCGGGATACTGCTCGCCTGCAGCACGGCGATCTTCAGCTCGTCGTCGGTGTTCGTCATGCCGCCTATTCGAGCACAGTTCACGCTGCGCCGGATCGCGGTGACCCCGACCGAGGTGTGCCTGATGACGCGCGCAGTCGTCTACACGACCTCCATGCGCTCGGGATCGGCGTCGAAGAGCCGGCCGTCAGCGCGACCGAGTCCGGTGATCGCTGCGACCTCGTCGGTTCGTCAAACGGTTTGGTCTATCAATTCGGCAGCAGGACGGCGCAGGGTGATTCACACGCTGGTAACGGATCGTTCGCTCCGCATTCGTGCGGCCTCCCTACGGTCGGGCCGATCCCCTTTCCAGACCGAAGGACAGCCGTGCCTCTCTCACGACTCCGGCGCCTCACGGGAACGATTGCGACGGCCACCGTGTGCGCCGTCGGATTCGCCCTGTTGACCGCGCCGACCGCCCACGCTGCGGCGCAGACCTCACCGCTGATCATCACCGAGATCGCTGCGGACAACGTCGGGGCTGACCACTTCGAGTACTTCGAGGTGCACAACACCACCGATCAGGCGATGAACCTCGCCGAGTCGGACATCGAGTTCTCGTACGTCACCCGCGAGAGCACCGACCTGGGCATCGGCACGAAGCTCGCGGTGGAGGGCGATCTCACGATCGCCGGCGGCGAGACCGTGGTCCTGTGGCTCAGCTACACGGCGGAGTCGGGCTCACCCGACTCGTTCCAGTACGAGATCGACGACTTCCGCGACCACTTCGGCATGGACCAGACGGCGCAGGTCGCCCGGATCACGGGCCAGCCGGGGATGGCCAACGGTGGATCGCGCGCGGTGCGCGTCGCGCAGGGCGACCAGCTGCTGTCGTACTCCTTCTACCCGACCGGTTCCATGGGGCCGGACGCCGTGACCCACTTCAGGCTCCCCGCCGACCCCTCGGCGCTCGGGATGGACGTGCTGGCGCAGCTCGCGCCGCCGTCGCCCGGCGTCGTCGACCCCGCGCAGCTCGTGCGGCCCGAGCCCGAGCCCGAGCCGAACCCCGAGCCCGGCCCCGCGTCGAACTGGCCGCTCATGGTCACCGAGATCGCGCCGGACAACGTCAGCCACGACCACTTCGAGTTCTTCGAGGTCGCGAACACCACCAACGAGCCGATCGATCTCGCCGAGGCCGGGTACTCGTTCGCGTACAGCTACGTGAACACGCCGGATCGCACGCGCGACATCCCGCTCGTCGTCGAAGACGAGACCCTCGTCGTCGACCCGCGTGAGATGGTCGTCTTCTGGCTGAGCTACACCGCGGGCAGCGTCGACTCGTACGCGAAGACCGAGGCGGACTTCCGTGCGCACTTCGGCATGGGCTCCGACGCGCGCATCGTCCGTGTGAGCGGCCAGAACGGCATCGCGAACGGCGGCGACCGCGGCATCCGCGTGCTGCAGGGCGACCAGATCGTCAGCTGGTCGCACGTCCCGGGCGGCGGCGTCGGTCAGGACCTCAGCGCGAACTTCCGGATCCCGGGCGACGTGCACACCAAGGGCATGGCCGTGCTCGAGACGCTCGCCACGCCGAGCCCCGGCGTGGTCGCACCCGAGGCGTTCACCGCTCCGCCCTTCACCCCCGAGCCCGACCCCACGATCGTCACCTCGCGCCTGCAGGTGACCGAGCTGATGCCCGACACGAGCAACGTCGACGGTGCCGACGCGTACGAGTTCATCGAGGTCTACAACGCGACCAGCGAGCCGATCGACTTCGCGGACTACACGATCAACTACCTGCACATGAACGGCGCCGAGGTGCTGTGGCCGGCGCAGCCGTCGGACGTCGTCATCCGCGGCGGGGGCACGCTCGTGCTCTGGATCAAGAACGGCGCCAACACCCACCTCACCGCCGCGGACTTCAACGCCGAGTTCGGCACCGACCTCACGCTCGGTGAAGACCTCGCCGAGATCTTCACGGGCGGCATGGCGAACAGCAGCCCGCGCGGCATCGAGATCATGACGAACACCGGGTACACCGTGAACCAGGCGCAGTACAACATGGTTGCGGGTGTCGATGACACGTTCCCCGACCGGAGCATCCGATACGGCATCGACGCGGCCGACCAGACCGTGCAGCGGCTGCTCGGACTCGACGCTCCGACGCCGGGCCGGGTGCAGGCGGACCAGGTTCCCGCGGGGCTCATGATCGAGGCGCCCGACACGACGCTCCCGGTCGTGGAGGACCGCGTCGCGGCCGAGATCGACCCGACCGTCGACTTCATCCCGGCGTTCCACATCACCGACGACGTCCAGGTGCGCACCGTCACGATGACGCTCACCAACGACGTCGACCCCGGGTCGCGCGTGCTGAACCTCATGCCCGGTGACGGCGATGTGTACAGCCATCGGGTGCACTGGGTCGACCTCGCCGGCAAGGCGTGGTTCGAGTACACGCTCGAGGTGAGCGACGGCACGAACACCTCCACCAGCGAGCCGCGCCGACTGCCGGTCGCCGGGGCCGAGACCGATCCCATCCGGTTCAACCTCGACGAGGGCCAGTACGTCGCGGGCGACACCCGCGTCGTCGCGGCCTCCGACGCCCACCCGACCGAGCTCGAGCTCACGATCGACGGCGAGGCCGTCGAGACCGAGCCCATGCTCGAGCGGGCACCGTACTTCGCGTTCGAGGCGGAGCGGGTCGACAACTACTTCAAGAACGGGGTCAAGGTCGGCGACGACGTCCTGCAGATCTTCGAGAAGGGCATCTACGTCGGCTCCGAGACCATCGTCACGCCGATCCCGCTCGAGTACATCGTCGAGGGCGATGAGCTCGTCGTGAGCATCTGGGCCGGCACGAAGGCGGCACCCGAGATCGACCTCGAGGAGAACAATGACGACTTCGGCGCGTTCGACCCGCGTCTGATCCTGCCCGACGGTCGCACGCTCATCCCTGCCGGGTACGAGGGCGGCGTCATCGAGATCGGTGACAGCGCCGGCAAGCTCGACTTCTACGAGGCCCGCTTCGAGCTGCCCGCCGACGCCTTCACCGGGCTGTCGCACACCTGGGCGACGGCCGCGGTGGCCGACGGGTCGTACGCGCTGACGGCCGCCGACGAGGTGCACACCGCCACCCGCACGGTGCACGTCGACAACACCGCGCCCGAGGTCAGTTCGTCGATCGTGGACGGGACGCCCTACCAGGGCACGATCCGGATCGAGGCCGACGTCACGGACGCGGGCGCCGGTGTGGCATCCGTCACCGCGACCCTCGACGGTGCAGCGATCGAGCTGCCCTACGAGACCTCGTCGCTCGAGCTCGCCCCCGGCGAGCACGTCCTCGAGATCGAGGCCACCGACCAGGTCGGCAACGCGGGCACCTACACGGTGAGCTTCACGACGTACGACGAGTACCCCTCGGCCGGCATCATCGGGCCGCTGGACGGCTCGGAGGTCGAGGCCGGTGACGTGTCGCTGCAGGCCCGCGTCGAGGACCCGACGGGCGACACCCTCCAGGTGTCGTTCCGCGAGGGCCACCGGCTCGAGCTCGGCGACGGCGCCGTGAAGTCCCACGCCGGCCTGGTCTCCGACGCCGCGACCACGGACCGCGGCCAGGCGCAGAGGCTGAGCCGCGAAGAGGTGCAGACCCTCGCCGGGGTCGACGGCCTCGCGACCGAGATCAGCTCGGACGAGCAGTTCCCGTTCCAGATGTTCGACGTGGAGGTGCCCGCGGGCACCGCCGACGACTCGCTCGTGCGCGTGGAATGGGCCGGTTCGGCGAACCCCGGCGCCCAGGTGATGCTCTACGCGCTCGACCCCACGGGCTCCTCGTGGATCGAGATCGACCGGCACCTCACGACCGGCGCCGAGGCGGAGGCCTTCGGTCTCGACGGGGTCGTGGAAGCGGGCACATACGCCCAAGACGGCCAGGTCACGTTCCTCGTCCAGCACTCGGAGGGCTTTGCCGGTGAGAACCTCACCGAGCGCGACTCGCCCGTGCAGCCCGCCCACCCGGACGACGTGCCCCGATCGCAGTACGACTTCACGTTCGGCTGGGAGTCCGACACGCAGTACTACAACGCGACGCACTACGAGCATCAGGTCTCGATCCACGACTACCTGCTCGATCGCCGCGAGGAGCTCAACCTGCAGTACGTCATCCACACCGGTGACATCATCGACAACCACACGGTGATGGAGCAGTGGACGAACGCCGACGCGCAGTACCTGCGCTTCGACGAGGCGGGGCTGCCCTATGGCGTGCTCGCGGGCAACCATGACGTGGGCTACGAGGTGGACTACTCGACGTACGGGCAGTTCTTCGGCGAGGCCCGCTACGCGGCCAACCCCTGGTACGGCGGCAGCTACGAGAACAACCGCGGTCACTACGACCTGATCTCGTCCGGTGGCATCGACTTCCTCATGCTCTACATGGGCTGGGGGCCGGCCGCCGCCGAGATCGCGTGGATGAACGAGGTGCTCGCGGCGCACCCCGAGCGCATCGCGATCATCAACCTGCACGAGAACCTGCTGCCGAGCGGTGGGCTCGGGCCGGTGCCGCAGCAGATCCAGGACGAGGTCGTCGCGCCGAACCCGAACGTGAAGATGGTCCTCTCCGGCCACTACCACGACGCGGCCACGCGTGCCGACACGTTCGACGACGACGGCGACGGCGTCGCCGACCGCACGGTGTACAACATGCTGTTCGACTATCAGGCGCTGCCGGAGGGCGGGCAGGGCTTCTTCCGGATGCTGCACTTCGACAACGAGACGCAGCAGATGCTGGTCCGCACGTACTCGCACTCGCTCGGCCAGTACAACTCCGACGACCCCGGCCTGGTCGGGCCGCCGGAGGACCCGTACGCGGACCAGGAGTTCGAGATCTCGTACGCGGACCTCGGCATCGCTCCGAAGACCCGGGCGCTCGCGACCGACGCCTTCTCGGCCGAGATCCTCACCACGAATGAGATCGCCGCCTTCGCGGACGTGCCGAGCGGATCCGTGCTGACGGCGACCTGGCCGCTGACCGAGCTCGGTGAGCACGGTTGGTATGTGCAGAGCGCCGACCCCTTCGGGGCCGTGGATTATTCCGGCGTGAGCCTGTTCACCGTGATCCCTGCGGCGGAGGTGCCTGTGGATCCGACGGATCCGGGCACGCCCGGTACGCCGGGAACGCCTGGTGGGCCTGGCGCGCCGGGCGCTCCGGGCTCGTCCCCGGCCGGCATCGGCGCGCCTGCCGGATCCGGCTCCGACGGCGAGCTCGCGAACACCGGATCGCCGATCGACGCGGCGGGCGCCTGGACCATCGGCGGCTTCGCGGCACTGGTGATGGCGCTCGGAGCGTGGTTGCTGCTCCGTCGGCGGAACAGTCACCGTCGTGATGGTGTGGAGTCACGCCCGGTCGCGTAGCGGCCAGGCGACGACGAGCGGCCGTCGTGGGGTGGGTGCGACCACTCCGCGGCGGCCGCTCAGCGCCGGCGCGGCGCGCTGGTCGACCAGATCGCGAGGGCGATGAGCGCCGGCTGGAAGAGGAGACGGATGCCTCGGGCGCGATCCGAGTCCAGGCCGAACGCGTCGCGCTTCTCGGTGAACTGCGCGATGTTCCCGGGGAAGACCGCGGCGAAGAACGCCGCGACGATCCATCCGATGCGGCGTCGCTCGCGCGGCAACGCGACGAGCGCGCCGCCCAGCCCGATCTCGACCGCGCCCGACGCCACCACGACGGCGTCCGCGTCGAGCGGCACCCAGGTCGGCACCTGGGCGCGGAACTCCTTCCGCGCCCAGAACAGGTGACTGACGCCCGCGAACACCAGCGCCGCGGCGAGGGCGACGCGTCCGATCGTGCGGGGCACGGTGCTCGCCGGAACGTCGTCGCGTGACATGGCCGCCTCCAGGGTGAGATTCGCCTTCACCCTACGCGACGGGCGCGCACGTGGTGTGCCGCGATCGCCCACGACGCAGCTCGACTCATCTCGCGCGTGCGGGCGCGGGGCCGGTGGACTCCCGGACCACGAGCTCGGGCTGGAACAGGTACTCCGTGCGTGACGCGCGGACTCCGTTCATCTCACCGGCACGGTGTGATCGCGGCCGTCGCCGCGGAGACGGAGATCTGCGAATGAGCGTCAGCGCGTCGATCGTCCATACTGTTCCCTAACCGCAATCGATTGGCGGGGAGGAAGGTGGCAGCGGTGAAGCGCCCCAGGACCGTGCTCGTCGGTGCCGCGCACTGGCACGCGCCCCTCTACATGGACGCACTGCGAACCCGGTTCGACCTCGTCGAGGTCGCCGAGGAAAGGGGGTCGGCAGGGGCCGACTCCGGTATCGATGTCGCGTTCGTGATGACCGCGCACGAACGGATGGCCGCGCAGGCCGCACACTTCATCGAGCGGGGCATCCCGGTCGTGCTGGAAAAGCCGGGGGCGTTGAACCTGGCCGACCTGCGGTCGCTCCGCGACCTGGCCCATCGGCACGGCGTGCCGGTGGCGGTACCGCTGGTACACCGCGCAGCCCCGTTCATGAGCGTCTTGCGGTCGATCGCGAGGCCCACGTATCTCACCGTCACCTACCTCGTCGGCCCGCCGCAACGGTACGTCGATGCGGAGTGCGCATGGATGCTCGACCCGGACTCCGGCGGCGGAGTCCTCGTCAATCTGGGCGCGCACTTCGCGGATGTCGCGACCGAGCTGTTCGGTGCACCGATCGCGTCAGTCCGCGCCGTCGGCCACCACGCGCTGCACCACCTGGACATCGAGGACCATGCGGTCATGATTCTGACCACCGAGGACGGACGCTCGGCAACCGTGGAGCTCGGGTACGTGTTTCCGTCTGCGGCGGCGAAACGTCATGTGAGTATGACTCTGGCGGGAGAGGACGGGTTCGTCAGCATCGGGGCCGGGGGCGACGTGTCGCTGACCCGCGCCGACGGCACCATCGAGCGAGCGCGGATCGACGTGGACAGTGACCTGTTGTTCCGGGATTTCGTTGCGGAGGTCGCGGAGTCGTTCGACGCAGGGTTCGCGGCGTTGCCGCAGATCGACGATCTCGTCGCAGCGATGGAGGTGGTCGACCTCGCGTATCGGGATATGCACGGCGATCGTGATCGGGGCCGGGCATGGGCGAGTTGAGCCTCCACGACGTCGCCAAGGCGGCCGGCGTGCACAGCTCCACCGTCTCCCGCGCGCTCTCGCGCCCGGAGGCGGTCAATGTCAAGACGCGCGAGCGGATTCTCCGGATCGCCGAGGAGCTCGGGTACCGCGTGAACCCGCTCGGGCAAGCCCTGCGTCGCAAGGCGAGCAATCTCGTTCCGCTCATCGTGCCCGACATCACCAACCCGTTCTACGGAGAGCTGGCCAAGGCGATCGCCGCGGTCGCCGGTCCGCGCGGCTATCAACTGGTGTTGTGCGTCACCGAGGGCGTCCCGGGGCAGACCAGTGCCTACCTCGCGTCGATGGATGCGTTGTTCTCGCCGTTCGCGATCGTCGCGCCCTCGACCAAGCTCGACGTCGACGCGCTCGGACAGGCGGCGCTCGCGAAGCGGCTGATCGTGATCGATCGCGTGCCTCCTGAGCTGGACGTGCCGACCGTGTTCATCGACAACCGGCTCGGCGTGCGGCTGTCGTTCGAGCATCTGCTCGAACTCGGCCACCGCGAGATCGCCTACCTCACCGGAACGGTCGGCACCTACTCCGGCCAGGAGCGCCTCGACGAGTTCCGCATCCTCGCGACGGCGCACGGACTCGCGCCGAGCGTCATCAACGGAGGATACGGGCCGGAAGCCGGTCGAGCCGCGGCAGAGCAGTTCTTGGCCCTCCCGTCGCGTCCGACGGCCGTGATCGCCTCGAACGACATGGCGGCGTTCGGTTTCATGTCGCAGGTGTCGGAGCGCGGCGTTCGAATCCCCGAGGACCTTTCCGTCACCGGCTTCGACGGCGTGGCGATCGGCGCGACCTTCAACCCGTCGATCACGACCGTGGCCCAGCCCCTCGCCGAGCTCGGCCGCCGCGCGATCGAGGTCGCCGAGCGGTTCGTCTCCACCGGCGTGATCGAGCACGAACTGCTCGTCCCGGAACTCCTGATCCGGCGATCGACGCGACGGCTGAAGTAGGTCGGACTCGCGTTCAGAGAATTCTCGACGCCCCTATTGATCTCTGATCGAACCGCTGCGTACAATCTTGCAAACGATTGCTAACAACGATTGCAGAAAGTATGTCAATGACGACTCGTTCTGGTCCTCTCCGCCTCGCCGGTCACACCCTCGGCACGCCGCAGTACTCCGCGGTCGACGCGATCGGGCTGTTCGCGCAGGCCGGACTCGATGGCGCCGAACTGATCTGGCAGGACGGCTACCTGAGCGCGATCCCGGAGACCGACAACGCCGGCCTGCTGGCCGACATCCGCCGCGCGAGCGCAGAGACCGGGCTTCCCGTCGTCGGGCTCACCCCGTACATGACGGGCATCAACTCCCTCGACGAGAGCGAACGCACCCGTGATGTCGAGCGGTTCGCGCGATGCATCGAGGATGCCGCCGCCCTCGGCGCCGGAGTCGTCCGCGTGTACGCGGGGGCCTACAGTCCGGACCAGCTCGACCAGCGGCCCCAGCTGTGGGAGCGGCTCGTTCGCTCGCTGGGCGAGCTCGCGCCGGTCGCGGGCGAGCACGGCGTCGTGCTCGCCGTCGAGAACCACTTCAACACGATGACCGTGTCCGCGCAGGAGACCATTCAGCTGATCGAGGCCGTACAGAGTCCCGCGGTGGAGATCCTGTACGACCAGGCCAACCTCACCTTCACCCACAACGAGGACTTCGCGCAGGCGATCGAGCTGCAGCGCGGACACATCGCGCACGTCCACGCCAAGGACCTCACGTTCGTCGATCCCGACCGTCCATTCTCCGCCTCCGCCGTGGCGAACGTCACGGGGGAAGAGCGTGCGGTGCGCTCACGCGTCATCGGTGACGGCGAGATGGACTGGGGGGCCATCGTCGCTGCGCTCCTCGCCGAGGGGTACGACGGCGTCATCTCCCTCGAGTACGAGTACCGGTGGCATCCCCAGGACCTGCCGGATCCCCTGGAGGGTTTCGCACGCGGCGCCGACAAGCTGCGCGAATACCTCGCACTCGCCGAAGCCCGCTGAATCACTCCATCTAGGAAGACGAGAAGATGACCACGACTCCGACCTCCGCCGCACCTGACACCGCGGAACTGCCGCCGAAGCCCTCGCGCGAGGCGAAGCGCCTGAGCCCAGCGGTCCGGTACACGCTGCCCACCGCCGCCTTCGTGGTGAGTATCGCGCTCTGGCAACTGATTGTCGTTGCCTTCAACATCCCGCCGTACATCCTGCCGGCGCCGACCATCGTGTTCGAGTCGTTCATCGAGGAGCTCCCCACCCTCTGGGACGCCTCCCTGGTGACGGGCTCGGAGGTGTTGCTCGGCTTCCTGCTCGCCGCCGTGATCAGCATCCCGCTGGCCTACCTGATCGCCTCGGTCCCGATCGTCGAGATCACGCTGTACCCGCTGATCGTGGTCCTGCAGACCATCCCGAAGATCGCTGTCGCCCCCCTGTTCATCGTGTGGTTCGGCTTCGGGATGTTGCCGAAGGTGCTCCTGACCTTCCTGCTGTGCTTCTTCCCGATCCTCGTTGACGCGCTCACGGGGTTCAAAGCCCTCGACCCACGGCTCCTCTACATCACCAAGTCGATGGGCGCGACGCGGATGCAGACCTTCTCCTACGTCCGGATGCCCGCCGCGCTGCCCTTCATCTTCTCCGGTCTGAAGGTCGCCATCGTGCTCGCCGTCACCGGCGCGATCGTCGCGGAGTTCGTCGGGTCCAGCGCCGGACTCGGCTACGTGCTGCTCCGCGCCTCGGCGAACCTCGACACCGCGCTCATGTTCGCGGTGCTCATCGCCCTGAGCATCATGGGCCTCGTCTTCGCCTATGCGGTCGAGTTCGCCGAACGGCTGGTCACCCCGTGGCAGCGCAAACATTGACCGGTCGCCCCATGCCATCCCGTACGCGCACCACCACGCACGCACCCACATCCACGAAAGGTTGAGTAATGTCTCGCACACTGCACGCAACGACGCGTCGAACTCGAATCGGCGCGACACTGATCGCCGGCGCCTCAGCACTGCTCCTGGCCGCATGTGCCGGCTCCCCCGCGGCACCGGAGGACGACCCTTCGGCCGCACCCGCTGATCTGACCGATGTCACGCTCACCCTCAACTTCCTGGCGGGCGGGCCGAACTCGGGTTTCATGGTCGCGCAGGAGAAGGGGTACTACGAGGAGGCGGGCCTCAACGTCACCATTCAGGAGGGTCAGGGTTCCGGGTCCACCGCGTCGCTCGTCGCCCAGGGCAACTCGGAGTTCGGCTTCGCCGACGGTCCGTCGGCGATGACCGTCGCCTCGCAGGGCGGCGACCTCGTCAACATCGGCCAGATCCTCCAGACCAACGGCTTCTCGACCATGTCGCTCGCCGATCAAGGCATTGAAGAGGTCGCAGATCTCGCGGGCAAGAGCGTCGGGGTGCAGCCGGGCACGGCGCAGTCGAGCCTGTTCGACGCGCTCCTCGCGGCGAACGGCGTGGACAAGGCGAGCGTCGAGGTCGTGAACATCGACCCGTCGGCGCTCGTCGGGTCATTGCTGCAGGGCAGTGTCGATGCCATCACCGCCGGTGCAGACAGCCAGGGCGTCCAGCTCCGTGAGCAGGGCGCCGACATCAACGAGATCATGTACCGCGACGCAGGCGTGCCCACCGTGGGTCTGTCGATGATCACGGCGCGCAGCTATGCCGAGGAGAACCCGGAGCTCGTCTCGGCGTTCGTCGAGGCATCCCTTCGCGGCTGGGACGACGCGCGCAACGACCCCGCTGAAGCGTCCGCCATCGTCGCTGAGCAGTTCCCCCAGGGCGCGGACACCGAGGCCATCGAGAAGCAGCTCGCCGTCGACATCGAACTCCTGTGCTCCGCCGGGTCGGAAGGTCTCGGCAAGGTCGCGCCGGAGACCTGGCAGGAGACCTACGACCTCCTCGTCGAGTACCTCGACCTTCCGACGAACGAGCCCATCGAGTTCTACTACACGAACGACTACCTGCCCGAGGAGCTGCCAGCATGCTGAGCCAGGACCGCCCGGCCGCCACGAACACCGTGACGGGCCTCGAGATCGCCGGTCGGCAGCTCTCGAGGGAGTTCCACACGAAGGACGGCGTGAACGTCGCACTGCAGCCGACGGACTTCACCATCGCGCCCGGGGAGTTCGTCAGCGTGGTCGGGCCGAGTGGCTGCGGGAAGAGCACCCTCATGCTCATGGTCGCAGGGCTCCTGCAGCCGACGAGCGGCCAGGTGCTGATCAACGGTGAGCCGTTGGCCCACGCGCTGACCGACGTCGGAATCGTCTTCCAGGACGACCTCCTGCTCGACTTCCGGACCGCGCGGGACAACATCCTCCTCCAGGGAAAGGTGCGCGGCCTCTCGCGTGACCAGCAGGAGGCCCGCACCGACGAGCTCATGGCGCAGCTCGGCGTCGACAAGGCGAAGAACCGATACCCCAACCAGCTGTCCGGCGGCATGCGGCAGCGCGTGTCGATCGCCCGCGCGCTCGTCCACGAGCCGTCGGTGCTGCTCATGGACGAACCCTTCGGCGCCCTCGACGCACTGACGCGCACCCAGATGCGGGTCGACCTCGAGGCGCTGTGGCTCGAGCGACCGAAATCGGTGCTGTTCATCACGCACAGCGTCGAGGAGGCGGTGGGTCTGTCCGATCGGGTGATCGTGATGGGCCCCTCGCCCGGACGGATCGTCGAGGAGATCGTCATCGACCTGCCCCGGCCGCGTCCGGTCCAGATGGGGGACGAGGAGGCGTTCGCCGAGTACTCGGGACAGATCTACGACATCTTCAAACAGCTCGGCGTGCTGCATGACTGAACCGCGGCCGCTTCGAGTCGGGCTGGTCGGGGCGGGCGTGATCGCCCGCCTCGCCCAGCTGCCGGTGCTCAGCGCCGACCCGACGGTGACGATCGCAGGGGTGGTCACCGCATCGCCCGACGAGTCGCACGAGACCGTGCGCCGCTGGCCGATCGAACGCGCCTACCCCGACGTCGACGCCATGATCGCCGACGCCCGGTTGGACGCGCTGTTCGTGCTCACCCCGAAGTCGGCGCACCGATCGTTCGTCGAACGAGGTCTGGCCGCGGGTCTCGACGTGTTCTGCGAGAAGCCCCTGGCAGCGAGCCTCGATGATGCGCAAGCGATGGTCGACGCCGCCGAACGTGCCCCGGGTGAGCTCATGGTCGGCCTGAACCGGCGCTTCGCCGAACTCTACGTCCGGGCGCGCGCCGAGTTCGCCGAACGCCGACCCGACTTCGTCGTGGGGCAGAAGCACCGGGTCGGAACCGAGTACCGAGCAACGCTCGAGAACGGCATCCATATGGTGGACCTGCTCCGGTGGTTCTGCGGCGAGGCCGTGGAGGTGACCGGAGCAGCGCGCGCCGACGACCCCTTCCGCGAAGACGGCGCCGCGGCCCTGATCCGCTTCGACTCAGGAGCCGTCGCCCTGTTCGCCGCGGCACGCACGGCGGGAGAGTGGGACGAGCGCCTCGAAGCGTACGGCGGTGGGACGAGCGTCCGGGTCGTCGCGCCCGACGAGCTCGAGATCAGCCGTGGCGGAGAGCGCACCCAACTGCACATGCGCCCGCGATCGGCAGGGTGGGCGGACCTCACGGAGACCGCCGGCTTCGCGCCCGCCGTCCGTCATTTCCTGCACTGCGTCCGCGCACGCGAGGCACCCCTCACCGGCGCACGCGAAGCGTTCCGATCGCAAGAGCTGATGGAACGCGTGCTCGCCGCGGCCGGACTCCCGATCCGGGACGCCACCTGAGGCCGAACGGCGTCGCGCCAGATCCGCTCCCCGAGCGCGAACCGAAATCACCAACCAACCCTACGAACACGAGGACACGCACATGACCAACCTGAAAGTCGGAATCTATCTGCCGAGCTTCGGCTACGCGAAGGACGGAATCGACCACGCGGAACGGCTTCGCCAATGGTGCATCCGCGCCGAGGAGCTCGGATTCGACTCGATCTGGGTGACGGACCACATGCTGCGTGCCCGCAACATGTACGCATACACCTGGATCGAGCCGCTCACCGCCCTGGCCTTCGCGGCCGCCGTGACCAAGAAGGTCACGCTCGGCACCGGCGTGCTGCTGCTGCCCCTCCGCCACCCCGTGCTGCTCGCCAAGACGCTCTCGAGCCTGCAGCAGATGTCGAACGACCGTTTCATCCTGGGCGCAGGCACCGGCTGGTACCACCCGGAGATGTACGCCATGGGCACCCTTCCCAAGGAGCGCGGCCGGCGCACGGACGAGGTGCTCGACATCACGCGCCGGCTCATGTCCGGCGAGGAGCTGACGTACGAGGGCAAGTTCTACTCGCTGAACGACGTGCACATCGAGCCCTCTCCCGTGCCGCTTCCCGTGTGGGTCGGCGGCGGCAGCCAGGTCTCCGGTGACCAGTCGGTGGAGAAGCCCGAGCTGAACCCCGCGGTGAAACGGCGCATCGTGAACTCCGACGGATGGTTCTCTCGGCCGAGCGCGCAGCCCGAGCAGGTCGCCGACGACTGGAAGCTGGTCGCGGAGGCGCTCGTCGAGGAGGGCAGGAACCCGGACGACATGGTCATCGCCCACGGGCAGTGGCTGCACCTCACCGAGGAGGACGACCCTGCGGCCGCCAGGAAGATCCAGCATCAGATGGCCGCCGAGGTCCTGGGTGACGGCCGCGACACGGAGCACCTCGAACGCTCCTACATGTTCGGGACGCTGGATGAAGTGGTCGCGCAGTGCCAGGCCAGGGTCGACGTCGGCGTCGAACACCTCATCATCCACCCCTACACCGACGACCCCGCGCAGCTCGAGCTGTGGGGCAGCGAGCTGCTGCCCAAGCTCAAGGCGATGCAGGTGTCGCGGCCGGTGCTGTGAACGCATCGAGCCCGGTCGGCGGGCGCGGGCCGGTTCCCGGCCTGCGCCACGTCGACCATGTGGGGGTGACGGTCCCGGACCTCGAAGAGGCGGTCGCCTTCTTCGTCGAGGTGCTCGGTGCCGAGGAGCTCTACCGGTCGACCCGCGGACCGGACGCGGGCTTCATTCCTGAGAACTTCGAGATGCCGGCGGATGCCTCGCTCACCCTGGCGATGCTCCGGATGCCGCCCAACCTGAACATCGAGGTGTTCGAATGGCGCGGCGCCGAGCTGAGAACGGATCGGCCCCGGCATGGGGATGCCGGCGGGCACCACCTCGCGTTCGTCGTCGACGACGTCGACGCCGCGGTCGCGCATCTGGAGCGGGTCCCCGGTGTCCGCATCCTCGGTGGGGTGAAGCAGGTGGCCGGCGACAGCCCACGCGTGGCCGGCAACCGATGGACCTATCTCGTCGCCCCGTGGGGGCTCATGATCGAACTCGTCGACCGATCGCGTGTGGCGGACCCGCCTCGCTTCGTCGGTCCCGAAGATTGGAAGGATCGATGACCGACAGGTTGCGGGTGGGAGTGGTCGGGGCCGGCAACATCGCCGCGATCGCGCAGCTGCCCTCGTTGGCGGGACGTGAGGATGTCGAGCTGACCGCGCTCGTCTCGCGGAGGCCCGACCCGTCGGATCTCGTGCAGCGATGGGGATTCCGTGCGGCGTACCACACGGTCGAGGCGATGCTCGACGCCGAGCGGCTGGACGCCGTGTTCGTCCTGACGCCACGATCCGAGCACGTGCACGGGGTGGAGTCGGCGCTCACCGCCGGGGTCGACGTGTTCTGCGAGAAACCGCTGGCCACCGCGACCGCCGACGCCGTGCGGCTCGCGGACCTGGCCGACGAGACGGGGCGTCTGCTGATGGTGGGGTTCAATCGTCGCTTCGCGCCGACGTACCAGGAGGGGCGCGCCGCGTTCGGTGACGCCGGGTCGACCTTCTGTGTCGCGCAGAAGAATCGCAACGGCTCGGAGTACCGGGCGACGTTCGAGAACTCGATCCACATGGTCGATTTGATGCGCTGGTACTGCGGCGGCGAGGTCGAGCAGGTCGCGGCGCATGCCGCCGGAGACGACCCCTGGCAGGAGGAGGGCACTGCGGCGCTGGTCCGGTTCGACAACGGCCACACCGGCGTGCTCATGGCGGCGCGGAACGCGGGCGGGTGGGAGGAATCGCTCGACGCGTACGGCGCGGCCACGTCGGTGCACATCGAAGCGCCCGACCGCATCGCCGTGACGCGGTCGGGAGAGACCGTCACGCGCGAGATGCGCGCCGAAGCCTTCGGATGGGCGACGGCCACCTCGACCTTCGGCTTCCGGGCCTCGGTCGATCACTTCCTCGAGTGCGTCCGTGACCGAACCCAGCCGCTCACGTCCGGCCGCGAGGCTGCGCGGACTCAGGAGCTGCTCGACCGCATCCTCGAGGTCGCCGGCCTGCCGACGGCCGAGCAACCCGGCAGGGCGTGGTCGAGCCACGCGGTGCGGTGAGTCATCCGCGGCCCGCCGTCCGGATCGCCTCCTCGAGCACGGCGAGATCGGGCTGCGGGCCGCTGTTGTCCAGCTCGAGGTGCACCGCGCCGTCCCAGGTGCATCGCACCCCCTGCATCATGGCCAGGTACTCGTCCCAGTGATCGAGCTTCCAGCGATCGCGCGACAGTCCGCGGGAGACCAGGCGTTCCCGCACGATGTGGTCGGCCGCGACGACGCGCACGACGAAGACGTCGCTCTCCGGCCAGCCGGACTCGGCCTTCGCGCGGCGCAGGTATGAGGCGTCCCCGAGAAACGCGAAGAAGGGGGCGTCGATCACGACCGGGATCCCGAGGCGAAGGTTGTCGGCCGCGGTGCGCATGAGCGCGGTGTACTCGGCCGGGAAGACGGCTTCACGGTAGTAGGCGCTGCTCTCCCGTTGCTGCGGATCCTCGCCGCGCTCGCGCAGCACCAACTCGGTGAGCGGGGTGACCATGGTGTCTTTGTCGAGGTATGCCGCGCGGAGCTCGCGCGCCGCCATCTTGCTGACGCTCGACTTCCCCGAGCCGGCGGTGCCGATGAAGATGATCGCCGTCGGGCGCATGCGCTCCATGATCGCATCCCGCCGATCAGGCGCGCGCTTGGGCGACCGCCGCGAGGAACCCGCGCGCTGCATCGACGACGCGGGTGTAGTCGCCGGTGCCGCGAGCGGCCTTCGTGATGGCGCTCCCGACCCCGACCGAGCACACGCCCGCCTCGAACCACTCCGCGACGTTCGCCTCGGTGACCCCGCCGGCCGGCGCGATGGGGACGCCGGCGAGGGGCGCGAGCACGGTCTTCACGTACGCCGGACCGACGAACTCGGCCGGGAACAGCTTCACGATGTCCGCGCCTGCGGTCACCGAGTCGACGATCTCCGTCGGCGTGAACGCGCCGCTCATGCTCACCGCCTGGTACCGCTGCGCGGTCGCGAGCATCTCGGGGTTCAGCTGCGGGCTGACCAGGAGCTCGGCCCCGGCCTGGATCGCCGCGAAGGCCGCCTGGCCGTCGAGCACGGTCCCAGCGCCGATCACGACGCCCTCATGACGGTGGCGGGATGCGAGCCGCTCGATCAGGCCGAGCGCGCCCGGGACCGAGTATGTGATCTCGAGGGCGCGGATGCCGCCCTCGATGGCGGCCTCGGCGACCGAATACGCCTCCTCCGGGTCATCGAGGCGGACGATGAGGACGACCCCGGTGTCGTCGATGGTCTTCAGGCGTTCCAGTTTGGTGAACATAAATGCACAGTTTAGTTCAAAAATGATCTAGCGTGGGGGTATGTCCACGCTGATTCCCGAGCAACGCCGACGCGTCCTGGAGGAGATCCTGCACTCGGAGGGCGTCGTGATCACTCGCGATGTGGCGGTGAAGCTCGGCGTCTCCGCGATCACCGTCCGACGCGACCTCGCCGAGCTGGAGCGTGCGGGAGTCGCATCCGCGGTGAGCGGCGGCGCGAGGCTGGCCTCTGGGCGGAGACCGCCGGAGGCCCGTGGTGAGCGGGCGATCCTCGAGACCGAGGAGAAGTGGGCCATCGCGGCCGCCGCCGCCGACCTGATCGAGGACGGCATGGCGATCTATCTCGATGCCGGGACGACGTGCGAGGCGATCGCGAGGAACCTCCGCGGCCGGTCGCGACTCACCGTGGTCACCTCGGACTTCTCGACGGCCGTGGCGCTGATGGGCGACCCCGGTGTGCGTACGATCCACACGGGCGGCGAGATCGACCCCGCGAGCGGCTCCAGCGCCGGCCTGTTCGCCGCGTCCACGGCGAGACGGATCAACACCGACCTCTGCTTCTTGAGCACCGGGGCGTGGGACCTGCGGCGAGGCGTATCCACCACGTCGGCGGACAAGGTCGCGGTCAAGATCGCGGCGGTCGAGTCGGCCGCGCGCTGCGTCCTGGTGGCGGGCAGCTCGAAGTACGGGGTCAGCGAGCGCTACCACGTCGCGCCGCTCGCCATGCTCGAGCAGGTGATCACCGACGACCGCTTGGGGACCGCCGCCCGGAGCGAGCTCGAGGCGGCGAAGCTCGAGATCACGTTCGCCCGACCGGCGGGCGCGAAGGGGCACGGTGTGCGCGCGCGAGCCGATTCCGGGGTGGACGAGGCGGGGTCCGAGTGACCGAGCGGCTCCCAGCCCTCGGCTCCGCGGTGCCCGGCGGGCGGGCGGGGGAGCCGGTGCGGGTCGGGTACTCCGCGATGCTCGAGCAGTTCACCCCGTCAGAGGCGGTCGCGCTCGCCGAGCTCGCCGAGCAGCACGGGTTCTCCGGGGTCATGGCGACCGATCATTTCCAGCCGTGGCTGCCGCAGCATGGACAGTCCGCGCACGTCTGGAGCGTGCTCGGCGCGCTGGGTGCACGCACGCAGGGCGACTTCGGGCCGGGTGCCGCGACGCCGACCTTTCGTACCCACCCCGCCGTCGTCGCCCAGGCCAGCGCGACGCTCGCCGCCATGTACCCGGGCCGTCACTGGCTCGGTATCGGCTCAGGCGAGGCGCTCAACGAGCACGTCGTGGGCGGCTACTGGCCTGAGGCGCCTGAGCGCATCAACCGCATGTTCGAAGCGATTCACATGATCCGGAAGCTCTTCGTGGCCTCCCTCGCCGGACGGGATGTGCGGCATGCCGGCCCGGCCTTCAGGCTCGAATCCGCACGCCTCTGGACGATGCCGGTCACGCCCCCGGAGATCCTGGTCGCCACGGCGGGCCCCGTCACGGCGCGGCGGGCGGGGAAGGTGGCCGACGGGCTGATCACGTCGAACGGGCCCGTCGATCGGCTCGACGAGGTGCTGACGCGGTTCCGCGACGGTGCCCGTGAAGCCGGTCGGGACTCGGCCACGATGCCGAAGGTGCTGCAGCTCCACCTCTCGTGGGCGGCGACCGACGAAGAGGCGATGCGGAACGCGATCGCCGAGTGGCCGGTCGCGGGTATGCGCATGGGGCGCGGCGACATCCGCTCACCGTTCGAGTTCGCGCAGCTCGCGCGCACGGTGCGGCCCGCGGATTTCGAGGGCCGCATGGTCGTCTCGGCCGACCCGGACCGTCACCGGGCCGAGATCCAGCGCCACCTCGACCTCGGCTTCGACCGCGTCTACCTGCACAACACGAGTCGCAACCAGGCGGACTGGCTCGAGGTGTTCGGCCGTGAAGTGCTTCCGAGGCTGAGGGCATGACGGCCGCGAGTGGGAGCGGCCGACGCATGAACCGCTGGACACTGGTGATCCCGGTCAAGGCCCTCGCGACGGCCAAGTCGCGGCTCGCGCCGACCGTGTCGCCGACCGCGCGCCTCGCGCTGGCTCGAGCGTTCGCCCTCGACACCATCGAGACGGCGCGCGCCGCGCGGAGCATCGACAGGATTCTCGTCGTGACGGGCGACGCCGACCTCCATACGCACCTCGCCGACGGCGTCGAGGTGCTGCACGAGGTACCCGGCGCGGGGCTCGCCTCCGCGATCGAGACCGGCATCGCCGCGGCCCGCAGCGGGAGCGACATCGCCGTCGCCGTCATGCTCGGCGATCTCCCGGCGATACGAGCCGACGGGCTCGATTCGGCGCTCGCCGCCGCAGCGCGGTATCCGCTCGCGTTCGTGCGCGATGCCGACGGCACGGGCACGACCCTCGCGACCGCGCGCGCCGGGGAGCCGTTCGCGCCGGCGTTCGGCGACGGATCCGCCGCGCGGCACCTCGGCGCGGGCTTCACCGATCTCGTGACGGTGGAACGCCCTGCGATCGTCCCGGGTGTGCGCGCGGACGTCGACACACTCGACGCACTCGAGCAGGCGCTGCGCCTCGGCGTCGGGTCACGCACGGCTGAAGCCGTCACGGCGCTCGCCGAGGGTGTGCGTTCCCACAGGCTGACCATCGCCCGCAACAGAAAGGTACGACCATGACCCTCACGCTCGGGTACAAGGCCTCCGCGGAGCAGTTCGCTCCCCGGGAGCTCGTCGAGCTCTCGGTGGCCGCCGAGGCACACGGCTTCGAATCCGTCGCGGTGAGCGACCATTTCCAGCCCTGGCGACATCAGGGCGGGCATGCGCCGTTCTCCCTGGCCTGGATCGCGGCGGTCGGCGAGCGCACCTCGACCATCCGGATCGGCACCTCGGTGATGACGCCGACGTTCCGCTACAACCCCGCGGTCATCGCGCAGGCGTTCGCGACGCTCGGATGCCTGTACCCGGGCCGGATCATGCTCGGGGTCGGCTCCGGTGAAGCGCTCAACGAGATCGCGACGGGGTTCCGCGGCGCGGGCGAGCAGAACTGGCCTGAGTTCCGCGAGCGGTTCGGTCGCTTGCGGGAGTCGATCCGGCTCATGCGCGAACTCTGGTCGGGCGACCGTGTGAGCTTCGACGGCGAGTACTACTCCACGCACGACGCGTCGATCTACGACCGGCCGGAGGGTGGCGTGCCGATCTACATCGCGGCCGGAGGGCCGACCGTCGCGAAGTACGCGGGCCGCGCCGGCGACGGCTTCATCTGCACGTCGGGCAAGGGCATGGAGCTCTACACCGAGCAGCTCCTGCCTGCGGTGAAGGAAGGGGCCGAGGCATCCGGCCGCGCCCTCACCGACGTCGACCGCATGATCGAGATCAAGCTCTCGTACGAAGAGACGGAGGAGGCCGCGCTCGAGAACACCCGTTTCTGGTCGCCGCTGTCGCTCTCGAAGGAGCAGAAGCACGACATCACCGACCCGGTCGAGATGGAGCGCGCGGCCGATGCGCTGCCGATCGAGCAGATCGCCAAGCGCTGGATCGTCGGCACCGAGCCCGACCGGGTGGTCGCCGAGATCGCGAAGTATGTGGACGCCGGCTTCAACCATCTCGTGTTCCACGCGCCGGGGAACGATCAACGCCGGTTCATGGCGCTGTTCGAACGGGATCTCGCGCCGCGGCTGCGCGCGCTCGGCTGAGCCGCGCAGTCTCACGACTCCCGGGTGGGCGGTCGCCGTGCGCGTGTGGAGCACGCACGACGACCGTCCGCTCGGGTTCCGGCGTGACGCGACGCAGCCTGCGTCGCGCACCGCTCCGCGTCCGCCCACGCGCTGTAGTTGAACGATAGTTCTACTTGTACTATCGTCCAACTACATTGACGGTGGGTGCTGAGGAGGTGTGGTCGATGCCTGGAGGCGTGCGGAAGTGGGCGGGGCTCGCGCTCCTCGCCCTCCCGACGGTCTTGCTCGGTCTCGACGTGACGGTGTTGTACCTGGTTGCGCCGAGCGTGGCGGCCGACCTCTCGCCCTCCGGGACACAGCTGCTGTGGATCATGGACGCGTACGGCTTCTTCATCGCGGGGTTCCTGATCACGATGGGCACCCTGGGTGACCGCATCGGCCGGCGCCGCCTGCTGATGATCGGCATGGTCGCGTTCGCGGCGGCATCCGTGTGTGCCGCATTCGCGCCCACCGCCGGGCTGCTCATCCTCGCGCGCGCCCTGCTGGGGATCGCGGGTGCGACCCTGATGCCGTCGACGCTCTCCCTGGTCTCGAACATGTTCCCGGAAGCGCGTGAGCGGGCCGTCGCGATCGGTGTCTGGGCCACCATGTTCGCCCTCGGGATGGCCGCGGGGCCGATCGTCGGTGGCGTGCTGGTCGACGCCCTCTGGTGGGGAGCGCCCTTCCTGCTGGCCGTGCCCGTCGCGATCGTCGTGCTGATCGGCGCGCGCGCCCTGCTGCCCGAGTACGCCGACCCCGGAGCAGGTCAACTCGATCTCGTCAGCGTGGCGTTGTCGCTCGGGTCGATCCTGCCCGCGATCTACGCCGTGAAACACCTCGCGGCCTCCGAGGCGGACGGGCAATCGTTGGCGTTCGCCGCGATGAGTCTGGTCGCCGGTCTGCTGTTCATCCGCCGTCAGCGCCGCCTCGCTCACCCGCTGCTCGACCTGGCACTGTTCACGAACCGCGCCTTCAGCGCGGCCCTCGTCGTGCTGCTGATCGGCTTGGTCGGCGTCGGCGGTTCCATGTACCTGGTGACGCAGTACCTCCAGCTCGTCGAGGGACTCAGCCCGTTCGCGGCGGGGCTGTGGATGGGCCCGCCGGCTCTCGCGATGTTCGCCGTGGCCATCGGAGCCCCGGTGATCGCCCGGCGCATCCGGCCGGGCGTCGTGATGGGCGTGACCCTCGGGATCTCGCTGATCGGCTACGGGATGCTCGCGAGCGCGGGACTCGATGACGAGTTGCACGTCGCCGTCGGGTTCGCCTTCGTCTATCTCGGGCTCGGGGCGATCGCGGCGTTGGGCACCGACATCGTCATCGGCGCCGTTCCGGCGTCGAAGTCCGGCTCGGCGGCTGCGCTGTCCGAGACGGTCCAGGAGCTCGGCATCGCCGTCGGGGTCGCCCTTCTCGGCAGCCTGACGACGGGGATCTACCGCCGTCGGATCGACGACGTCCCGGCGGGCCTCGATGCCGACGCGGCCGACGCGCTGAGCGACAGCCTCAACGCGACGATCTCGATCGCCGATGCCCTTCCCGCCCAGTCGGTGGAGTCGGCGCGGCTGGCCTTCACCACGGGGCTGAACACGGCCGCGCTGGTCGCCGGCGTCGCGATCGCGCTGGCGACCGTGCTGTGCTTCCGGCTGCTTCGGCACGTGCCCCGGCTCGAGCTCGTCCGGGAGGGCGACACCGGCAGGTGAACGATGCGCCGACTATCCTGATGGGAGGCGCAAGGAGGGATCCATGGCTCACGCCGTCGCCGACGGCCCCGAGGATGGGCGGCGGCTCCGCGGCGAGAAGCGCCGCTCCGCGATCATCGACGCCACCCTGGCCGTGATCACGCGCGATGGAGCCGCGGGCGTGACCCACCGTACCGTCGCGCAGCAGGCCGGTATGACGACGTCGCTCAGCACCTACTACTTCGCGACGCTGGACGACCTCCTGGTCGCCGCCTTGACGAGTGTCGCCGATGCGTACACGGCGCGCATACGGGCCATCGTCGTCGGGGGAGGGGATCCACTCACGGGGCTGGCGGAACTGATCGCCGAGACGGCCGGGACCGGGAGGGACCGTGCGCTCGCGGAACGCGAGCTGGCCACCCTCGCCGCGCGCCGGCCGTCGCTGCGTCCGGTCGCGCGGCGCTGGCGAGAGGATGTCGCCGAACTCGCCGCCACGCTCACCGACGACCCAGAGGCCATCGCCGCCCTGGTCGCCGCCTCCGACGGACTGTGCACCGCGATCCTGCTGGACAACGGCTCGGCCGACGTCGACCACCTCCGGGCCGTGCTCCAACGCGCGGTCGGTCGAACGACGCGCAGCACGCGCTGACGTCGCCTCCCGCCATCGGGGTCGGCGGCGGCGTGTCAGCCGTCCTGTCCGTCGTGGACCGCGAGGTAGTTCGGGTTGCGCATGACGCCGAGCACGTTGCCGAACGGGTCGACGACCGTGGCGGTCGTGAATCCTTCGCCGCGGTCTCGGACCGGGTCCCACTCCCGGGCACCCATCGTCGTCAGCTTGGCCAGCGCGCCATCGAGGTCGTCGACGTGCCAGAGCACGACCGCGCCTGCGGGACGCGCGGGATCCGCCGCGGCGGTGCGGGAGAGCTCGGATCCGGCGAACTGGGCCTCGATGATCCCGACCTCGGTGCTGTGGTCGCCGACCCGGAACTCGACGTAGCCGGGCACCCGGAAGTACGGCTCGATGCCGAACACCTCGGTGTACCAGGTCGCGGCGGCGTCCAGATCGGACGCGGTCAACGAGATGGTGGCGATGCCTCGAAACATGGATGCTCCTGTTCTGGCGCCGTGCGGCGCCTCACTGTGCTCTGGCGGTGGTCTGGTGTTCGGGGATGGTGCGCTCGCGCGCGTGCGACGACTCCTGGAGGTGTTCCAGGAGTCGTCGGGGGCCCGGGCCGTCTGCGCCGTACCGGTCGCCGGGGTTGCTCAGCGCGCACGTGGTCATCGATAGGCAGCCGCATCCGACGCAGGACTCGAGTTCGTCGCGAAGGGCACTGAGGCCGGCGATGCGTGCGTCGATCTCCGCACTCCACGAGCGCGACAGCTCGGCCCAGTCCTCTCGCGTGGGCGTGCGCCCGGACGGCAGGGTGTCGAAGGCGTCACGGACCACTCTGAGCGGGATGCCGATGCGCTGCGCGACTCGGATGACGGCGATGCGCCGCAGCACGCCCCGCTCGTATCTGCGGTGGTTTCCCGTGGTTCGCAGGCTCGAGATCAGCCCGCGTCGCTCGTAGAACCTGAGTGCGGTGATCGCCACCCCGGATCGCTCGGAGACCTGACGGATGGTCAACGCGGTGTGCTCGGGTGCGAGTCGTGGCATCCGGGGCACCCTCTCGGTCACGTGTTGACGATGTCAGCGCGTAGATTGCGCTGAAGATTTTGTCCATACTATGCAGGCGTTCGCGAATCTGTCACGCACAGATCGCAATATGCACGTTTCAGCAAACCAATCTTGTGCAACCAATAAGTTGCAGCTAGGGTGGATCGCACCGCAGGGGTTCCTGCGAAGGAATCCGGTCCGGCTCGCCGGCGACCGGGCAGTCGGGAGGGTGACATGTTGCTCGAAGGAAAGACGGCGATCGTCTTCGGCGGTGCCGGGGCGATCGGCTCCGCGACCGCCGCGGTGTTCAGCCGCGAAGGTGCGCACGTCGCGCTCGCGGGCCGCACCGCGGCCGACCTCGACCGGGTGGCCGACGCCCTCGCCGACGCGGGTGGCTCGGTCCAGGCCGAGGTCGTGGATGCACTCGACGAGTCGGCGGTCGAGCGCTATGTCGACACGGTCGCGCGCGACCGCGGCCGGGTCGACATCGTGTTGAACGCGGTCGGCGTGGATCACGTGCAGGGTCTGCCGATCGTCGACACCGGGGTCGAGGACTTCCTCTACCCGGTCACGACCTACTTGCGGACCAATTTCCTCACCGCGCGGGCCGCCGCTCGAGTGATGGTGCCGCAGGGAGCAGGCGTCGTGCTCACGATCTCCACGCCCGGCGCGAGACTGAGCGGCCCCGGACTCGTGGGGAACGCCGCGCAGAGCGCCGGGCTGGAAGGGTTCTCGCGTGCGCTCGCCGGCGAGCTCGCGCCCCACGGAGTGCGGGTGGTGTGCGTCCGGCCGCATGCCCTCTCCGACGCGGTGTCGACGTCCTACACCGGGGCCATGTTCGCCCGGATCGCCCAGGGTGCCGGGCTAACGCTCGACGAGTGGCTCGCCGGCGCCGCATCCGGAGCGCCCATCGGGCGATTGCCCGAGACGATCGAGGTGGCCGAGTACCTCGCCTTCGCCGCATCCGACCGCGTGGGTGTGCTGACCGGTGTGGTCGCCAACCTCACCGGCGGAGCGATCGTCGACTGACGTGCGACGCATCCGGCCACCCGTCGCGCGAGCGGAGCGCGGTTGATCGCGGTGGCGGCCCTGGCCGCCGCCGTGCTGGCCGGTGCGCTGACGCAGCGCATCTCGGGCATCGGGTTCGCGCTCGTCGCCGCACCCGTGCTGATCCTGCTCCTCGGGCCGGTGCAGGGTGTGGTGGTCACCAACGTGTTCGCCGTGCTCACGGCGCTGAGCGTCTACATCCGGCACGCGCGCGACGTCGAGTACCGCAAGATCCTCCCACTGCTGCTCGCGGCCTGTGTCGCGGCTGTGCCCTGCGCGCTCCTCACCCGCGACCTGCCCGCCGACGTGCTCGCGGTCATCGCGGGGTGTCTCGTGCTCGGTGCCCTCGCGCTGAGCGTAACCGCACAGCGGGTCCGCGGGATCGCCGGCCGGCCGGGCCTCATCGCCGCCGGCGCCCTGTCGGGGGCCATGAACGTGGCCGCGGGCGTCGGCGGGCCCGCGGTCGCCGCCTACGCCGTCGCGGCCCGATGGCCGCATGATCGGTTCGCCCTGAGCGTGCAGTTCTACTTCGTCGTCCTCGGCGTCTGGTCGCTCCTCGTCCGAGGCGTCCCTCCGGCCCTCACGCCGACCGAGTGGGCCGTCGCCGTCCTCGCGCTCGCCGCCGGCCTCTGGGTGGGGTCGGCGGCCTCGCGTCGCGTCGGCGTGCGCGCCGCGCGCCGGTGGTGCCTCGTCGTGGCGTTCCTCGGTGCGCTCGGCGTCGTCGCACAGGGGGTGCTGGGCCTGGCGGCCTGACGTCACGGAAACTGAGCGCTCACTGCGTTACGGTGAGGATGAGCGATCCGGGCCGGGGCCCACGGAGGAGGACGAGATGAACCTGCGGCGGAGCGACCAGCACGGCGCCGATGCCCGGCGATCCGACCGGGCACCGATTCGGATCGGAGCCCTCGCCCCGCTCAGTCCGCCGGGATGGACCGAGGCCGGTCGCCATCTGCTCGCGGGCCTGGCACTCGGCGTCGACGAGATCAACGCCTCGGGCGGCGTCGACGGACACCCCCTGGAGCTCCTGGTCAGGGATACCTCGGCCGACCCGCACCGCGCCGCCGACGCCGTCCGAGAGCTCGAGCGCCTGGACGTCGTCGCGCTCGTCGGCGAGTATCACAGCGTCGCCGCGCAGGCCGCCGCCGCGACCGCTGACGCGCTCGGTGTCCCCTTCCTCTGCTCGTCCGCCGTGCTCGACGCCATCCCGGAGCGCGAGACGCGCGCGGTCGCGCGTCTCGCGCCCGCGCAGTCCCACGGATGGAGGGTCTACGGAGACTTCCTGCTCGACCGTGGACACCGCCGCATCGCCGTGGCGATCGAGCCGAGCGTGTACTGGGCTGCGGGCGCGCGCCTCCTGGCGGAGCATCTCGCACCACGAGGCGGCAGCGTCATCGAGCTGGACGCACGGACGCAGTCCGTGGCGTCGCTCTGCGATGCGGCACTCGCGGCACAGGTGACCGCGATCCTGCTCCTCACCGGACACCCGGAGCCGGCGACCTCGATCGTGCGGGCGGTGCGTCACGACGACCGGATGCACGCCATCCTGCTCGGTGCGCCGGCGGGGCAACCCGAGTTCCCCGAGTGGGCGGAGGCACTCGGGGTCGAGGGGGCCGGCGTGCCCTTCCTCCGCTACCTGCCCGAACGGCTCACCCCGATCGGCGTGCGCGTCGACGATCGTCTTCGACGTAAACTCGGGGCCCGACCCTCCTTCGTTGCCTTCGAGGGCTTCGACTCGGCCCTCGTCCTCGCCTCGGTCGTGCGCACCGCGGGTGCGGACCGCGCGCGGATCATCGAGTCCTGGTCGACGCCTTCGGTGGCCGGCAGTCGAGGCGTGATCCAGTTCTCGCGCGTCCCGGACGTCAGCGCGTGGCAGTGGGCGTGGGCACCTGTTCAAGTCGTCGACCGGGACCCGGCTTCGCCCGAGCGTCTGCGAGTGCTGTACGCCCGATCATGACCAAGGCGCCGTCGGCATCGGCGCCGCGGCCGACGGTGCATCGGGAGGTCCTGACGCACCGGCCAGTTCGAGCACGACGGTACTCGCCACGAATGCCGCGAGCGCCAGGTACGCCACGCCCGACGCCACGGAGAGCGCGCGGCTGCCGACCCCTCGTCGTCGCAGGAATGCGTTCGCGGCGACGCCGACGAACGCGTAGGCGACATCCACCACGAGTCCGATCGCCACGAAGAGCAGCCCCAGCATGAGGAGCTGCACGCCGATCGGGATGGTCGAGGGCGTGACGAACTGGGGGAGGAACGCGAGATAGAACAGCACGATCTTCGGGTTGAGCAGGTTCACGGTCATCGCACGGACGAAGCTTCGGCCGCGGGGGGCCTCTGCCACGTCGTCGGGCTGCGGGTTCGCCCTGATCGCACTGATCCCGAGGTAGAGCAGGTAGAGCGCACCCAATGCACGCACCCCGATCAGCGCCCCGGGCACCGTAAGCAGCAGCGCGCCGAGGCCGGTGGCGGCGACGACGCTGTGCACGGTCATGCCCGCGGCCATGCCGACCGCGGAGACGAGCGCGACGCGGCGACCGTCCCGCAGCGCGACGGCGCCGAGGTAGAAGTGATCCGGTCCCGGGATCACCGCGACCGCAGACGCGGCGATCAGGAAGAGGCCGAGACTCTCCATGGGATGCACCTCTCATTGACGATCCGAGTCGGAGGCATGTCACGCAATGAATGCCAGTTGAACGTTACACGCTCACGGGATGCGCAGCCACGCATCGAACGCACGATTGTCGAGCGGCCGGTGATCGTATATGATCTCGAATATCGTTCGGTCGGAAGTCGGAGACCGTCCGACCGCCTCACCGACGAAGTGGAGACCGGATGCTCGACCCTGGCCGCATCGCGGAGATCGCCGACGAGCTGACGGCGGCCGACCGTGACCGTACGGTCGTGCCGCTGCTCACGGCCCGCAACCCGGGCATGACCGTCGAGGACGCGTACGCCGTCCAGCGTGAATGGACCGACCGCGCCGTGGCTCGCGGTCGCCGTGTCGTCGGCCGCAAGATCGGATTGACCTCGAAGGTCATGCAGGCCGCCACCGGGATCAGCGAGCCCGACTACGGGGTGATCCTCGACGACATGGTGCACGAGTCGGGCTCGGTGATCGAGTTCGACCGGTTCTCGAACGTCCGCATCGAGGTCGAGCTCGCGTTCGTGCTGGCCCAGCCGCTGGCCGGCCCCGACGTCACGATGTTCGACGTGCTCGACGCGACGGCCTACGTCGTCCCCGCGCTCGAGATCCTGAACTCGCACATCGCGCTCGAGGGGCGCACGATCGTCGACACGATCTCCGACAATGCGGCGATGGGCGCGATGGTGCTCGGCGGCCGGCCGGTGTCGCCGGACGCGGTCGACCTGCGCTGGATCGGCGCCCTGCTCTCCCGCAACGAGGTCATCGAGGAGACGGGCGTCGCGGCCGCCGTGCTCGGGCATCCCGCGATGGGCGTGGCCTGGCTCGCGCGGAAGCTCGCGCAGCACGGCCAGGCGCTCGCGGCCGCCGACCTCGTGCTCGCGGGCTCGTTCACACGCCCGATGTGGGTCGAGCGCGGCGACGTCGTACACGCCGACTATGGAACGCTGGGGGCGATCGCATGCCGGTTCGTCTGACACTGCCCGACACGTTCACGGCGCGACTCGCGGCTGCGACTCGGCCGCAGATCGGCCTGTGGGTCTGCTCGGGCAACCCGATCATGGCGGAGATCGCCGCCGGAAGCGGCGTCGACTGGGTGCTCATCGACGGCGAGCACTCGCCGAACGGGCTCGAGTCGATCCTGACCCAGCTCTACGCGGTCTCCGCGTACCCGGTCGCCCCTGTGGTGCGGGTCCCCTTCGGCGAGCCCGTGATCATCAAGCAGATGCTCGACCTCGGTGCGCAGAACCTGCTCGTGCCCATGGTCGACTCCGCGGCGCACGCGGCCGAGGTGGTCCGCGCCGTGCGGTATCCCGCGGCGGCCGCGTCGGGCGCGCCGGGCATGCGCGGCGTGGGCGCTTCGCTCGCGCGCTCGTCGCGCTGGAATCGCGTCGAGCACTACCTGCGGGATGCCTCGTCGACCATCAGCCTCACCGTGCAGATCGAGTCGGCCGCGGCGGTCGCCGCGGTCGACGACATCCTCGCGGTCGACGGTGTCGACGCGATCTTCGTCGGCCCCGCCGACCTCGCCGCCTCGATGGGGCGTCTCGGCGATCCGGACCATCCCGAGGTCGATGACGCGGTGCTCCGTGCCGTACGGGCCGCGAAGACGGCGGGCGTCCCGGTGGGTGTGAACGCCTTCGTCCCCGAGGTCGCCGAGCGATACCTCGAGGCGGGTGCCGACTTCGTCGCGGTCGGCGCGGACGTGTCGCTCTTCGCGCGGGCGTCGGAGGCGCTCGCCGACCGCTTCGTGGGCTCCCGGCGCCCGTCAGCGCAGCGCCCCGACGATCCGCCGCCGGACGCGGCGCCCCGCGCGTCCTACTGACGGTGCAGCGCGTCCACCCACACTTCGATCCGAGATCTCACACGCAGAGGACGTCCATGGCTTCCGACGACACCGACCGGTCCGCCGCCCACGGCAAGATCGTCGCCGTCCATCTGAACTACCGCTCGCGCGCGGCCCAGCGCGGCCGCACGCCCGCCGCGCCGAGCTACTTCTTCAAGCCGACCAGCTCGATCGCGGAGACGGGCGGCACCGTTGAGCGCCCGGCCGGAACCGAGCTCCTCGCGTTCGAAGGCGAGGTCGCCCTCATCATCGGCGCTCCTGCGCGCCGGGTGTCGTCCGAGCAGGGCTGGTCCCACGTGGCGGCCGTCACGGCCGCGAACGACTTCGGGCTGTACGATCTGCGCGCCGCCGACAAGGGGTCGAACGTCCGGTCCAAAGGCGGCGACGGGTTCACGCCGCTCGGTCCGGCCACGATCCCCGCGTCGGGGCTCGACCCGGCCGGACTCCGCGTGCGCACGTGGGTCGACGGCGCCCTGGTGCAGGACGACACGACCGCCGACCTGCTCTTCCCGTTCGGGCAGCTCGTCGCCGACCTGTCGCAGCTCATGACGCTCGAGACCGGCGACATCGTGCTCACGGGCACGCCGGCGGGCTCGTCGGTCGTCGTGCCGGGCCAGGTCGTCGAGATCGAGGTCGACGCTCCGGATGCTCCGGGCGCACCGACGACCGGTCGCCTCACGACGACCGTGGTACAGGGGACGGTGGCGTTCGCGGACACCGGCACGTCGCCCGCCGTCGACGACCAGCAGCGCCTCGAGGCGTGGGGTTCCGAGGAGGCGCTCGCCGCCGCGGTCGCCGAGGGACGTTCGCCCTCGACCGACGCCGGGCGGCCGGCACCCGGGTCCGAGGCCGCGTCACCCGGCGGGTTCGAGCTGACGGCAGAGCTGCGCGACCGGTTCGAGCGGGTCGCGGTCGCGACCCTCTCGGTCGCGCTCCGCAAGCGCGGCTACCACGACGTGTTCGTCGAGGGCGTGCATGCCCAGCGGCCGGGCACCCGCCTCGTCGGCCGTGCGAAGACCCTGCGGTTCGTGCCGTTCCGCCCCGACCTGTTCGCCGCGCACGGCGGCGGGTTCAACGCCCAGAAGCGCGCCTTCGACACGGTCGAGCCGGGCGAGGTGCTCGTGATCGAGGCGCGCGGGGAACGCGGCACGGGCACGGTGGGCGACGTGCTCGCACTCCGAGCGAAGGTCCGCGGTGCGGCCGGCGTGGTGACCGACGGCGGCGTGCGCGACTTCGACGCGGTGGCCGAGATCGGCCTGCCCGTGTTCTCGCAGGGTCCGCACCCGTCGGTGCTCGGCCGCCGCCATGTGCCGTGGGAGGTCGACGTGACGATCGCGTGCGGCGGGGCCGCGGTGCAGCCTGGCGACGTGATCGTGGGCGACGCGGACGGGGTCATCGTCATCCCTCCCGCGCTGGTCGCCGAGGTGCTCGCCGAGGCCGAGGCGCAGGAGCGTGAGGACGCCTGGGTCGCCGGGCAGGTCGCGGCCGGCGTGCCGGTCGACGGGCTGTTCCCGATGAACGCGTCCTGGCGCGCCCGCTACGACGCCGAACAGGCGGCGGGCGCACCCGAGGCGAACGAGGGGGATGCGCGATGACCGAGAGCAAGGCGCAGCGTGCGTACCGGTTCATCCGCGAGCGGATCGATGACGGCAGCTACGTTCCGGGGTACCGCCTGGTGCTCGGCCAGATCGCGCGCGAACTGAATGTCTCGGTCGTGCCCGTGCGTGAGGCGATCCGGTTGCTCGAGGCCGAGGGCCTCGTCACCTTCGAACGAAACGTCGGCGCGCAGGTCGCGCTCATCAAAGAGACCGAGTACCTCTACACGATGCAGACGCTCGCGGTCGTCGAAGGGTATGCGACGTCGCTCTCGGCCCCGTACCTCACCCCCGGCCACATCGCCCGCGCCCGGCTGATCAACGAGCGCATGCGGCAGACGCTCGAGGCCTTCGATCCGCGCCGGTTCACCGAGCTCAACCTCGAGTTCCACGCGGTGCTGTTCGAAGCCTGTCCGAACCCGCACCTCCTCGACCTCGTGCACCGTGGCTGGAGCCGGATGAAGGTGCTGCGCGCGTCGTCGTTCGGCTTCGTGCCGGGCCGGGCGCGCGAATCGGTCGAGGAGCACGAGCGCATCCTCGAGCTCATCGAGGCAGGCGCCGATCCGCGCGAGCTCGAGCTCGTCGTGCGCGAGCACCGCACCGCCACGCTCGACGCCGTCCTGGCCTACCAGGCTGCCCAGAAGACACCCGCAACGGGGTCCGCGCCGGTCGCGGCCCCTCAGTCGACGGCCGCGGCCCGTCAGTAAGGAATCGCGATGACCCACCATGTGCCCGCGGGCCTCCCCGACCGCGTCCGCCACTTCATCGACGGTGCGTTCGTCGACTCGCTCGGCGGCGAGACGTTCGACGTGCTCGACCCCGTCACGAACGAGCCGTACGTGCAGGCCGCGGCCGGCCGGCAGGCCGACGTCGAGCGGGCCGTCGCCGCCGCCCGTCGCGCGTTCACCGACGGGCCCTGGCCGAAGCTGCTGCCCCGCGAGCGATCGCGCGTGCTGCACCGCATCGCCGACCTCGTCGAGGAGCGCGATGCAAGGCTCGCCGAGCTCGAGACGTTCGACACCGGGCTGCCGATCTCGCAGGCGCTCGGCCAGGCCCGCCGTGCGGCCGAGAACTTCCGGTTCTTCGCCGACCTCATCGTCGCCCAGCATGACGACGCGTTCAAGGTGCCGGGCCGCCAGCTGAACTACGTCAACCGCAAGCCGAAGGGCGTCGCGGGGCTCATCACGCCGTGGAACACGCCGTTCATGCTCGAGTCGTGGAAGCTCGCACCCGCACTCGCGACCGGCAACACCGTCGTGCTGAAGCCCGCCGAGTTCACGCCGTTGTCGGCGTCGCTGTGGCCCGAGATCTTCCGCGAGGCAGGCGTGCCCGACGGGGTCTTCAACCTCGTCAACGGGCTCGGCGAGGAGGCGGGCGACGCGCTGGTGAAGCATCCGGACGTCCCGCTCATCTCGTTCACCGGCGAGAGCTCGACCGGGGCGCTCATCTTCGCCAACGCCGCGCCCTTCCTGAAGGGGCTCTCGATGGAGCTGGGCGGCAAGTCGCCCGCCGTGGTCTTCGCCGACGCCGACCTCGAGGCCGCCCTCGACGCGACCATCTTCGGCGTGTTCTCACTGAACGGCGAGCGGTGCACGGCCGGCAGCCGCATCCTCGTCGAACGCCCGATCTACGACGAGTTCGTCGAACGGTACGCCGAACGCGCCAGGAACATCGTCGTCGGCGACCCGCACGACCCCGCGACCGAGGTCGGCGCGCTCGTGCACCCCGAGCACACCGCGAAGGTGCTGTCCTACGTCGAGCTCGGCGCGAGCGAGGGCCGGTTGGTCGCGGGCGGCGGCCGGCCGGCCCACCGGCCGGAGGGCAACTGGATCGCGCCGACGGTCTTCGCGGATGTCCCGCCGGAGGCCCGCATCTTCCAGGAGGAGATCTTCGGGCCCGTCGTCGCGATCACGCCCTTCGACACCGACGAGGAGGCGCTCGCGCTCGCCAACGGCGTGAAGTACGGGCTCGCGGCGTACCTCTGGACCACCTCGCTGACCCGGGCGCACACCTTCGCCCAGTCGGTCGATGCCGGCATGGTCTGGCTCAACTCGAACAATGTGCGCGACCTGCGCACCCCGTTCGGCGGCGTCAAGGCCTCCGGGCTCGGCCACGAGGGCGGCTACCGCTCGATCGACTTCTACACCGACCAGCAGGCCGTGCACATCACGCTCGACGAAGCCCACTCGCCGCGCTTCGGCCGCGGCTGAGACGCCGACCCGACCGAGACATCCGCTCGCCCCCTCCCACCGACCTCGCAAGGACGCGAAGATGACCGAACCCATCGTCACCGACCAGAACCCGATCCCCGCACCGGCACACGCGGTGCCGACGCCCGAGTCGGCCGCGCCCGACGTCGTGCGCTGCGCGTACCTCGAGCTCGTGGTCACCGACCTCGAGGCCTCGCGCCGCTTCTACGTCGACGTGCTCGACCTCGTCGTCACCGAGGAGGACGAGGACACCGTCTACCTGCGGAGTTTCGAGGAGTTCATCCACCACAACCTCGTGCTGCGCCGAGGGCCGGTCGCGGCGGTCGCCGCCTTCTCGTACCGCGTGCGCACGCCGGAGGACCTCGACCGGGCCGTCGCGTTCTACACCGAGCTCGGCTGCCGCGTCGAACGGCGGGCCGACGGATTCGTCCGCGGCATCGGCGACTCGGTGCGGGTCGAGGACCCGCTCGGGTTCCCGCTCGAGTTCTTCCACGAGGTCGAGCACGTCGAGCGGCTCGCCTGGCGCTACGACCTGCAGACCCCCGGATGCCTCGTGCGGCTCGATCACTTCAACCAGGTGACACCCGACGTGCCGCGTGCCGTGCGGCACATGGAGGACCTGGGGTTCCGGGTGACCGAGGACATCCAGGACGAGGCGGGCACCACCTACGCCGCGTGGATGCGGCGCAAGCCCACCGTGCACGACACCGCGATGACCGGCGGCGACGGCCCCCGCATGCACCACATCGCGTTCGCGACGCACGAGAAGCACAACATCATCGCCATCTGCGACAAGCTCGGTGCGCTGCGCAGGTCCGACGCGATCGAACGAGGCCCTGGCCGGCACGGCGTCTCGAACGCGTTCTACCTCTATCTGCGCGACCCCGACGGCCACCGGGTCGAGATCTACACGCAGGACTACTGGACGGGTGACCCCGACAACCCCGTCGTGACCTGGGACGTGCACGACAACCAGCGCCGCGACTGGTGGGGCAACCCGGTCGTGCCCAGCTGGTACACCGACGCCTCGCTCGTGCTCGACCTCGACGGCCGGCCGCAACCGCTCGTGTCGCGCACCGAGGACTCCGAGATGGCGGTCACGATCGGCGCCGACGGGTTCTCCTACACCCGCAAGGGCGACGAGGAGCACGGCTTCAAGCTCGGGCATACGCTCTAGGCCTGGGTGTGCCCGCTCACGGGCGCCGGGGGCAGCTCCGTCAGACGGGGAAGCGCCGAGCAGGAGACGTACACCAGTTGCGCCGCGAAGATCACCGTGGCGATCACGAGGCACGCGGCCACGCCCCACCGCGCCGCGACGAGCGCGGCGAGGCCCGCCCCGATCGGGCGAGCGCCATAGGTCGCCATGACGAGGAGCGAGGACACCTGGCCGAGCATCTCGAACGGCGTGATGGCCTGGCGGAGCGACGTGGTGGTGATCGCCCAGATCACCGGGCCGACCCCGAACAGGAAGAACGCGGCGCCCGCGAGCAACGGTGACGGCGCGACGAGGGTCGCTGCGAGGGCCAGCGCTGCCGCGAAGCCGCCGATCGGGCCGAGGAGCGTCATCCGGCCGATGCTGAGCCAGGTTGCGACCCTCCGGGCGATCAGCGCCCCGGTGACCATGCCCACGCCGTAGCCGCCGAGCGTCAGGCCGACGGTCGCCGCGTCCATCGAGAGGTGCTCGATCGCGTACACGACGAAGACGGCTTGGATCACGAACCAGCCCGTGTTGAAGACGATCGCCGTCACGATGATGGGCCGGAGCACGTCGCTCCGCGCGGCGAACGCCGCGCTCTCGCGCAGGTCCCGGAGGATGTGGCGTCGTGGTGCCGAAGGAACGGGTGGGACGTCGAGCCGGACGAGCAGGGTGAGGGCGATCACGCAGATCACCGTTCCGACCGCGAACGCGGCCGGTGCGCCGCTCAGGCTCACGAGCGCGCCGGCCGCCGCGGGCCCGCCGATGAAGGCGGCGCTCCGCCCGAGCTCGAGCCAGCGGTTCGCGTCGGTCAGGCGGTCCCGGCTGACGAGCAGCGGCACGACCGCGGGGGCGGAGACGCTGAAGCCGACGGTGCCGATGGCGCCCACGAGCCCGAGGACCAGCAGCCACGTGTAGTCCAGCGTCTCCGCCGTGATCAGCAGGACGAGGACCGCGAGCGTGACCGCTCGGAGCGCCTCGCTCCCGATCAGCACCGCCTTGCGCGAGACCCGGTCCACGAGCACGCCGATCGGGATCGCGCACAGCAGGAAGGGTGCCGTCTGCGCCAGCTGGAGCAGGGCGGTCTCGGAGGGGCTCGCGGCGAGGATGAGCACCGCGGCGAGCGGAGCCGCGGCGAGTGCGATCTGCTCGGAGCTCTGCACGAGGACGCTGGACCAGCCCACGCGCACGAAGCTGCCGGGGAGTCGGGTGGACGTCGAGTTCGGCACGCCTTCACTCTGGACGGAGGACCGGGTCGTGCGCTGGCGGAAAATGGACCGCGCGTGCCGCGGATCGCGCGCCGTCACCGTGCGCCGTCGTCGTTCGCCGTCACCGTGCGCCGTCACGGTTTCCGGAACGCGAGGATGTTCGCGATCACGCACGCGAGCAGAACGCCGGCGCACGTGAACGCGACGGCCTGCAGGCCCGCGATCTGCGCCTCCACGGCGACGGTGCGCACCGCGCCGAGCAGCGGGTCGACCGGCGAGTCGCCGCCCTGGGGCGGTGCGATCGCCGCGAGCCCGTCCATGGCGCGGTCGCGGAGCTCCGCGGCGCGCCGCGGGAGGTCGGCGGCTTCGAGGGTCGACCGGTACACGCCGAGGCCGATGCTGCCGAGCACCGCGAGCCCGACCGCGCCGCCAACCTGCGGCGCTGTGGAGGAGATCGCCGCCGCAGCTCCGGCGCGTTCCGGTCCGCCGGACTCGATGATCGCCGCGGTGGTGAGCACCATGATGGGGCCGAGTCCGGCGGAGATGAGCACGGCGGCGGCGATGATCAGCAGCGGGTCCCCCGAACCGCTGACGACGCCGAGCAGCGTGTAGCCGATCCCGGCCAGGACGAGGCTCGCGATCGTGACCCGCTCGGGCGTGAACCGTGCAGCCCAGCGCGGCGCGAGCGTCGAGCCGGCGATCACGGCGACCGCCGGAGCGGCGGTCCAGATCCCCGCGACGATCGGGCTCAGGCCCAGTACGAGCTGGAGCAGCTGCGCGAGCGCATAGTTCGAGCCCCAGAGCACGAAGATGCCCAGGGTCAGCGTGAGCACCGTCGTGGTGAAGCGCCGCCCCGCGAACAGCCGGACGTCGAGGAGCGGGAAGGGGCTGCGCAACTGGCGGCGGACGAACCAGACGCCGAGGCCGACCGCCAGGAGGATCGCGAGCAGCGGGAAGACCGTGAGCTCACCGGTCGCGAGGCGCTTGAGCGCGGCCACGCAGAGCAGCAGGCACGCGCAGATCAGGGCTGCGCTCAGCACGTCGAGGCGTGCGCCGGGGACGCGGGGCCGCTCGGGGACGAACATCGGCACGAGCACCAGGACGAGCAGCATGATGGGGGCGCCGATCAGGAACGCCGAGCCCCACCAGAACTGTTCGAGGAGGACGCCCCCGACGAGCGGGCCGAGCGCCGTGCCCGCCGAGACGCTCGCGATGATCATGGCCACCGCGGTCGCACGCCGGCGCGCGTCGGGGAAGAGCGAGCTGGCAAGGGCGAGGGTCGACGGCATGAGGGTGGCTCCGGCGATGCCCATGAGGCCGCGCGCGACGATCAGTGTGTCGGCCGTGGGCGCGAAGGCGGCGAGACAGCTGGCGACCCCGTAGCCCGCTGCGCCGAGGAGCAGGATCCGCCGCGAGCCGAACCGATCGCCGAGCGCGCCCATCAGCACGAGCGAGCCCGCGAGCAGGAGCGCGTACACGTCCGCGATCCAGAGCAGCTGCAGGCTCGTCGCCTGGAGGGCGATCGCGATCGACGGGAGCGCGAGATTCGTCACCGTCAGTTCGAGTGAGGCGAGGAGCGCGGGAAGCGCGAGCGCCGCCACTCCCCACCAGCCGGTGCGGCGGGTCTTCGGGGCGACGGTCGGAACGGGGGGTCGCGGTTGAGTGTCCACGTAGTCGAGTGTTGAACCTCGACGTAGGTCGAGGTCAAGCGGCGTTCAGCCCGCGTTGGCGACGCACCACTCGGGGACCCACGTGAGGATGCGTCCTTTCAGTTCGTCGGAGGCCGGGAGCTCGATCGAGCCCGGTTGACCATGCAGGTTCACCTCGAGGGTGAAGATCGTGCCGCGCTTGTCCTCTTGGACGGCGTGCGGGTCGCACCTGGTGGGTTCGATCGGCACGTCGATCGTGGTGATGTCGGTGGCGCCTTCGGTGATCTGCACGTCGAGCGGGAGCGGCCCACTCTGGCCCGCGAATCGGATCAGGTTGGTCGGCTGGAGCGCGGTCACCTCCGCCTCGCCGTCGCCGGTCGGATGGATCGAGAGCGTGAGCACGCCCGGGGAACCCGGCTCGAAGCGTTCGAATGTCACGTCGGCGGCGTGCGCCAGCTCGGCGGCCCGGCACTCGCGCTCGTGCAGCGGGGTGAGGAAGTCGAGCGGATCGGGCAGCGGGGCCGTGGCTTCGCGCGGCGTGTCGTTCTCGGTGTAGCTGATGACGACCTGGGTTGCGCCCGGAGCGTCGGCCGGGCAGGCCATCGGCGGCAACGCGACGCGCACGCCCGTGGTGACGCCGGCCGGGATCGTGCTGGCGCGCTCGACGGCGCGCTGCGCGTCGTGCTGGAATCGCGGGTCCTGGACGACGAGCGTGTCGATCGTGATCGCCTCGTCCGAGCCGTTGGTGACCAGCACGTGCGCCTCTCGAGTCGCGACGTCCGATCGGTACTGCATGATCTCGACCGTGAGCTGGTCAGGCCACGTGTCGCCCGTGGCGCCGTGACCGGAGTCCGCGGCCGGAGCGCAGGCGGACAGCATCGTGGCGAGGGCGGCAACCAGCGCGAGGAGGGCCGCGCGAGACGGGGGAGTCATGGCGGAAGCGTATTCGCACGAGAGTCGATTGTCACGAATTATCCGCCTGCATTGCGTGTCAAGCGCTAGCCTTCCTGTGAGCCTCGGCGATTCGATGAGAGATCTCGAACGTGCCACCGCGATTCAGCGCGTGACACCAGCCGGGGCGGCTCGGCGCAGGGAGCCCGTATCATGGGGACGAGACGCCGGAGGGAGAGAGATGCCGGACCAGGTCATCGAACCGCTGCCGATCTCGGACGTGGTCTTCATCGTGAACGAGTGGGGGTCGGCGCCGCGCGCCGCCTGCGGCGAGTCCGGCGACCCGTACCCGTCAGTGCTGGATGCGCCCGATGGTGGCTTGCGCTCCGCCGCTCGGCACAGTGACGCCGAACTGACCGAGGTCGCGGACCTCCTGCATCCCGTGTTCGAGGCGCCCTCGGGCTTCGCGTGCGCAGAACGCGTGAACACCCTCATGAACGTCGCGGGTCTCGTCTCGCAGCTCGAGGCGGCCGAGTGGGATGTCAGCCGAGTCTGGCGCACGGCGCGCCCTGGTCGGGAGCTGCTCTCGTCCGCGCTCCTCGCGGTCGTCATGCAGCTCGAGGACGACCCCGACGCTCGTCGGCTCGGCACCTGCACGGGTGCGGCCTGCGCCGACGTCTACGTCGACGCGTCGCCGGGCGGCCGACGCCGCTACTGCTCCCTGATCTGCCAGAACCGGGCGCGCACACGCGCCTATCGCGCCAGGCAGGCCGAGCACGCCGCTCGGTGACCCGAGCCTGCGGTGTCGTGCGGCGCCTAGGCCGGCAGGAGCATGATCGCCACGCCGGCCGACATCCCGGCGACCTCGCCGCACGCGGCGAAGCGCCCCTCGCGGCGCCGCCAGTGATGGGCGACGGCGATGACGGCGATCAGGCCGTACAGCCCGGCGAGCAGGGGCCCGAGCGGGGTCACCATGTGGTGGGCCGGCCCGTTCGCCGCAGGGGTGTGACCGGCGGCCCCCGAGAACAGGCACCATGCCGTCAGGAGCGCCGCGATCGCACGATGGAGCCCTGCGAGGCCGGCCCCACGAGGTGCCCCGGCGACGGCGATCGGCGCCGACAGGAGCGCGAGCACTCCGCCACAGAGATACGCTCCGGGGGTCGCGATGACCGCCCCCGCCGCCATGGCGGCCACGGGCAGGGCGAGCGCGCCCCACGCGCGCGAGCATCTCCGCTCAGGCCCGAGCGCGAGTGGGATCGCGCACGCGGCCATCACGATCGTGGGCAGCAGCACCTCACTCGTGGTTCCCGTGACCGCCGTGCGAATGACCCGCTGCAGCGTGGTGGCCGTGCTCCGGGTGGCACGCCGCCGGGTCCTCAGGCAGGTCGAGCGTGGGGTTGCGGTCGAAGAACCCGTGCGGCTTGAGCACGAAGCCTGCGGTGTCGACGGGCATGATCGGCCAGTCCTCGAGACGCGGGAAGTGCGTGAGGCCGAAGCTGTGCCAGAGCACGATGTCCTGCCCGTCGATGTCGCGGTCGGCAGCGGCGTAGCGGGGGAGCCCGTTGCCGCCGGGGTGCTGGTTCACGGTGTACCCGGCAGCCCAGAGCTCGTCGCGCTCGTAACGCGTGACCCAGAGGTGGTGGGCGGCGAACCCCGCACGACGGCGTGTCGAGGAGTCGTCGGCACTCAGCAGCGCGGGCTGCCCCTCTGGCGCGAGCACGTAGGCGGTCGCCTCCCCGGTGCGATTGGCGCGTTCAGCGCTGCTCACACGCCACGTGCGGCCGAGTTGGTTCGCGGCATCCCGGACCCCCTCGGACTCGCGGCGCAGGCGCGTGACCGTGCGCGTGAACGCGTTGCCCCAGGGGTTGCCCGGCCCGGTGGGGACCCGCCGGACGTCGAGCTCGTCGACCTGATTGCGCACGCCGTCGATGGTCAGATCGAGCCGTGCGCAGAACATGTGCTGATGGACCGGGGCGCCGAGCCCCGGAGCGAGCGGTGTGGTGAACTCGCGTTCGCCGCTGTCGCCCGAGGGGAACACGATGCCGGTCGCCTTGCTCTCGAGCCGGATCGCGCCGTCGAGGGTGAGGTACCAGTAGAAGCCGTAGTCGTAGTTGCCGACGGTGACGAAGAATGAGATGACGAGCCGCCGGTTGCGGCGCGTCACGGCCGTCCCGGCGAAGTCGTCGCGATGCTTCCAGAGCACGCCCGCGTCTTCCTCGTGGATGCAGATGGCGTTCGGGAGCACTCGCGGTGCGCCGTGGTCGTCGACGACGACGGCATCCAGGTAGGTGATCTCGCCGACGCAGTCGCAGCCGAGTTCGAGCGCGTTGGCGAGCCGTCCGAACTGGTATTCGCTGACGTCGAAGTAGTTCTGCCAGGCGTGCGTGGGCGACGGGTCGCCGTAGTTGACCACCATCTCGCTCACCGAGGCGCGGTAGAGGATGTCGCGGTCTTCGTCGCCGTCGCGATACCGCACCTGATGGAGCGTGAGACCTTCGCGACCGTTGTACCCGATGCGGAGGCTCCAGTTCTGCCAGGTGAGCACGTCGTCGACGAGCGTGAAGCTCACGCCTTCGGGCTGCCGGATCTCGATCGGCCGCGGCGCGGTCCGGATCGGCCCGCGGACCGCGTCGTCGAGGTAGTCGCCCGATTCGGCGGGCACGTGCTCGACGGCGGTCTCCACGACGCGCAGCACCCGGCCGGCGTCGATGTCGATGTGCGCGACGACGCCGTCGATCGGGTGTGCCCACGGCGGGTCGGCGGGGTGCATCTGCTGGAACGCGAGCACCCGGTAGACCCGGCGGCCGACCTCGTCGGCGTAGCCGTATACGCCGGCCGAGAGCGGCACGGTACGCACGGTGTCGAGATCGGTCACGCCGCGTCGGGCGAGTGCGGCGACCCACTCGGCGTCGGCCTTCACGATCGCATCGCCGCGCGCGAAGTCCTCGTCGAGCGTCGGCCCGAAACCGTCGAGTCGCGGATCCAGCTCGTGGACTGCGACGACGTCGCCGGCACGGAGGTCGACGATCACCGAGCGCAGGCGGACGGTCGAGTCGAGCTCCGTGAGCAGCATGCTCACCTCGCGCGGCAGGTCGGTGCGGCCGGCTAGGACGTCGGCCTTGTCGGGCTCGCGCACCATCACGTAGGAGAAGCGCGTGCGGGATGTCACGAGGCCGGCCGCCTCGGCGATGGTGCGGGCGGATTCGATCTCGGCGGCCGACAGGCGTGCGAGCGGGTGCGGGGTGACGGCAGTGTCCATGTCCTACTCTCTTTCGGGGGATCGGCGGGTCGCGCTCGCCAGGCACGCGGCGAAGAAGGCGGAGAGCTCGTCGCGCGCCGAGAACGGCAGCACGTTCGCCACGTACTGGTCTGGACGGACGACCACGACGACCCCGCTCCGATCGATCGTGCGCAGGTCGAAGATGTCAGCCGACTCGTCGGCCGCGTACACCTTCTCGTAGTCGGTGAGGCCGAACGGGCCGACCTGCGGCAGGAAGACGGCGGGTGCATCGAGCAGTCCGAGGTCGTCGTGGCGCTGTTGGAAGACGACCTTCACGTCGAACACGCGGTCGAGATCCGCATCCGGTCGCATCGTGCGCCGCACCGGGCTGTCGGCCGAGTCGCGGAGCCATCCGGCCCACTCCCGCAAGGCCGAGCCGTCCCGGTCGGCGAACGCGTAGAGGCGCCAGCGACCGTCGGCGCGGGCATGGTGCCCGAGCTGCCGGGGTGTGGCGTCCGCCACCCGGATCACGGGCGCCGACCGGAAGCGTTTGCCGATGGGAAAGCCGGCAGCGAGGTGCTGGTGCGCGTCGTCGCCGGTGATCATGGACGGGCGATACCTGGTCATGAAGCCGGCCGCGAACTCCGCGTTCGACGTGTAGAAGGTCGCGAGCGTATCCGGGTCGTCGGCGTCTTCCGCCCCCTGCGCCATGAGGCTCGACCACTGCTTGTCGAACTCGATCAGATCGACGGCGACCTCGCGCCGCTCCTCGGAATAGGTCCGAAGCAGCGACGCCGGAGCCCGGCCGTCCAGCACCGATCCGAGCTTCCAGCCGAGGTTGAACGCGTCCTGCATCGAGACGTTCATCCCCTGGCCGGCCTTGGCGCTGTGCGTGTGGCACGCGTCCCCGCAGATGAAGACCCGCGGCAGGCGGACTTCGCCCTCAGTCGCGTCGTCGAAGCGGTCGACGACGCGATGGCCGACCTCGTACACCGACCACCAGGCCACATCCCGGACGTCGAGCGTGTACGGGTGCAGGATCGCCTGCGCCCGCCGGACGATGTCGGCGAGCGGCGTCGACCGCACGGCGCCCCGGTCGTGAGCCGGCACGTCGCCGAGGTCGACGTACATGCGGACGAGGAATCCGCCCTCGCGGGGGATGAGCAGGATGCTCCCCGCCTGGGACTGGATCGCGCACTTCAGCCGGACGTCGGGGAAGTCCGTGACCGCGAGCACGTCCATGACGCCCCATGCGTGCATCGCGGCTCCGCCGGTGTAGCTGCGGCCGATCGACTCGCGGACCCGGCTGCGCGCGCCGTCGCAGCCGACGACGTACCGCGCACGGATCCTCCGCGTTCGGCTCACCCCGGCGGGATCGTGCTCCCGCAGCTCCACCTCGACCGGGGCGCCGTCGGCGCCGACCGTGAGGTCGACGAACTCGACGCCGTAGTCGACCGAGACCCGCGCGGGGGCGTTCGACGCGGCCTCGGCCAGGTAGTCGAGCACCCGCGCCTGGTTCACCACGAGATGCGGGAACTCGCTGAGGCCGGCCGGATCGTCGTCGGTCCGCGCCGTCCGCGTGATCCGGGACGGATGAGCCGGGTCCGGCGCCCAGAAGTTCACCTCCGAGATCCGGTACGCCTCCTCGGCGATCCGCTCGGCGAAGCCGAAAGCCTGGAACGTCTCGACGGTGCGAGCCTGGATCCCGTCGGCCTGACCGATCTCCAGGCGGCCCGGTCGCCGCTCGACGATCCGCGTGACGATCGTCGGGAACTGCGCGAGCTGAGCGGCCAGGAGCATGCCCGCCGGCCCTGCGCCGACGATGAGCACGTCGACCTCGTCGGGGATCTCGTCCGGCCGGGCGAGCCCGGCACCCGCCGCCGTCTGCAGCCGGGGATCGGTCGGCACGTACCCGTGGTGGTGGAACTGCATCAGCGGATGATGACCTTCGGCGCCGAGACCGCCTTGAGCCCCGCGACCCCGAACTCGTGCCCGTAGCCGGAGTCCTTGAGCCCGCCGAACGGCACCGCGGGGTTGATCACGCCGTGCTGGTTGATCCACACCGTGCCGGCCTCGAGCCGCTCGGCGACCTCGAGCGCGGCGTCGGCGTCGCTCGACCACACCGACGCGCCCAGTCCCTGCGCCGAGGCGTTGGCTCGACGAACCGCGTCGTCGACGTCGGAGTACCTGATCACCGGGATGACCGGTCCGAACTGCTCCTCGTCGACGAGCCGCTCACCGTCGGTGATGTCGGCGACCACGGTGGCGCGGTAGAACAGCGGCCCGAGCTCAGGCGCCGGCTCGCCTCCGACCGCGACCCGTGCACCGGCGGTACGTGCCGCATCCACCAGCTCGCGGACGATCTCGAACTGCCGCTCGTTCTGCAGCGGCCCGAGCACGTTGGCCTCGTCGAGCCCGACACCCATCGGCATCGAGGCCGCCAGGCCGGCGAGCGCGTCGACGACCTCGTCGTACACCGAGTCGTGCACGTAGAGGCGCTTGAGTGCCGCGCAGGTCTGGCCGGTGTTCAGGAAGCATCCCCAGAACAGGCCTTCGGCGATCGCCGACACGTCGGTGCCCGGGAGCACGATGCCGGCGTCGTTGCCGCCGAGTTCCAGCGTGAGCCGGGCCAGGTTGTGGGCGGATGCCTCGACGATGCGCCGGCCGGTGGCCGTCGACCCGGTGAACATGATCTTGTCGAAGCCGGAATGCGCCGCCATCGCAGCGCCGACCTCGCGGTTGCCCGAGACGACCGAGAGCACGCCGGCGGGCAGGTGGCGATTGCACACCTCGACCAGCGCGAGCACCGAGAGCGGCGTGTACTCGCTCGGCTTCACGACGACCGTGTTGCCCATGCGCAGCGATGGCCCGATCTGCCAGATCGAGATGAGCATCGGCCAGTTCCACGGACCGATGGCGCCCACGACTCCGAGCGCTGCGTAGTGCAGTTCGGCGTGGGTGCCGCCGTCGTCGAGCACCGTCTCGGGTTCGAGCACGGTATCGGCGGCATTGCGGAGCCAGGCCGCGCAGGCGCCGACCTCGAACCGGGCGTTGGGCCCGTTGAGCGGCTTGCCCTGCTCGCGCGAGAGCACGACCGCGAGCTCGTCGGCGTGCGCTTCGATGTCGTCGGCGATGTCGTGCAGGATCCGGCTCCGGGCCGAGTGGCCGCGTGCGTTCCAGCCCGGCTGGGCGCCCCGGGCCGACGCGATCGCGCGCCCGAGGTCGGCGATCGAGTGCACCGGCGCGTACCCCAGCACCTCCCGCGTCGCCGCGTCCGGGATCGCGCGCCCGTCGCCCTCCGCGACGGAGACGGCATCGAGGAGCGTGGTCGTGGTCATCTTCGGCCTCCAGGGGGTCGTCGTGTGGATCGGGATGACGGATCCGGCGCTCGGACTTCGATGTCGCGCTTGCCAATTCGCCCGTCACTGTGCAAAGTGTATACACGCATACGTTCATCCGCCAAGGGTGGCACCCGATCAAGGAGGTTCCCGATGAAGTCGAACACCCGATCCGTCTCTCGCCTCGTCGTCGTGCTGGGCGGCGCTGCGGCCGTCGTCCTCGCCGTCAGCTCATGCGCCGGGTCTCCCGGCCCCGCCGCCGAGAGCGGCGGGCCCATCACCTTCGCCAGCAACGGCGGGGCGCTGCAGGAGGCGCAATCGGCCGCCTACATCGACGCCTTCCTGGCGGACAACCCGCAGTACGAGGTGCTCGAGGACACCGGCTCGACCGACTACGCCAAGTTCCAGGCGCAGGTCGAGTCGGGGAACGTGCTCTGGGACGTCGCCGACATCGGTGGCGACTTCGGTGCGCACGACCCCGCCGCGTACTTCGAGCCGATCGATTGCGCGGTCGTGGAATGCCCTGCTGACGGCGACGGCTACCGCATCCCGACGCACCAGTACGGCGCGATCCTCGCCTACAACCCGGATGCGGTCGACACCGCACCGACCGGCTGGGAGGACTTCTTCGACCTGGAGAAGTTCCCGGGCAAGCGCGCGATCTTCCAGCTCGCCGCCGCCACCGGCATCTTCGAGGCTGCGCTCCTCGCCGACGGCGTCGCACCCGAGGACCTCTACCCGCTGGACTACGAACGAGCCCTCGCCAAGTACGACACGATCAAGAGCGAGATCGTCTGGGCGCCCAGCCCGACCGATGCGGCCAGGCTCGTCGCCGACGGAGAAGCCGTCATGGGCAACGTGTTCTCGAGCCAGGCGTACAACATGTCCAAGAACGGTTCGCCGGTCGAGATCGTGTGGGAGGGCGTGGGGCTCGGCATCGACTATCTGGTCATCCCCAAGGGCGCGCGGAACGTCGAGGGCGCCAACGCGCTGATCGGCTTCATCACCAGCGCCGAGCACAACCACCGGATGTCCGAGATCTACCCCGTCGCTCCGGGCAATCCCGACGCCGTCGTGTCTGAGGACGCCGAGACGTACCCGTTCCTGCCCACCGCCGACAAGGCGGACGAGTCCTACATCTTCGACGGCCCCTGGTACGCCGAGAACCTGGACGCCTACACCGAGCGGTTCACGGCATGGCTGCAGGAGTAGCCTCCTCGCGCCGAGCCTGGGCGGTGCTCGGCGTGCCGGGTGCGATCGCGCTCGTGGTGTTCTTCGTGGTCCCACTCGCGGAGATCCTGCTGCGATCGCTCACGGACCCGTCGCCGAGCAACTACCTCAGGGCGGTGACGTCGGCGGTGGTGCAGTCGTCGTCGCTGACGACGCTCGGCGTCGCCCTGGTCTCGGTGCTGGTCTGCCTCGTGCTGGGCTATCCGTACGCGTACGTGATGGCCCGCGCAGGGTCGGGCTTCGCCCTGGTCCTCGGCTGCCTCGTGCTCGTGCCGTTCTGGCTCAGCATCCTCGTCCGCACCTACGCCTGGACGGTCTGGTTGCAGAACACCGGCATCGTCAACAGCACCCTCATCGCGAACGGCCTCATCGACGAGCCGCTGCAGCTCATGCGGAACGCGCTCGGCACCACGATCGGCATGTCGCACGTGCTGCTGCCGTTCATGGTCCTGTCGATCTACGCCGCGATGCGCCGGATCGATCCGCGCCTCGAACTCGCCTCGCGCAGTCTCGGCGCCGGGCCGATCCGCACCTTCGTGCGGGTCTACCTGCCGCTCAGCCTGCCGGGGGTCATGGCCGGATCGCTCATCGTGTTCGTCACGTCGATCGGCTTCTACCTGACGCCCGCCATCCTCGGGGACTCGACACGGCCCCTGGTCGGCCAGCTCATCGTCGAGCAGATCAACCGAGCCCTGAACTTCGGCTACGGCAGCGCGATCGGGGTGCTGCTGCTGATCGTCACGATCGGGCTGCTGGCGATCGGATTGCGCTTCGCGCGGTTCGACGACGTGTTCGGTCTGAGGAGGGACGATGAAGGCGCCTAAGTGGCTCGTGGTCTACGCCTGCCTGGTCGGCGCGTTCCTGGTGCTGCCCACGCTCGTCGTGGTGCCGCTGTCGTTCACCGAGTACACGGTGCTGCGCTGGCCGCCATCGGGCTTCACGCTCGACTGGTACACCGAGGTGCTCACCGACGGCAATTGGCGCGGAGCGGCCGTGACCAGCTTCCAGGTCGCGGTGCTCACCGCGATCTCGGCCACCGTGCTCGGCGGCGGCATCGCGCTCGCGATCTCGCGCGGCGGCAGCCGGGGCCGCAGCTTCGCGACGCTCGGAGTGCTCGCGCCCATGATCGTGCCGACCGTGATCATGGCGGTCGGCGTGTACTTCGTCTTCGTGCGCTGGGGCCTCGTCGGCACGATCGGCGGTCTCGTCGCGGCGCACACGGTCCTCGCGCTGCCGTTCGTCGTGGTCTCGGTCATGAACGCGCTCAGCCGCATCGATCGCAACCTGGAGCTGGCCGGATACAGTCTCGGCGCCGGGCCGTTCCGCACCTTTCGGACGATCACCCTGCCGCAGATGGCGCCGGGCCTGCTGACCGGTGCGATGTTCGCGTTCATCACGTCATGGGATGAGGCGGTCGTAGCGCTGTTCCTCAGCACGCCCCGGGTCCGGACCCTGCCGGTGCTCATCTTCAGTCAGATCTCGAGCGGCGTCGAGCCGTCGGTGGCCGCGGCCGCCTCGCTGCTGCTGCTCGTCACCGTCGTCCTGCTCCTCCTGGCCTGGATCACCGGGCGAGCCGCCCGGCAGAGAAGGAACCGTCATGCCAACTGAAACCGATGCCTACCTGCGGGTCGCCGCACTGTGCAAGACCTACGGCCACGCGACCGCGCTCGACTCCGTCGACCTCACCGTCGCACAGGGCGAGTTCGTCACCCTGCTCGGCGCCTCCGGGTCCGGGAAGACCACCACACTCGGCTGCATCGCGGGGTTCGTGCACGCGACCTCGGGCGAGGTCGAGCTCGCCGGCCGGAGCATCACCAAGGTCCCGGCGTATCGCCGGGACATCGGGGTGGTGTTCCAGAACTATGCGCTGTTCCCGCACATGACCGTCGCCGAGAACATCGCGTACCCGCTCCGCGCCCGGAAGATGCCCAGGCCCGAGATCGCGGAGCGGGTGGCCCGCGCCCTCGATCTGGTCCGGCTGCCGAAGCTCGGCGACCGGAAGCCGACCGAGCTCTCGGGCGGGCAGCAGCAGCGCGTCGCGATCGCCCGCGCGATCGTGTTCAATCCGCGGCTGCTGCTGCTCGACGAGCCCATGGGCGCCCTCGACAAGAACCTCAGGGAGCAGTTGCGGCTCGAGGTGATGCGCCTGCATCGCGAGCTCGACATGACGGTGGTCTCCGTCACGCACGATCAGGAGGAGGCGCTGACCATGAGCGACCGGATCGCGGTCTACCGCGAAGGCCGGATCGCGCAGATCGGCACGGCGCAGGCGCTGTACTCACATCCCGAGTCGCGCTACGTCGCGGAGTTCATCGGCGAGTCCAACACCTTCGTCGGCGTCGGCGCTCGGGACGGCGCGGCGGCCCGTGTCGAGGTGCCCGGCCTCGGGGCCTTCGCGACGCCCGACTTCGATGCGGCGCTCGCGGACCGCCCGGTCGCGCTCATCGTGCGGCCCGAGATGATGACGGTCGCGCGTCCCGTCGGGGATGCGCCCCGCGCCGGCACGAACCGGTTCACGGGCCGGGTCATCGACTCGGTGTACATCGGGTCGTCGCAGAAATACCTCGTGGACGGCGGAGACGGCGTGCAGCGGCAGGTCCGCGTCCCCGCCGACGGCCGTGAGGTGCTCGGCCGGGGCGAACCGGTCGAGGTCTCGTGGTCGGCCGCATCGGGCTCGGTGCTCGCAGCGGAGGACGAATGAGCGCGCTGGCGGTGGTGACCGGGGCCGCAGGCGGCATCGGCGGGGCCATCGCCGAGCGGCTCGCGCGGGACGGGTTCGACCTGGTCCTCGTCGACCAGGCCGACGCGTCCGAGACGGCGGGTCGCATCCGCGATGCCGGCGGCGTCGCCGAGGCGATCGCGCTCGACCTGCGCGACGCCCGGCTGGTCGACGAGACGTTCCGCGAACTGGATGCCGCCGGAGACGGCGTGTCCGCCGTGGTGCTGAGCCACGGCGTCGGTGGGCCGCGCGTGCCGCTCGCGGAGGCGGACCCGCACGAGATCGATCGCATCATCCAGATCAATCTGACGGCCGCCGCCTATGTGATCCGGGCTGCGGCGGGCGTCATGCGCCCGCGTCGGCGCGGGCGGATCGTCGCCGTGGCCTCGGCCGCCGGCAAAGAGGGCAACCCCGGCGTCGCCGCGTACTCGGCATCGAAGGCTGGTCTGCTCGGCCTGGTCAAGGCGGTGGCTCGCGAGGTCGCCGAGGACGGCGTGCTCGTCAACGCGGTCGCCCCCGGACCGACCGCGACGCCGATGATCGCCCAGGCGCCCGACCTCGTGCGGTACGTCATCGACCGCACGCCGCTCGGGCGGCTGGCGCAGCCGCAGGAGGTCGCCGCCGCGGTGGCCTGGCTGGTCTCCGAGGAGTGCAGTTTCACGACCGGGAGCGCGCTGGACCTGTCCGGCGGACGCTCCGCCTATTGAGAGGAGGGCGGGGGAGATGACGGAGTCACGACCAGGATGGCGGCCGTTGACCGGGACGGTCGCGGTGGTCACCGGTGGTTCACGCGGAATCGGCCGAGCCTACGCGGAGCGGCTGCGCGAGCTCGGCGCCACGGTGTGCGCGCTCGACCTCAGGCCCGCCGGGGATGCCGCGACCGAGGCCGTCGCCGGAAGGGGCGGCTTCCACGAGTACGCGGTCGATCTCGCCGACGCTGCTGCGACCGCGGTCGTCGTCGACGAGATCCTGGCGACGCGCGGCCCGATCGACACGCTCGTCTGCAACGCCGGCGGGGGTGTCGGCGAGATGTGGCAGAACAGCCCGCTCGCCGTCGACATGGATGCCCTCCGTCTCGCGTTCGAGGTCAACGTGGCGACCATGGCGACGGTGTGCCGGGCCGTCGTTCCGCAGATGGTGGATCGCCGCCGCGGCAAGGTCGTCACGGTCTCGTCGACGGCCGCGGTCAAGGTACGCCCCGACGGCGGGTACGCGCACTACGCCAGTGCCAAGGCGGGCGTCATCGTGTACACGAAGGCGCTCGCGCGCGAGGTGGCCGCGTCCGGGGTCACCGCGAACGTGCTCATCCCCGGCGCGATCGGCACCGAGCGGCTGCTGCCGAAGATGCAGGCCATGGGCATGAGCCGGGTCGTCGCCGAGATCCCGCAGCAGCGGCTCGGCACCCCGGAGGACTGCGCGGGCGTGCTCGAGTTCCTCGTCACCCCGCTCTCGGACTATGTGACGGGTGCGGTCATCGCGGTGGACGGGGGGCTCACCGCATGAGACGGCTGTCCTTCGAGCTGCCGGTCCTCGACGCGCACGGGCAGGGCGACGGCGAGTCGTCGTCGGCGTTCGCCGCCCGGGTCATCCGTGACGCGATCCTCACCGGGGCCTTCGAGCCGGGCGCCGTCGTTCCGCAGACCACCATCGCTGAGCAGCTCGGCATGAGCCGGATCCCGGTGCGCGACGCGTTGCGCCAGCTGGAGTCGGAGGGGCTCGTGTCGATCCCGACCAACCGCACCGCTCGCGTGGCGAAACTCGACGTCGCCGAGTTCGTCGAGGTCTACGACCTCCGCGAGATGGTCGAGCCCTATGCGGTCCGCAAGAGCACGACCCTGCTGACGGATGCGCAGCTCGACCGGCTCGAGACGCTCGCGAACATGTTCGACGCGCGAGCGGACTCCCCCGAGGAGGTGCTCCGGATCGACCGCGAGTTCCACATGCTGACGATGTCCGCGGCGCCGGGACTTCGCGTCCAGCGCATGATCTCGGAGCTGCAGAACGCGTCGCAGCACTTCCGCCGCGCGTACAACATGCTCGCGCGTGAACACGCCCGCGGGCCGATCAGCGCCGAGCACCACGGCCTCGTCGACGCGCTCCGCAGCCGGGACGGATCACGCGCCGGCGCCATCGCCCTCACCCACCTGCAACGGACCCGCGCACTGCTCGAACCCTTGCTCACCGATCATCAGGAGACCATTCCGTGAATCCCGCACCTCGCCACGGCGGCCATCTGGTCGCCGATGTGCTCTCCCGCCACGGCATCACCCACATCTTCGGGCAGGATTCGCCGGAGTGGGTCTTCTCCGCGTTGGACCACGACACGTTCACGGTCACCGTCACGCGCGACGAGCGGTCGGCCGGATTCGCCGCGGACGCGGTCGCGCGGTTGACCGGGCGACCGACCGTGGCCACCGGCATCCATGGTCCGGGGTTCCTCAACCTGCTGACCGCGCTGTACGAGGCCCGCGAGGCGAGCTCGCCGGTGATCGCGCTGGTGAGCGGAACCGAGACGACGACGAAGGGTCTCGGTGCCTTCCAGGAGCTGGACCAGGTGGGTGTGGCGCGCGACCTCGTCACATGGGCGACCCGCGTCGAACGCCCCGATCGCATCGAGCAGACGATCGAGCGCGGCATCGCGCTCGCCACGGCCGGCCGCATGGGCCCGGTCCTGATCGACCTCCCGAACGATGTGCTCGCTGCGCCGCAGCCGGCTGCGGCGAGCACGCCCGTCCCGCCGAGAACCACACACCGCGGGGCGCCCTTGCCTGAGTCCGTCGTCGACATGCTGCGGCACGCGCGACGGCCCGTGCTCCTCCTCGGATCCGCGGCGGTGCACAGCGACCCGGAGCTCACCGTGCGCGCGGCCGAACGGTTCGGCGCCGCCGTCTGCGTCACCGCGCTCGCGCGCGGCGCGTTCCCCGAGACGCACCCGCTGTTCGCGGGCGTCTGCGGGTTCATGAGCGATCGCGAGGACGGCAGCGGGGCCGTGGCCAACCGCATCCTCCGCGATGCCGACGTCGTGTTCGCGCTCGGCACCGGGCTGGATCCGGCCACGACCGACGGCGGCCGGCTGCTGCCGTCGGCCACGACGCTGATCCGTCTGGACGTGGACGCCGCGGCGCTCGCGGTCGACCGACGCTCCGACGTCGCCATGGTCGGCGACCTGCACGACGCGCTGCGCGACCTCGCGTCCCGCACCGGTGCGGAGCGGCGCGATGCGGACGACCGGATCGCGCAGATCGCCGAGCTCTGGCGCGCCGTCCGCGCGGCCCAGGACGAGCGCATGCACGAGCGGCATGACGGCGCGATCTCGCCGGCGCAGGTGTTCGGCGCGTTGCGCGAGGTGATGACCCCGCGAGACATCCTGGTGTGCGACGCCGCCTACAGCAGCATCTGGGCGCTCAGCTACCTGCAGCAGGGCGTGCATTTCGAGCGCACGACGGCCGGGCGCGGGGCGGGCACCCTGGGGTTCGGATTCCCGGCGGCGATCGGGGCGGCACGCGCGTTCCGCGGCCGACGGGTCTTCGTCGTCTGCGGCGACGGCGGGTTCGGCTTCGGCTGGGCCGAGCTCGAGACCGCCGTGCGCGTCGGCGCCGACATCACCTGCGTCATCCTGAACAACTCCGAGTTCGCGTACCAGCGACTGTGGCACGAGCTCAACGGCACCGAAGCGCGACTGCTCGGCTTCGCCGACGTCCGTCACGACGAGCTCGCCCGCGCGGTGGGCGCGCAGGGCCACCGGGTCGATTCGCTCGAGGCCGTGCTGCCGGCGCTGCGCGCGTCGCGCGCACCCGGTCTGTCCGTCGTCGACATCGTCACGACCGGCAGCGAGCTGCCGCCATTCAGAAAGGAACGCCATGTCGGAAAGTAGTGTCATCCCCCTCGCGCATCCCGCGGTGCCCGCCCTGCGGGACGTCGTGCCGGCGAGCATCCCCCTGGGCCCCGACGGCGTGACCCACATCGAGGGCGTGTCGGCGGCCCGGATCGCCGAGCAGTTCGGATCGCCCACGTGGGTCGTCTCGCGCACGCAGATCCGCTCGAATCTGCAGACGCTACGCGACGCCACGGCCGCGCACCTCGGCGCGGTCGAGATCGCGTACTCGATGAAGGCCAACAACAACCTGAGCGTGCTGCGGACGGTCGCGGCCGAGGGCGTCCTGTTCGACTGCTCGTCGGAGTGGGAGCTCCGGATGGTCCTGCGGGCGGGGATCGCCGGGAACCGCGTGATCCTCAACGGCAACGGCAAGTCGGCGGGGTATCTCGCGCTCGCCGTCGACGCCGGCGTGCGGCAGATCAACGTCGACTCGCTGGCCGAGGTGCACCGGCTCGACGAGCTCGCGGAACGCGCCGGCCGCCGGGTGAGCTGCGTCGTCCGGGTCAAGCTGACCTACAGCCGGCTGCTCGAACACGATCCGTCGTACGAGCGCACGCTGCGCGTGGCCGAGGCGAAGTTCGGGTCGAGCATCGCGAACGGCGAGGCGATCGCGATCATCGACGCGATCCAGGCGAGTCCGTGGCTCGAGTTCCGCGGTCTGTCGCACCACGCGGGCTTCCCGGGGTACCGCGCGAACTACACCCCCGACCACCAGCTCGTGCACGTGCGCGAGTGCGTCCGGGAGATGGCCGAGTTCGCCGGGCTGCTCGCGCAGCGCGGCGACCCCGTCGAGCGTCTGGACGTGGGTGGCGGACTTCGCTCAGGGGAGCACGTCGTCATCTCCACACCCGGGGACGGCCACGACGTCGCACTGCACCCCCTGCCGACCCCGGAGGCCTACGCCGCCGCGCTCGCCGCCGGGCTCGATGACGGCTGGACGGAGGGTCCGCGGCCGATCATCCAGTACGAGACGGGCGGCTTCCACGTCGCCAACGCGGGGGTATTGCTCACCACCGTGCAGGACGTCAAGGAGTCCGTCTTTCCGACCAAGCGGCGCTTCGTCACCGTCGACTCGGCCATGACGATGTTCACCACGCGCGGCTCGTCGCGCGTCGGCTACCCCGTCGTGGCCGTCGGCAAGCCCGATGGGACCACGCCGCATTCGACGCCCGTCGAGATCGTCGGACCGACCTGCGCCTACGACTCCATCGCCGAGGACATCTCGCTGCCCGACGTCGAACCCGGCGACCTGCTCGCCCTCCTCAACCAGGGCGCGTACGCCGAGACGACCTCGACGCAGTTCAACGGGTTCCCCAGGCCCGCGGTCGTCATGGTCGACGGCGATCAGGCCTGGCTCGTGCGCCGGCGCGAGGAGCTCGCCGACATCCTCGCGCGCGAGGTCGAGGAGGCGTCGCGATGATCGCCGCCGGTGGCACCCGCACGGCCGAGATCGCCGACCTGCTCTCGGCATCGATCCGCTGCTCCAGCATCAGCGGTGACGAGGCCGGGTACGCGTCGTACCTGCGGGCCTGGTGCGAGGCGCGCGGCTGGCACACCGAGACCCAGCCGGTGCCAGACGAGCCCGGTGCCCGAGCGCGGTGGAATCTGCTCGCGCGACCGTTCGCACGCGCGGGCCGGCCGCTTCTCGTGATCAACGGGCACCTCGACGTGGTGCCGGTCGGCGATGCCGACGCGTGGAGCGGGGAGCCGTTCGACGGCCGGGTCGAGCACGGATACGTCCACGGGCGCGGCGCCGTCGACACGAAAGGTCCCATCGTGTCGGCGCTGCTCGCGGCAGACGTGCTCACCCGGTCGTCGGCGGAGCTGGCGGTCGATCTCGAACTGCACCTCGTCGTCGGTGAAGAGGGGGACGGCGTCGGCACCCGCACCGCCCTCCGGTCGGGCGAACGGCCGGCGATGGCGATCGTCCTCGAGCCGAGCGGCAACGAGCTCGTGACCGCGAGCACCGGGGTGCTCGCGTTCGAGATCACGGCGCACGGAGTCACCGCGCACTCCTCGAAGCCGTGGGAAGGTCGCGACGCCCTCGCGCACCTGCTCGCGATCCGCGGCGCGCTGTCGGAGCGCGAGGAGGCACGACGTGCCGCGTTCGCGGTCGAAGGGTTCGCCGCCGTGCCCGACCCGCTCCCGTTCGTCGTCGGCGCCGTGCAGGCCGGCGACTATCCGATGGCGGTGCCGGCGCTTGCGAGGATGTCGGGCCGGATCGGGCTCTCGATCGACGCCGACATCGATGCCGAACGTGCTGCGCTCGTCGAGCTCGTCGCTCGCGTCGACCGCGAGCACGGCTCGCCGGTCGCTTCGGACGTGCGCGTGCTGCATGCGCTCAGCGGCTGGTGGACGTCGCCCGCGTCGCCGCTCGTCGCCGCCTTCCAGGACTTGCCCACGCTCGTGCTCACCGCCGGATCGGATGCCGGCTACTACGGCGTCAGCGGGGTCGACACGGTGCTGTTCGGCCCGGGTGAGCTCGAGCTCGCCCACGGGCCGGACGAGCGCATCCTGATCTCCGAGGTCGAGCGGGCGTCGGAGATCCTCGCCACTGCCATCGCCTCGATCGGAAAGGAACCGCGCTCATGACCGCAGACATCGTCATCATCGGAGGAGGGTTCGGCGGGTTCTGGTCCGCGGTCTCGGCGCGAAGGGTCGGCGGCCGCCGCATGTCCGTCGCGCTCGTGTCGCGTTCGCCGTTCCTGGAGCTGCGGCCGCGGCTCTACCAGAGCAACCCGGAGCGTCTGCGGGTCGACCTCCGCCCGATCCTCGACGAGGTCGGGGTGCGGTTCGTGCCTGCAGAGGCCTCCGGAGCCGATCTCGAACGGCGCATCGTCGAGACATCCGTCGGCCCGTTGGCGTTCCAGCGCCTCGTCGTCGCAACGGGCAGCGTCATGGCGACACCGGCGATCGCCGGCGTCGAGCACGCGTACTCGATCGACTCGCTCGCCGAGGCGGTCGAGTTCGACGCCGCACTGCGCCGGGCCGTGCACCGCGGCGGCGAGACGTCGGTGACCGTCGTCGGCGGCGGCTTCACCGGCATCGAGCTGGCACTCGAGCTGCGCGAGCGGGTCGACGCGATCCGCGCGGGCGCATCCCGCGACCTGCGGGTCACGATGATCGACCCTGGTCGCGAGGTCGGGGCGGGTCTCGGCGAGCGTCCGCGTCCGGTGATCGCAGATGCGCTCGCTGCCGCCGGGGTGGAGGTGCGGCTCGGTCTTCGGGTCACCCGCATCGACGAGTCCTCGGTGCAGCTGGGCGCCGACCTCGAGCTGCGCTCCGATCTGACCGTGCTGGCCACGGGAACCCGAGCGGCCGGCTTCACCTCGGTGCTGCCCGTCGATCGCGACGATCTGGGGCGGATCCCGGTCGACCAGCATCTCGAGGCGATCGGCGTGCCCGGCCTGTTCGTCGCCGGCGACGCCGCGCACGCGTACGGCATCGACGACCACCTGGTGATGCAGTCATGCCAGCACGCGTTGCAGCTCGGACGATTCGCCGGCGAGAACGCGGCGCGATCCCTGCTCGGACGGCCCCTGCTGCGATACGGGCAGCCCACGTACGTGACCTGCCTCGACCTCGGGGACAGCGGCGCAGTGTTCACCCGCGGCTGGGATCGCGAGGTGGCGCACACGGGTGAGGCCGCGAAGACGATCAAGACGCGGATCAACACGCAGGTGATCCATCCGCCGGAGGGGTTGACCGAGCCGGAGATCCTCGCGCACTCGGTGCCGTCGCTCTTCCGCAGGTGAGGGGGCGCCCGCGGCGGCGGATCAGGGGTGCCCGAGCTCCTGGTGCAGGATCGGCTCGAGCAGACCTCGCGTCCGCCGGATGTGCCGCAGCGCGATCTCCCGTGACGCGTCGGCGTCGCGAGCGGTCAGCGCGCTCACGAGCGCGTGATGGTCGTGGCTGACCGGGCCGAGCGCGTCGTCACGCGCCATCAGGTGGTAGGCGCGCCGGAAGCGCTGTGAGGCGTTCTGGAGCTCGTCGATCAGCCGACGCACACGCTGACCCGGAGCGGCCGACATGGTGAGCATGTGGAACTCCCGGTCGACTCGCAGCAGTTCGTCGGTGGAATGCGTGCTGGCATCGAACATGGCGGCGAGCGTCGCGACGCGCTCGAGTTCCTGACGCGTGAGCCGAGCCGCGCTCTGCGCGACCGCGTAGGGCTCGACCATCTCACGGAGGTCGTAGATCTCCACGAACTCGTCGAGGTCGAGGCGCGACACCCTGGCGGCCTTGTTCGCCGGGATGCTCACGAGGCCTTCCGTCTCGAGCTGGCGCAGCGCGTCACGGACCGGGATGCGGCTCATGCCGAGCTGCTCCGCCAATGCGCCCTGAGGGATCACCGACCCGGGTTCGAGCACCCCGTCGAGGATCGCTGCGCGGATCGCGCTCGCGGCGTACGACGACGACGAGTCACCCGGTCGCTGAGGCGGCGCAGTGATGATCGGTGTGGACGCACTCAAGATTCGCCTTCCTCCACGGCAAGGGTATACACACTGTCACAGTCGCGGGCGCCGGCGGTTCAGTGGGCGTGGCCGGTCTCCGGGCCGGGAGCGACCGGCGCCTGCCCCGGCTCGACGACGACGAACTGACCCATCATGCCGAGATCCTCGTGCCAGAGCAGGTGGCAGTGGTACATGTACGGCACGGCGGGGTCGGCGTAGTCGGTGAATCGCATGATGAGGCGCACGCGCCGGCCCGGGGGCAGGTAGACCGTGTCCTTCCAGCCGGAGAGCTCGGGTGGGGGAGCTGCGTCGTCGAGGTCGAGGATCTGGAACTGGACGTCGTGCACGTGGAAGTTGTGCGGCTGGCCGTCGCTGTTCCGCACCTCCCAGACCTCGGTCGTGTCGAGCTCGACGACCGTGTCGATGCGCGCCATGTCCATGGTCTTGCCGTTGATCTGCACGCCGCGGAGGTCGAACTTCCGCCAGTCCAGCTCGTGCGGCGGGGTCAGCGGGGCGATCTCGGCGAGGTGCGCCGGGAGCTGTGCCGAGGGGGTCAGGGTCGCCGCAGCCCGCAGCAGGAGGAGGTCGAGCTCGTCGTTCGCGCCGGCCATGTCGGCGGCACCGCCTGAGAGACCGAGATCCTGCGGGAACGAGCGGAGCGTGATGGATTCCCCGCCGGTCGCCGCGAGGACGATCTCGGCGCGTTCGCCGGGGGTGAGCGTGACGCGGCGCACCGGGACCGGTTCGCGAAGGAGGCCGCCGTCGGTGGCGATGAGGTGGAAGCCGCGGTCGTCGGAGAAGCCGAACGCGTAGCTGCGTGCCGTCGACCCGTTGAGGATCCGGAGCCTGGTCCGTTCGGCGGTGAGGTCGAGGACGGGTGCGAGCGTCCCGTTGACGAGGATCGTGTCGCCGAGCATGCCGATGTTGCCCCGGCCGGTCTCGATGAGCCCGCCGCTCGCGTCGAAGGTCTTGTCCTGGACGATGAGCGGGATGTCGTCGACCCCGTACGTGCGCGGGAGCGGAAGCGCTGCTTCGTCGTCATCGTCGAGGATGAACAGGCCGGCCATACCCCGGTAGACGTGGATCTCGGTCTCACCGTGCGGATGCGGGTGGTACCAGAGCGACGCCGCCGGCTGCGCGACCTTCCATCCGGGCTCCCAGGTCTCGCCCGGGGCGACCATCTGGTGCGGTCCGCCGTCGGCCACGGCCGGGAGGTGCATGCCGTGCCAGTGCAGCGTCGTCGGCACCGGGAGGTCGTTGCGGAATCGGATGCGGACCTGTTCGCCGCGGTGCGCGCGGAGGGTGGGCCCGAGCAGCGGACCGTTGATGCCCCAGGTCTCCGCGGTGCCGCTCGGCACGATGGCGGATCGCCCGGCCTGCGCGACCAGGTCGAACACGCGCGCCCCGCCGTCCTGCACCGACTCGGCGAGCGGTGGGATGTGGAGCGGGTTCCGGAAGTCGACGCGACCGACGGTGTTCACCGGTGCGCGGAACCCGAACGGCCCGCACCCCGCGAGGGCCAGCACCGCCGCCGCTCCGGTCGCACCGGCGAGGAATCCGCGTCGGGTGAGCTCGCCGCGGCGCGGCGTCACGCGTGATCCATGCGGTCGATCCGGCCCGCGCGGCGCGGTGCGCGGTAGGCGTACTGGTCCTTCGTCGCGCGGGCGCCCATCCGGAGGAAGAGTCCGAGCGTCGCGTCCCGGAAGATGCTCCCGGCCGCCGAAGACGCTTTGCGGGCGCCGATCTGCCGGCCGAACCGCACGATGCGCTCCGCGCGATCCTTGCGGTCCCGGGAGTAGGCGCGGAACGCGGTCGTGGCGTCGGGGGCGTCTCGGAGGTGGTCGGCGAGCACGACCGCGTCCTCGATCGCGAGGCTCGCGCCCTGGCCGCTCGACGGACTCACCGCGTGCGCAGCGTCCCCGACGAGGCACACGTGGTCGGTGTGCCAGCTGTCGAGGGCGGGCATGTCATAGACCGCCCAGGCGCCGAGTGCGGCGTCGGCCGTGTCGAGGACGGTGCGCACGGGCGCCGGATCGTCGGCGTGCAGGGCGCGGATGCGGGTCATCCATGCGTTCCGATCGAGGTGGTCGAGCTCGTCGCGGGCGGGCTCGTCGGCGCGGGCGACATTGGTGAACCAGTACGCGGTGCCGCCCTTGACGACGTAGCCGAAGAATGCGCGGCGGCCGAAGAACATCTGCTGGCGCGCGGTGTCGGGGAGGTCGACCTGGGCCCAGCCGCCGCAGTCGACGATGCCCGTGTATCGAGGGCTCGGGGCATCCGGCCAGGTCAGCCGGCGCACCGTCGACCAGATGCCGTCCGCGCCGATCACCACGTCCGCATCGATGGTGCGACCGTCGGCGAACACGGCTCGCCGTCCGAGCGCCGACGGCCGCAGGTCGATCAGCTTGGCCTCGTGGATGTACTCGGCGCCGGCGGCTCTGGCTCGCTCGGCGAGCGTGTCGTGCAGGCGGGCGCGACGCAACACGACGCCCCGGGCACCGTACTCCTGCTCGTCGTGTTCGCCGGGGACCTCCGCGATCCGCCGCCCCCGGGCGTTGAAGAAATCCAGGCCGGAAACCGGAAAGCCCCCGGCTGCGGCCGGCACGTCGCCGAGCCCGAGATCGCCGAGCGCGTTCACGCCGTTCGGCGCGAGGGTGAGGAATGCGCCGCCCGTGTCTTCGAGCGCGGATCGCGCCTCGGCGACGATCGGGCGCATGCCGAGCCGGGTCAGGGCGTAGGCGAGGGTCGAGCCCCCGATGCCGCCGCCGACGATGAGTACCTTGCCGTGTGACACCCTGCGCCTCCAAATAGATCGATCGTGCGAACGAACTAAATGTAGCATGGTCGAGCGCGGTGCACGGCAGATGGGAGCATGGTGGGGTGAGCCGGACCACGAAGGGCGACGCAGCGCGAGCCGAGGTGCTCGAGGCGTTGGCCGACGCCGGCCGGCGCCAGAGCACGGCGATGATCCTGTTCCACGCCAATCTCGCGAAGCGCGTCGGCCTCGGCCCGAGCGAAGAGAAGGTGCTCGAGCTCGTCCGCCGTCTCGGGCACCCCACCGTGAGCGAGCTCGCCGAGGAGACCGGCCTCGCCAAGAACTCCATCAGCGACCTGCTCGACCGCCTGGAGACGAAGGGCTTCGTCACGCGCGAAGCGCACCCCACCGACGGGCGCAAGGTGGCGATCGTCGCCACCGAGGAGGGTGTGGCACGGATCGGCGATCTCTTCACGGGCATGATGACCCGGCTCGGCGAACTGCAGGCCGACTACTCGACCGAGCAGCTGGCCGTGATCGCGGAGTATCAGCAGCGCGCCGCCGACATCCAGGCCGCCGAGGCGCGGACCCTGGCCGACGGCGCGGGCTGACGGCGCGGGCTGACGCGCGGTCCGACGCGCGGGCGACGTAGCCTCGATGACATGAAGGCAACGTTCATGCACGGCGCAGGCGACGTCCGCGTCGAGACCGCACCCGATCCCGTCATCATCGAGCCCACCGACGCGATCGTGCGCACGGTCGTGTCGTGCATCTGCGGCTCCGACCTGCACCCGTACCACTCGCTCCCGGCCGGCCGGCACGCCGCGATGGGTCACGAGCTCGTCGGCGTGGTCGAAGACACCGGGGCCGACGTGCGCACCGTGAAGCGGGGCGACCTCGTGGTCGTGCCCTTCGCATTCAGCGATAACACATGCTCGTTCTGCCGCGACGGCTTCCACACCGCGTGCAAGCACGGCGGGTTCTTCGGTCCGGGCGTCAGCGGCCTGCAAGCCCAGCTTGCCCGCGTGCCGCAAGCCGACGGCACCCTCGTCGCCGTGCCCGGCGTGACCGAGCGCGACACCGAGCTCCTGCCGAGCCTGCTCACGCTCTCGGACGTCTACCTCACCGGCTACCATGCGGCACACATGGGCCGCGTCGAACCGGGCAAGACCGTCACGGTGATCGGCGACGGCGCCGTCGGGCTCTCGGCGGTACTCGCCGCCAAGCGGCTCGGCGCCGAGCAGATCATCCTCATGGGCCGGCACACGTCCCGCACCGACCTCGGGGTCGAATGGGGTGCGACCTCCGTCGTCGCCGAACGCGGCGAGGAGGGCATCGCCAGGGTGCTCGAGCTCACGGGCGGCGAGGGCACGCACGTCGTGCTCGAAGCCGTCGGGCACATGCCCGCCTACGAGCAGTCCTACGGGGTCGTCCGCCCCGGGGGAGTGATCTCACGCGTCGGCGTGCCGCAGTACGCCGACGCGCCGGTCGGCTTCGCGTCGTTGTTCGGCAGGAACATCACCCTCACCGGTGGTCCGGCTCCCGTGCGCGCGTATCTCGAGCCCGCCATCCAGCAGGTGCTGAACGGCGAGATCGACCCCGGCAAGGTGTTCGACCGCACCGTCACGATCGACGATGTGCCGGCCGGCTACGCCGCGATGGACGCCCGCGAGGCCCTCAAGGTGCTCGTCACACCCTGACCGTCAGGCACGGAGCATCCATCGATCAGGAAGCGGGGATGAGCCTGAGGACTCCAGGTCGACCTCGCCCGCGGTCGCCCCTTGCGTGGCGTCGAACCGCAGCTGATACAGCCGACCGTCCCAGCCCGGGTGGCTCGACAGATCGAAGCTGGAGGTGTGGAACCCCGAGGGATCCAGCGCGACCGAGATCGTCGATCAGTGCTTCGAGTCGCCGGGCCACATCGGGGCGGTCATCGGCCGAGCCATCCGCCGTCGACCGGGAGGATCGCTCCATCCACATAGTCGGACGCCGTGGACGCGAGGAACACCGCAGCGCCCGCCAGGTCGTCCGCGCGCCCCCAGCGCCCGGCCGGGATCCGCGCCAGGATCGCCTCGGACCGATCGGCGTCCTCGCGAAGTGCGCGGGTGTTGTCCGTCGCGATGTACCCGGGCGCGATCGCGTTGACGTTCACCCCGCGCGGCGCCCACTCGTTGGACAGTGCCTTCGTCAGGCCGGCGACGCCGGACTTCGCCGCGGTGTAGCCAGGGACGTTGATGCCGCCCTGGAAGCTCAGCAGGCTCGCGGTGAAGATCACCTTGCCGGCCCCGCGCTCGAGCATCGGTCCGGCGATCAGCTGCGTGAGTGCGAACTGGCTCGAGAGGTTCACGGCGAGCACCCGGTCCCACGCGTCGAGCGGATGCTCCGCCGCCGGTGCCCGCTCGATGGTTCCGGCGTTGTTGACCAGGATGTCGGGCGAGAGATCGGCGATCGCGGCGCCGACCTCCAAGACCTGACCGCGGTCCCCGAAGTCGGCCTGGATCCCCTGGAAGCGGCGTCCGCGCGCGCGAACCGTCTCGCCGATGGTGCTGGCCGCGATGTTGGCGCTGACGCCGATGATGTCGGCGCCGGCTGTGGCGAGGGCTTCGGCGATGCCTGCGCCGATTCCGCGACTGGCACCGGTGACCACCGCGGTCTTGCCGGTGAGATCGAACATGCCGAGGTCGGCGGGCCGGCTCATCGCGCGGCTCCGCTCTGCACGTTCACGAGCACCTTCATGGCGCGCCCGGCCTCGAGTTCCGCGAAGGCGTCGGCGACACCGTCGAGCGGCACGACGTCGGTGATCATCGCGTCGACCGGAATCTCGCCCGACGCAAGCAGCCGCACGGCCTCATCGAAGTCGGTGCGTTCGTACACGCGCGCGCCGAGAATGCTGAGCTCGCGCCAGAACACACGCTGCAGGTCGATCTCTCGAGGCGTCGGATGGATCGCCACGACGACGAGAGTGCCGCGCACCTTGGCGAGCGACGTGGCGCCGAGCACCGCGGCCGCGGCTCCGGACACCTCGAACACCACATCGGCGCCCGCTCCGCCGGTCCACGCTTCGACGACGGCGACCTGATCGCCGGCGATGGGGTCGGTCGTGGCGAATCCCAGGGCCTCGATGCGCCCGCGCCGACCGGCGTCCGGCTCGATCACGAGCACGTCGGCGCCCGTCGCACGCGCGACCGACGCGATGAGCACGCCGATCGGTCCACCGCCGATGACGACGGCCCGGTCGCCACGTGAGACGCCGGCCCGCCGGACGTCGTGCACCGCAACCGCGACCGGCTCGACCAGTGCCGCGTGGTCCAGGGCGAGCGTCTCGGGCAGTCGGACCAGTGTGGTGGCCGGAACGTTCCATAGCGGCTGGAGTGCACCGGGTGAGTCGATGCCGATGAAGTCCAGGTGCTGGCAGATATGCGTGTGGCCTGCTCGGCAGGCCGGGCACGTGCCATCCCAGGCCAACGGCATCACGGTCACGTGGTCGCCGACCGCCCAATCGTCGACGCCCGCTCCGACGGCCTCGATGGTCCCGGACATCTCGTGTCCGAAGATCAGAGGCCGTTCGACGCGGCCGTCCATATTGCCGTGGAAGATGTGCAGATCGGTCCCGCACAGCCCGACGTAGGCGACGCGCACCTGAACCTGACCGGTCGTGGGTGGTTCCGGAGTGACCGGCGTGAGCTGGATGGTCTGATGTCCGGCGTAGGTGGCGGCAAGCACGATGTCTCCCTCGAGCGACACGATAGAGCTGATGAATCAGGGGTTGATGAGTCACTCTATCGGCTTGAGTGGGAGACAGTTCAGCTTTGATCAGATGAATCCGAGAGATCGGCATCCACCGGGGGGCGTTCCTGCAGGAACTCCTCCACCTCGAGCAGGTGATTCGACATCCGGATCTGTGCGGCCTGCGGGTCGTGCTCGGACAGGGCGCGCAAGATCGCGCGGTGCTCCTTCGCCGTGGCGGCGTCCGCGTGTTCGTCGCGGATCGACCGCCACATGCGGCCGCGCAAGGTGCGGCTCGACAGTGCCTCGATGAGGGCGGCGAGCACCGGATTGCCCGCGGCCTCGGCGATCACTCGGTGGAACTGCATGTCCGCTTCGATGACGGCCTCATGGTCGCGCTCCTCGATTGCGCGCTCCGCACGGTCGAGGATCTCGGATGCCACGGCGAGGTCGTCGTCGGTGACCCGGAGTGCTGCGCGTGCGGCCGCGTCCGTCTCGAGCGTCCGTCGGACCGAGTGGACGTGATGAACGCCCGAGTGCTCTTGCAGGTCGACCACGAAGCCCATCGGGGCGAGCAGCAGGGACGCGTCCAGTGAGGTCACGAACATCCCGGCGCCCTGGCGGGTCTCGAGCACCCCCATGATCGACAGGGCGCGCACGCCCTCGCGAAGGGATCCGCGCGACACGCCGAGCTTGGGTGCGAGGTCCTTCTCGATCGGAAGCTTGTCTCCCGGAGCGAGTTCGCCATCGAGGATCATCCGCTTGATCCCATAGACGACCACGTCGGTCTGCGACATCTGACCGTTCTCGTCCTGGCTGAGATCGTTGACCATGGTTGTCATACCAGTCGGCTCCCTTTCTGTCTCGGCCGGCTGCGATGCCGCCGGGAACCTGAGCGTGATCCGCGGTTCATGCTCAGCAGTTCATAATAGATCAGATCAATCCCTCGCCCACGAAGGACGGTGATGCCATGCGGCTCACGCTCGGCACGCTCGGATACGGTGCCTCCGCACTCGGCAACCTCTACCGCCCGGTCGATGACGACGCGGCGAGCGAGGTCGTCGGCCGGATGTGGGATGGAGGTGTCAGGTATTTCGACACCGCCCCACACTACGGCCTGGGGCTCTCGGAGCGCCGACTTGGTCGTGCGCTCGCGGGAAGGCCGCGCGAGGACTATGTGATCTCTACCAAGGTCGGCAGGGTGCTCGAGCCGAACCCGGGAGGAATCGGGACCCTCGACGACGAGGGGTTTGCGGTCGAGGCGACACTGCGACGCCGATGGGACTTCAGTGCTGCGGGGGTCCGCCGCTCCCTCGAACAGTCCCTCGAGCGGATCGGTACGGACCGGGTCGACCTCGTGCTGCTGCACGATCCCGAAGGGCATCTCGACCAGGCGATCGCGGAAGCGGTGCCCGCACTCGTCGAACTCCGCGACCAGGGGCAGGTGACCGCCATCGGTGTGGGTTCCAAAGACGTCGGCGCGCTTCGACGGCTCATCGAGACCGATCTGATCGATGTGGCGATGGTTGCCGGGCGCTACACGCTGCTCGAGCAGCCCGCTGCTGCGGGCGTGCTGCCGGCCGCGCTCGCGCATGCCGTCGACGTGATCGCAGTGGGCGTGTACAACTCGGGTGTCCTCGCGAAGCCGGTGCCGGATGCGTCGCTGCGCTATGAGTACGGTGATGTGCCGCCGGCCGTCCTCGATCGCGCCATTCGCATCGCGGAGATCTGCCGAACGTTCGACGTCGATCTTCCACATGCCGCACTGCAATTCCCGCTTCGGCACCCGGCGATCGTCAACGTCACCGTCGGTATGGGAAGGCCGCGCCATGTCGGTCCGACCTTGGAGTACGCACGCACGGCGATCCCCGACGCGCTGTGGGTGGAGCTCGAGGGCGAGAACCTGATCCCGAAGGTCGCGGCATGACCGAGCACGTCCTCCAGTTCGACACGCCGGCGCGCGTCTGGACCGAAGCGCTGCCGGTGGGGAACGGGCGCATCGGGGCGATGTGTTTCGGCGATGCACGCGCGATGCGGCTGCAGATCAACGACGGGACCGCCTGGTCGGGCAGCCCGAGAAGCGAATCCATGCCGCCTGTGGTGAGCGCCGAAGATGCCTCGTCGGCCATCGCCGAGGCCCGGGCGGCGGTCGATGCGGGCCGTTTCGCCGACGCGGGCGAGGCCGTACGTCGACTGCAGCACCGCCACACCCAGTCGTTCCTGCCCTTCGCGGACCTGGTGATCCGCGTGAGTGCGCCGCCGTCAGGAGCGCCCGCCGACGGCTCGTACCGGCGATCGCTGGACCTCAGAACGGCGACACATTCGACGACCTCGACCGTCGATGGGGTCCACGTCGAGCACCGCACGTGGGTGAGCCGACCGCACGGGGTCCTCGTCCACGAGATCGAGGCCGACAGCGCGGTCGACGTGGCGTTCGAACTCACCACTCCGCTCCGGGAGCTCGGTCGACGCACGGACACACATGCCTTCGGTGTGCTGCTCCGCCTGCCGACGGATGTGACCCCGCCGCATGACCTGAGTGACGATCCGGTCACGTACGTCGAGGGTGAGCTCTCGCTCGAGGGCGCGATTCAGGTGTCGATCGATACCGATGGCGTCGTGCGCGAGTCGGATGGCACGACGCACGTGACCGCGGCGCGCCGCCTGGCCGTCTTCGCGACGACCGAAACCACGTTCGTCGGCCCCGGGCAGGCACCGGAGGGCGACGCGACGACGGCCTACGAACGAGCCACCGAGCGGATCCTGAGCGCACGTGCGGCGGGCCTCGCTGCCGTACGCCGCCAGCAGCTCGCCGACCACGCCGCGCTCTACCGCCGAGCCGAACTGCAGCTCGGGTCCGGCCCGACGCGCGTCAGCACGGCGGAGCGACTTCGCGCCGTGAATGCCAGCGACCCCGTGGATGTGAGCTCCGACCCCGGCTTGATCGCGTTGCTGTTCAACTTCGGGAGGTACCTGCTGATCAGCTCATCCCGGCCGGGCGGGCTCCCAGCGAACCTCCAAGGCCTCTGGAATGACCAGATGCGGCCGCCGTGGAGCTCGAACTACACGACGAACATCAACGTCCAGATGAACTACTGGCCGGCGGAGGTCGCCAATCTCGCGGAGACCACGGCGCCGCTGCTGGACCTCATCGAAGCCATCGCCGAGCATGGGCGCGCGACCGCGGCGCGGCTGTACGACGCGCCGGGCTGGGTCGCACATCACAACACCGATGCCTGGGCCTACACGCAACCCGTCGGGAACGGCGAACATGATCCGAAGTGGGCCTTCTGGCCGATGGGTGGGCTCTGGCTCTGTCGTCAGTTCCAGGATCGGTTGCGGTTCGGGCGACCGGGGCCCGACGAGCTCGAGCGGATGTACGCGATCGCTCGGGGTGCCGCCGAGTTCGCGCTGGCCTGGCTCGTACGCATGCCGGACGGGCGGCTCGGCACGAACCCGTCGACCTCGCCGGAGAACGAGTTCACGACCGCGGACGGTCAGATCGCAGCGGTCGGCAACTCGTCCACGCTCGACCTCAGCCTCATCGTCGGCCACTTCGCACTGCTCGAGCAGCTCGCTGAATCGTGCGGAGTGACGGACGATCCCGTCGTGTCGCGCGCCCGTGAGGCGGCGCGGGAACTGGTGCCGGTCGTCATCGACGCCGCAGGCGCGATCGTCGAGTGGGCGGATGACGTGGAGTACGTCGACCCGCACCATCGGCACCTGTCTCCGCTCCTCTTCGTGTACCCGGACGACGGCCCGGTCTCCGAGGCCGAAGCACAGGCCGCGTCACGGTTCCTCGAAGCACGGGGCGACGATGCGACCGGCTGGTCCCTCGCGTGGAAGCTCGCATTGCGGGCACGCCTGCGTCAGCCTGCACATCTCGATCGTCTGTTGGCGCTGGTGTTCCGAGACATCGGTGCGGGTGAACGGGGAGATTGGGTGGGCGGACTCTATCCCAGCCTGCTCGCCGCACATCCACCGTTCCAGATCGACGGGAACCTCGGATTCGTCGCCGCGGTCGCCGAGTTCTTCGTGCAGTCGCACCGCGGCAGGATCGAATTGCTTCCGGCGGTCCCGAGCACGGTCGGCGACGGCCGGATCACCGGGCTGGTCGCCCGACCCGGCATCGAGGTCGATCTCGAGTGGGTGCAGGAGTCAGGCGCCGGACCCCGCGCCACGTCGGTGGCCGTGCGAGCGAGACATGCCGGAGCGCTCGGCCGTCACGTGGTCGTCGTGAACGGCGGGGCCCACGAGGTGGACCTGATCGACATCGGCGAGCCTGTCTTGCTGACTCTCGATAAATCAGATGAATTTGGGTAAATCGAAGGGTATTCGTGGATTACGAGTGATAACTGCGCTAATGTATCCGATGAAAACACAGCAGATCGGCCAACGGCGTTCGAGCGGACGCGTGTATGGGCCGACCCCCACCACCAGTCATCAGGTCACAATGGAGGACCAATGAACCGCACCCGACCGGCGATGATGCTGGCCGCCTCTGCAGGCGTTCTCGCACTCACCCTCACCGGCTGCTCCGGCGATGCCGGCGAAGCCGACGGCACGACCACGATCAACTACTGGAGCTGGGACGGCGCCCCCGGCGAGGCGATCGTCACACCGATGATCGAAGCGTTCGAAGCCGCGAACCCCGACATCACCGTCAATTACACGGAGATCCCGCAGGCCGACTACAAGACCAAGGTCGCGCAGTCCCTCGGCGCGGGTGAGGAGATCGACGTCCTCGGCGTCCAGCCGAGCGCCTGGGCGTCCGAGATCGAGGACTACCTGCTCCCCGTGGCGGAGTGGGAGGGCGGCGAAGCGCTCATCGAGCAGTTCCAGCCGGCGACCGTCGAGCAGACTGAGCGCCTCTTCACCGACGGTGAGCTCATGGCCGTACCCCTCTACTCGACCGGCTCCGCGGTCGGCATCTACAACGCCGACATCCTCGACGAGCTGGGCATCGCCCCGCCCGTGACCTGGGCCGAGTTCAAGGCGCTCAGCGACGCGCTCGCGCAACAGGGCGGCGAGATCCTGCCCGTGACGATGCCCGGCGACGACTGGTTCCAGGACGAAGCGGCCCTGACGATCGTCGGCCAGTCCGACCCCGAGTTCTTCAACGCCGTCCGCTACGACGACGCCGCGTGGAACACCGACTCCTACGTCGAAGGCCTCGAGCAGTACAAGGCGCTGTTCGACGACGGCACCTTCGACAAGGCCACCCTCGACATGGACTACGGCACGGCCATGACCACGTTCGAAGAGGGCAAGTCTGCGGTCGCATTCAACGGATCGTGGGAGGTCGGCCGCATCCTCAACGGCAACTACGGGGTCATCCCGATGCCCGCGGAGACCGCAGAGCAGGCATCGCTCCGGGCGTTCCTCGACGTGCTCGTCGGCATCCCGGCGGAGTCGACGAAGACGGAGGCTGCCGCGAAGTTCGCCGAGTTCATCTCGGCGGGCGACGGCGTCGACGAGTGGGCGAGCGCGCTCAAGGGCGTGCCGGCTGTCGACGGCTACACGCTTCCCGACGGCGTGCTGACCACCGAACTCCAGCAGCAGAGCTACGAGACGCTGCTCGAGCTCATCAACAACCCGCACGGCGACCGGAACAACATGGGCGCGTTCTCCGACTTCGTCGGCTCGAACGTCAAGCAGGCCGTGCTCGGTGCCATCACCGCGCAGGAAGCGGCTGACGCAGACCAAGCCGAACTGGAGAAGGGCAACTTCTAGGCCCTGACCTTCCTTCCGGGCCGCCGATGCACCCCGTCGGCGGCCCGGACCGTCCCTCAGATCTGGAGCACGACCGTGAGCACCACCACCGAGCCGGGAACCGCACCGCCGAAGCGACGCAAGAAGAAGCGCGGCGACGGATGGATCGCGGTGATCTTCCTCGCGCCACTCCTGGTCATCTACGCGGTCTACTTCGTCTACAGCATCTTCTTCCTCGGGCAGACCAGCACGCAGCGCGTGGGCATCTCGCTGCTGCGGCCGATCGAGATCGGGTTCGAGAACTTCGCCCAACTCTTCGCCGATCCGGTCTTCGGGCAGGCGATCCTCAACAACCTGGTGTTCGCCGCGATCTCGGTCGTCGCAGCTCTCACCATCGCCTTCTTCATCGCGGTCTCGCTCTCGACGGGTGTCCGCGGTCGCAAGGTGTTCTACCTCATCTTCCTGCTGCCCGCGCTCATGCCGGTCTCGCTCGTCGCGACGGTCTTCGGCAGCATGCTCCAGGAACGCTTCGGTGTGTTGAACGAGACGCTCCGAGCGATCGGGCTCGGTGACCTCGCTCAGTCATGGCTGACCACGCCGGGCTGGGCCTATGCGGCGGTCGCAGTGATCTTCTGCTATCTGATCGGGCTGCCGATCATGTACTACACGGCGGACCTCTCCGCGCTTCCGACTTCCTCCCTGGAAGCCGCCCTGCTGGACGGCGCCGGCACGTGGCGGATCATGCGCTCGATCATCTACCCGATGATGCGGGGCACCCACATCACGGTCATCCTCGCGCTGCTGCTCGGCTCGTTCCGAGCCCTCGAAGTGGTGCTCTTCAGCACGCAGGGCGGCCCCGGCACGACCACCGAGATCGTCGGCACCTACCTCTACGGCTACGTGAACTCCACCGGGAAGACCGTCGGATACGCCGCGGCCGCCTCGATCGTCGTCCTGCTCATCGCGCTGGTGATCTCACTGCTGCAGATGTACTTCACCCGCACCCGGAAGGCGGACCGATGACCACCACCGACATGTTCCCGCCGCTCCAAGACGACTCGACGCGGACGATCACCGTCGCCGACGAGCCGACTCGCACGCGGCGGAAGCGCCGGGGCCCGACCGACGACAACCCCATGAAGATGGTCATCACCCGCGGGTCGGACCGCATCGCCATCTACGCCCTGCTGATCATCATGGCGCTGGCGTTCGCCTTCCCGCTCTACTCCATGGTCGCGAAGTCGCTCCAAGGATTCGGGATCGACAACTACACCAGCCTGTTCACCCAACCGGTCGGCGGGGTCTCGATCCTCACGACCTACGTCAACTCGTTCATCATCGGCGCGTTCCACGCGGCGATCGTGGTGGTCATCTCCACCACCGCCGGGTACGCGCTCTCCAAGCTCAAGTTCCGCGGCCGCGAGATCTCGTTCGTCGGCATCATCCTGTTCCTCGCGGTCCCCGGAACAGCGCTCATCGTCCCCGTCTTCCACATCACGGGTGAGCTGAACCTCTTCAACACCCACCTCGGTGTCGCGCTGCCCGAAGCGGCACTGACGATCCCGTTCGGTGTGCTGCTCATGCGCAACTACGGGCGGCACATCGACGATGCGCTGATGGAGGCGGCGATGCTCGACGGCGCCGGACATTTCCGCGCGTTCTGGCACGTGTTCCTGCCGCTCGCGCGACCTGTGGTCGTCAACCTGATCGTGCTCTGCTTCATCTGGTCGCTGCAGGACTTCCTCTGGCCGTCGATGCTGTTCACCAACCCTGATCTCACCAGCGCCGCGCAAGCCGTGGCCTCGTTCTCAAACGTTCTGGGACGCAGCCCCGAGGACTTCGGACGGTACAACGCCAGCCTCGTCCTCCTCGCCATCCCCGCCGTACTTTTCGTGCTCTTCGGTCTCCGGTTCATCGTGAACGGGCTGACCAGCGGCAGCACCAAAGACTGAACCCCATCGACGGAAGGAACCACTCTCCATGACCACGATCACCGCCGTCGAAGTTCACGACGTCCGCTTCCCCACCTCGCTCACCGCCGACGGTTCGGACGCGATGAACAAGGACGGCGACTACTCGGCGGCGTACGTCGTCCTGCGCACGGACGACCCAGCCCTCAATGGCTACGGCTTCACCTTCACCATCGGGCGCGGCAATGACATCTGCGTGCTCGCGTCGGAGCAGCGCGCCCAGCCCCTCATCGGCCGAGACGCCGACGACGTGCTCGACGACCTCGGAGCGACGTACCGAGATCTGAAGACCGATTCCCAGCTGCGGTGGCTCGGCCCGGAGAAGGGCGTCGAGCATCTCGCGATGGCCGCCGTCATGAACGCACTCTGGGACATGGCCGCCCGGCGCGCCGGGAAGCCGCTCTGGCGTCTGCTCGCCGACATGTCGCCTGAAGAACTCGTCGATGTGGCGGATCTGCAGTACCTCAGTGACGCACTCACCCGTGACGAGGCGGTCGCGCTCCTGCGCGAGCAGATGCCCACGCGCGCGGCCCGCATCGCGGAGCTCGAGCAGACGGGCTACCCGTGCTACACCACGAGCGCCGGATGGCTCGGATACTCCGATGACAAGCTCCGCCGCCTCCTGCGCGAGGCGGTCGACGAGGGCTACCGGCACGTCAAGCTCAAGGTCGGCGCGAACCTCGACGAGGACATCCGTCGCTGCCGCATCGCCCGTGAGGAGATCGGCCCGGATGCCAAGCTCATGATCGATGCCAACCAGGTGTGGGATGTACCGCAGGCCATCGAATGGGTCAAGGCGCTCGCCGAGTTCGACCCGCTCTGGATCGAAGAGCCGACGAGCCCGGATGACGTGCTGGGCCATGCAGCGATCCGGCGCGCCGTCGCTCCGATCGGCGTCGCCACGGGCGAGCACGGGATGAACCGGGTGTTGTTCAAGCAGATGTTCCAGGCGGAAGCCATCGACTTCTGCCAGCTCGATTCAGCCCGCCTCGCGAGCATCAACGAGATCCTCGCCGTCTACCTCCTGGCGAAGAAGTTCGACGTACCGGTCTGCCCGCACGCCGGCGGAGTCGGGCTCTGCGAGCTCGTCCAGCATCTCTCGATCTTCGACTACGTCGCGGTGTCCGGCAGCCTCGAGAACCGGGTCACCGAGTTCGTCGACCACCTCCACGAGCATTTCGTCGACCCGTGCATCGTCGAGAACGGCGCCTACCGGGTGCCGAGCATGCCGGGCTACTCTGCCGAGATGCACAGTGCCTCGATCGCTGAGTACTCCTACCCGTTCGGGACCTACTGGGCGGAGCGCACGCTTCAGGCGACGGCACAACCCGCGTGATCACCGACGCCCACACCCACCTGTGGGACCGGAGACGCTTCCGGTACGACTGGCTCGATCAGGAGCCGGCGCTGCCGAGGAGGTTCCTCGCCGACGACCTGGCGGCGAGCAGCGACCTCAGCGAACGGTTCGTCTTCGTCCAGGCGGATACGGCCGCCGCCGAGGGGTATGACGAAGCGGCCTGGGTCGAGTCGCTCGATCCAGGTCATGAGCGGCTGGCGGGGATCGTCGCCTATGCGCCGTTGGAGCATCAGGACGCCGAGCGCGCGCTCGACGCCCTCGCATCCATACCGTCCGTTGTGGGGGTTCGCCGACTCCTGCAACAGGAACCGGACGAGTTCCTCGCCGCACCGGCTCTCCACGCCGGGCTCAGGGCGGTGGCCGGCCGGGGATGGACCTTCGACGCGTGCGTTCGATGGCGTCAACTGCCGGCGTTGGCCGACCTGGCTGCCCGGCATCCCGCGCTGGCCATCGTGCTCGACCACCTCGGGAAGCCGCCGTTGCGGAGCGGACCGAACAGCGATGCATTCACCGAATGGCGGCTGCATCTGCAGCGGCTCGCGGCGCTGCCCAACGTCTCCGTGAAGCTCTCCGGACTGCCTGCTGAGGCCGACCGCGGTCTCGGGGCCGACTACGGGCCATGGCTGCGCTGCGCGACGGAGCTCTTCGGGCCCGACCGGAGCATGCTCGGCAGTGACTGGCCCGTGTCCGCCGTGGGTTTCTCCTCGTCCAGGGACGACTGGTTCCGGATCGTGCAGCAGTGCCTGGCTCCGAGCGAAGCGGAGTGGCGCGCCGTGTCTGATCTCACGGCCAAGAGGTTCTACGGCCTCGAGGGCTGAGAGCGGTCGGCTGCGCTCCTCGAAACATGCTTCAGTCGGCATGAATCAAATTAATCGGACTAATTAACCACGTCTGCGCTTTACATGCCGTTAATTCGTCCGATAGCGTAAAAGTCATCAGGTAAATCGACCGTGCGCACTCTGCGCCGACACGAAGGACTGAACCAAAGATGTTTCACTCCCCCTCAGCAGCGCGTCGTGCGCGCGCAGCCGGAGCGCGACAGCGAAGCCCTCGCGTTCGTCGCCGGACGGCGTCGGTCGCGTTCTTCGCGATCGCGTCTCTGCTCGCCGCGACCTTCCAGACGATGGTCGTCGCGTCGCCGGCATCGGCGATCGAGCCGGCCACCGACGCGCCCATGCGTCTCGAGGTGAGCAGCGAGAACCCGCTCCTGCTGACCCAGCTCAACATCGGCAATGACATGGGGAAGACCGAGGGGTTCGTCCGCAACTACAACAGCGGATGGTCGCTCGCCCAGCTCTGGGCATCGGTGCCCGACGACGTCAAGCACAACTTCGGGTTCGTCCTGCATCAGGGGCACACGGCGCTGTCCGACCAGAACCCGGACATGTCCGCGGAGTGGCTCGAGGCGAACGTCGCCGAGGCCGACGCGCTCGACATCCCGATCTTCATCCTCTGGGACGAGGGCAAGACGATCCTCACCAACGGGACGCGCTGGGAGTTCCTGGAGCACCTCTACCGCACCTATCCCAACTTCATGGGCACGGTCGTCTCCGAGCAGGCGGACACGCTCGGCGACCTGCCTGAGGTGCTCCGTATCTCCAACCTCTACGGCGGGTTCCACGTGCTCGGATCTCTCGAGGAGACGAATCAGCTCGCCAACCGGCTCGAAGGGCAGGCCTACTGGGATCAGGTGACGCGATACTCGCAGAACTTCATCTTCAATCCGAAGAACTTCCACGAGAACTTCGAGACGGTGAACTCGTGGACCCAGGGTGCCTGGCTTTCCGGCGTCTTCGACAACTGGGGCCCGTACTTCGACGGTTACCCCTACTACGGCTGCGGATTCTTCGACCACACCTCGAACTACAACGCCTGCGGTGACCGCTGGGCACGAAGCATCGGCGAGACCGTCTCGTCGATGATGATGCTGGATCAGTGGCAGAACGGCGCCACGGTGTTCCACCTGGAGAACCAGCTCGACGTGCCCACGACCGGGAGCCTCTACTCCCCGTACTTCTACCAGTCGATCCTGCCCGCGCTCCGCTACATCCTGAACAACCCGACGCCGTCCAAGGACGACGTCATCGAGCGGACGAAGATCGTGTTCTCGGAGACCGAAGGCCCGGTGCATGCACTCGCCGACTCGGCACCGGCCGGACGGAGCGGCAACCCGAACCGCACCACGTTCTTCTCCATGTACGAGCGGACGCCGGCCCTCACCGCCGTGCAGAAGAGCATGTGGTTCTACCTGCGCTCGAGCGGACAGTACGGCATCATCCCGCGTATCCCGAAGCTCGCCTCAGCAGACCTGGTCGCCCAGTTCGACCACGTGCTCACCAAGACGACGTACGACGCCTCCCTGCAGTACGGCGACGCCCGTGCGGAGCTGTTCGACACCGCATACCCGCCGATCTCGGAGGGCGAGGCGTTCGTGCAGAGGTCCGGCGACAACTGGCTCGTCTACAACACCAACGACCGGGACAACTTCAACCAGGATGCCGCGATGCAGCTCGGCGGCGGAACGTTCTCCCGCCTCGAGATGCCCGAGATCACACCGCACACCTGGGCGATGGTCACGGAAGAGGAGCACGCGATCGAGGTGCTGCTCGACAACTATCAGACCGACCGCACCGAGGACCTGCTGAAACCGGGTGGCCGCCGCGACATGGAGTTCAACCGGAACTTCGTGAAGTACGCCTACGTCCCGAACCCGCAGGACGCCGAGCTCCGTACGACGACCATGCGCTTCGACGTGCCCGAGCGGCCGACGCTCACCATCTCGGGGTACGACCGGAACGGCTACACCTACAGCGAGGCGTGGGACCCCAACACCCGTCAGTACACCCTCACCGTGCAGCACAACGGGGTCGTCGACATCAGGCTGTCGACGGCGGACCACGAGGCCGGCTGGACCGAGGCGAACGCCGACGCGGTGACCGGCTCGCTACTCGCACACGAGTTCGTGTTCGACGGGACCTCCGTCGCCTGGTCGCTGCCTGAGGGACTGGCCGGGCGCAGCGCCGACATCAGCATCGATGGCGTGCCGTTCGCGCAGGGCGTCGATCTCGCGGACCCGGGAACGGTGTTCCGTGCCACCGGGCTGTCGAACTCGGTGCACGTGCTCCGCATCGACGGGGTCGGCCGAGGGACCGGTGACCTTCGATACGTGCCGTCGGTCGAGCACTCGGCGAATGACATCGAGACGAACGACTTCAACTACGGCACGGCCGAATCCGACGAAGACCTCCTCTACGGCAGCGAGCACTGGCGGGTCATCGACGGTCGGCTGAAGCTCGTCGGCTACGTGTTCCCCTTCTACGGCGACACGACCGTGTACAACACGAACCACTCGCTCGAGAATCTGCGCTACGACGCCAAGCTCACGCTCGTGCAGGGCACGTCGGGTGCGCTGGTCTTCCGTGCGGACGAGGACGAGAAGTCCGGGTACCACTTCCGACTCGACCCGTCCCGGACCGCAGAGGGCCGAACGGGTTCGGCGAACTACTCCTGCTCGCTCATGATCGACTACGGGGCGACGGCGCTCGCGACGTGCCCGTCGTCGTTGACGCTCGAGCCGAATCGCGAGTACGCCGTCTCGGTGACCGCGGAGGGCAACCTCATCCGCGCCTCGATCGACGGGCAGGAGGTGCTCTCCTACACCGCAACCGGCGACAACGTGCGGGCCGCCGGGTACACCGGGGTGCGAGCACCGCAGATGCAGTCGGACGCCGGCCACCGTCTCGGCCAGTTCGTCGAACTCGATGACGTCGCGATCACCGACCTCGACACCGGTGCCGTGGTCTACGAGTCCGGGTTCGACAGCTGGGCCGACGCCGAGGGCTGGATGACGGAGACCCCCCTCGTGTTCGACTGGCATGAGAAGGACGACCCGCGCAGCTCGTTCACCTTCCCGTGGGAGTGGGAGACGAGCGGCGGCGACTGGGAGTTCCAGCGCACCGACGCCTTCACCTCCGGCATGTCCGGCACGTTCCGGGCAACGGCCGACGGCGACGCCGACTTCACGGCGATCGGCGGGGCCGAGGCGGCATGGGCCGACCACGGCGGATACGACGCGTGGACCTGGCTGCGTGTGACGGAAGGCGACGAGGCCGGTCTCGCGGTCCGCGCCACTGACGCGTCGAACATGTATCAGGCTCGCCTCGACATCGCCGAGGGAACGGTCTCGTTCGGTCGCCTCGACGACGGCGTGTGGACGGAGCTCGCCGCGACGGCCAGCCCGGTCGAGCTGGCAGCGGAGCAGTGGACGCTGGTCGAGATCGAAGCACGCGGGCCGCTGTTCACAGTCCTGGTCGACGGCGAACGCGCGCTCGAAGTGGTCGACAGCACGCACGGCTCCGGCGGTGTCGGGGTCTGGGGTGCGCCCGGAGCATCCGTCGAGGTCGATGACGCGCGCGTCATCGCCAGGACCGCCACGCCGGTGACGGAGCCGCGACCCGCGATCCAGGAGGTGGCGCTGAGCGAGGGGGCCGATCGGCAGATCACGGGCTTCGATCACGTCGCCGTGAAGACCGCGCGGACCGTGCAGCCCGAGATGCCCGCGACCGTGACCGCCCGTTTCTCCGACGGCACGAAAGAGCAGGTCGCTGTCTCCTGGCCGAGCATCTCCGAAGAGCAACTCGCGGTCTCGACAGCGCCCACCGTGGATGGGCCGTCACAGGGCAAGTTCACGGTCGAAGGTGACGTGGAAGGCACCGACCTCACCATCCCCGTGCTCGTCACGGTCATGCCGAACCTCGTCACCCCTGTCGATGTGGCGCACACCTACACGGCCGACAACCCGACGGTGCCCAACCAGGTCCCGGCGACGGGCACCTTCACCGACGGGACGCGGAACTGGACGAAGGTGCTGTACGTCAGGTGGGACCACACGCCGGACACCTCGCCGGACGCGCCGACGACGCAGACCATCACCGGTTCCATCGGCGACTGGCCCTGGCAGAAGGTCACCGCCACCGTCACGGTGCAACAGCCGCCCGAGCCGGGTGACGACCAGAACGTCGCCCTGAACAAGCCGGTCACCGTGTTCGGCGGCGTGCAGCCTGCGAACGCGACCCGCGCCGGGGACAAGATGGTCGACGGCTCGACGACGACCGGGTGGTACACGGGCGGCGCGAACGACGGCGCGTTCTCGGACGGCACCTCGTCGTCGACGCAGGGCTCACTCTGCTCATGGGCGTACGTCGACCTCGGCGCCGACCACTCGATCTCGAGCTACGCCATCCAGTTCGGCGAGAACGTCACGAACTTCGGCGGCATGTTCAACGCGCCGTATCGGATCGAGACGCTGACGGAGGCGGAAGCCGCCGCCGCGGGAGAGCAGGCCAGGAACAGCTCGGTGTGCACGCGGCGGTCCGGCGCCGTCTTCGGTCCGGACCACGTGATCGCGGCAGAGGACAGCGTCTGGCAGCCCGTATCGACCGGAACCGGGACGCTGACGCTCGACCGGCACCAGCTCGACGAGCCGGTCACCGCGAGGTACGTGCGGGTGTTCACCGACGAGAAGTCGACCGCACATCGGTACGGCACCGCCGTGTTCGAGTTCGAGGTGTGGGGCAAGCTCGCGGCCGTCGAGCCGACCCTGGACCTGACGGTCACGACGGGCACGCGATGCATCGCCGGCAAGGCGGTGGTGACGGTCCAAGTCACGAACACCGAGACCGTCCCGGTCGACCTGACGTTCGAGACCGCATACGGAACGAAGTCGTTCACGGGCATCGCGCCGGGGAAGAGTGCGTTCCACACCTTCACGACGCGGTTGAACAGTGTGCCCGAGGGGCCGGTATCGGTCGTCGGGACCGCGACGATCGACGACGATCCGGTGACCGTCTCGATCGATGCCGGGCACGAAGCGCGCAGCTGCAGCTGACCCATCGCGGTGGCCTCTGTGTCCTCAGAGGCCACCGCATCACCCGAGAAGGAGAGACCTATGAAGCACCGAATGAACGCCATCCGCGTCGGTACCGCTGCGCTCGGCGCGCTCGTGTTGAGCTGCGTCGCGGTCGCCGGGGCGGCGACCGCCGAGGAGCACCTCGGCGACTCGGACGTCGACGTCACCGTCGACATCGCCGAGATCGACGAACCCGGCGTGCTCGCCCTCACGATCGCCGGAACCTCGACCACGCTGACCGAGACCGGATCGGACGCGCTCATCCGAGAGTTCACGGGCGCTCTGCCCACGGTGACCGTGACCGATACCCGTGAGGCCGATGAGATCCCCGACGGCGCCTTCTGGTACGTCCTCGGGACGGCGACCTCCTTCATCGGGTCCAACGGCGAGGCGCCGATCGGTGCGGAGTACCTCGGTTGGGCCCCGCGGCTGATCGATGCCGACCCTGGCAGCGTGTCTGCCGGCGACGAGGTCTTCTCAGTCGTCGACGCGAACGAGGCACCCAACAACGTGGGCCTGGTCGACGAAGAGCTGTTCGCCGTCGCGTCCGACTCCGGCGCCATCGCCGCCGACGGCCAGTGGACCGCGACCGCCGATCTCAGCCTCCGCACGCCGGCGACGGTCGCACCGGGCTCCTACAGCTCGACGCTGACGCTGTCGCTGTTCGAGTAATCAGACGTCCAGCTCCGATGGGACGGCTGCCGTGAACGGGAGAACCACATGAACCTGGTCCTGGCGTTCGCGGCGGCCGTCTCGCTGACGTTCCCAGCCGGTGTCCCGCTGAGTAGCGAAGAGCCGCAGACCGCCTCGATCACGTGGGCAGTGACACCCGCCTCAGCCGCGGGGCCCGACGGACGCTCGTGGGTCGAGCACGAACTCGACCCGGGAGAGACGATCACCGAGCACCTCGCCGTCCGGAACCTCAGCACCGTCGCGGCCGAGTTCCGGCTCAGTGCAGCAGACGGCTATTTCACCCGCACCGGCCGATTCAACATGCTGCCGTCCGGTCACCCCTCCGAGGCGGCAGGTACCTGGTTGGACGTCCAGGGAAGCGTGCGCGTGGAACCGGGGGACGTCGCCGTGATCCCGTACACCTTGACGGTGCCGGAGAACGCCACCCCGGGCGACCACGCGGCCGGCATCGCTGCATCCATCCGAAGTGAGCGCGCCGGCGGGTCAGGCACCATCGGCGTGGAAAGCCGGGTCGGCTTCCGAGTGATCACGCGTGTCGCCGGCGAACTTCGTCCCGGTATGGCGATCGACGCGGTGACCACCAGCTACGCACACTCATGGAACCCCCTGGCTCCCGGCACACTCACCATCGGGTACATCGCCACGAACACCGGCAACGCTCAACTGGCGTACGAGGACCAGATCAATGCAGGGGAGCGAACACGGCGCGGTGATCTCCTCCCAGGGGAGACGCGCACCGTCGAGATCGAGCAGGCGGCATGGCCGCTGATCGTGGTGCCGGTCGATCTGGAGCTCTCGGCGACAGCCCCCGGCTCAGAGGACGGTGCGGTCGCCGTCAAGGAGACGATCTTGGTCTGGGCCATCCCCTGGCCACAGCTCGCTGTGCTGGCGGGCGTCGCGCTGCTCGTCGTCGCCGGGATCGCAGGCCGGCGGCGATCGCAGACGCGCCTCCAGGAACGTCTCGATGAGGCACGGGAACGCGGGCGTCGCGAGGCGCTCGGATGAACGACGGCACGCTGCAACCAGACGCACTGCCCGGCACTGTCACGCTCGAGGTGACCATTTCCCCGCGCGCATGCGCCACCGCATGTGGCGAGTCGCCGGCCGTGCTCGCCGCCACCGGCGGCGAGCTCACTCTCGCACTGGCCCTCGTGTGTGTCGCAGTGCTCGCCGGAATAGGCCTCCTCATCGCCTCGAGGCGGGCATCGCGGACGTCGGAACCGCGGTGACACGCCTTGGCACCACGAGGTCTACCCGCTGAAGGGCGCAGGCAGGCCGAGGCACCGGATCGCCAGCATCGGCTCGCGGTGTGTGCGCATGGCGTGGGTGATGCCTCCCGGATTCCACGCGACGCCGCCTGTTCCGGGCCGGAACCACGCCCCTCGTGCGCGCCGCCATTCGCCTTCCGAGAGCACGAGCGTGAGCGATTCGAGTGCGTGGGAATGCTCGGGATACGTGCTGTGCGGGCCCATGACGAGGATTCTGACCTCGACGGTGTCGCAGGTGACCGATGCGTTCGGGCCCACGACGGCGGCCTCGGCGTAGTTCTGCGTCAGCGGGTCCGAGAGCTCCGACTCCAGGTCTCCGAGTGTCCAGTGCAGGCGGGGTTCGAGCGCTCGCAAGAGCAATGCGATCTGGTGGAGACGAGCGTCGGCGGTGCCCTGGCGGAGCACGTCATCGAGCCGCGCGAAGCTCTCCGCGAGGAAGTCGCACGCCGGCTGCCGATGCGCGCTGACCTCCGCCGTCTCGGAGAACGTGAGCGCCCCCGTGCCGAAGACGCGCTCGTGCGCCCACGCCATCGACGGCGTGGTGACCACCTGTCGAAGCGAGAGCGACACAGCCTCGACGAGGGCGCGCGCATTCGGCGCAGCCGCGTTCACCGGTCCAGCTGTCGAAGGACGGCCGATGCCGCGCGAGTGCCGCTCACCACGGCCCCGTTCATGGTCTGCTCGAGCCCGGTGTGTTCGCCCGCGAGGGCCATTCGGCCGACCGGCGCCTGGAGCGCGATGAGATCATCGGCACGCCAGTGCAGGCCCGCGAACGAGTAGGCGCCCAACGTCCACGGATCTGCTCTCCAGTCGGTCAGGAGCGCGTCATGCCCGTCGGGCGGGCTGACATCGAGGAGGGACAGCCAGGTGTCCGGGCCGGATGCGGTGTCGAGACCGTCGAGGGTCGCGGGTCCGCCGGCGAAGCCGGTGAGCATCGCCGCCCGATGTTCGGCGTCGGGCGCGAGGGATTGCCACGTCCACCAGGTGGCGCCGGGATGCTGCTGCGCCGTGTCGCGGACGTGCCCCTCGGGCAGTTCGAAACTCATCTTTGCGGCGACGCCCATCCCGCGCCGTGAGAGGGCATCCGTCAGGGTCGCGGGAAGTTCGAAGCCGAACTCGATGGTCGAGAGGATCGGCAACGGCACCGTCAGGATCACCGCGTCGCTCGCGACTTCGGTGCCGTCCGAGACGGTGGTGAGGGCGCCGCGCCGATCCTGTTCGATCGCGACGACGGGCGAGTCGAACCGGACTCGAGTCGGAAGCTGAGCCGCGATCGCGAGGCTCAAGGCCTGGTTGCCGCCGAAGAGGTGGCCCTCGTGTCCGAGATGGGTCCCCGGCGGATACTCGTGGAGCACACTCGCGGCGCTCGCCGCCGCGGGGTTCGCGGCGAGCGAGGTCGCGAGGCGGAGATAGACGGGGTCAGCTTCGAAGGACGCGCCGAGCGCTTCGCGTCCGAGGGCTTCGAACGAGACCTCAGGTGCCTCGTCGGCTTCGAGACGCTCGAGCGTGCGTCGCAGCCGGTCCATCGTGTGATCGAGCTCGGCGGCCGACACGTAGCGCCCCATGTTGCTCCGGCGCGCGAAGCGAACGCCGTGAGAGATCACCGGGACTTCGAACCGCGCAGCGAGGCCGCGCAGCGCGTGGTCGGTCGCGAAGATGAACTCCGCACCGCGCTCGGCGATCAGGCCGTCGCCGATGGGCTGCGACCAGGTCCGTCCTCCGACGCGGTTGCGGGCCTCGAGGACCACGACATCCACGCCGGCGGCGGTCAGCGCATCTGCCGCTGCCAGGCCGGAGAGTCCTGCGCCGATCACGGTCACCTTCATCGCACACCTCCCATGGCTCCCATCCTCTCGGGCGGACAGCACGCAGGCTCATGCGACAATGCGACAAACGTCCCACGCGTCGCTGGACAAACGGCCAACCTGGAGGCCTCATGCTCGATGTCGACTCACTGGTCGCCGACCGTTCGTTCGGCCTGTCCTACCTGGCAGGCCGTGCGGGAGGAATCCGCCCCGTGTCGTGGGTGCACGTCGTCGACCTCGAAGACCCGTGGAACTGGGTCGGCCCGGGCGACCTCCTCCTGACGACGGGGCCCGGCATTCCCCCGCCCGCAGACCAGCGTGAATGGCTCAGTGCGGTGATCACGTCGGGGGTGAGCGGGTTGGTGGTCGCTCCCCGCCCCGGCGTCCACGAGCTCGGCGCCGCAGCCGTGTCGATCGCGGACGAGGCATCCTTCCCCGTGCTCGCGGCGAGCTTCGACCTGAAGTTCGTCGACCTCGCCAGGCGGGTCATCGACGATACGTTGCGTCGCGAGGGACGCCGGATGGCCGCGGTGCATCGGGTGTTCGACACCTACTCGACGTCGTTGTCGCGCACCGAATCGCTCGACGAGCGGCTCCGGAGTCTCTGTCGAAGTGTCGCGCTCGACTTCGAGCTGTTCGACGATGCAGGTCTCCGAATCGCCGGGACGGATTCGATCACGTCGTTCGACGAGTCGACGACGATCCTGACGTTGAAGCCGCCGATGACCCCGTTCCGGGCCGAGCTCCGGTTGAGGACGCGAGACGGCGCGCGAATCGACCCGGCGCTCGAGCACAGTTTCTCCACGATCGTCGTCCTGGAGCTTCAGCAGCACGCCAGGGACCACCGGGCAGCGTCAGCGGCGGCGCGCTACGTCGTGGAAGACGTCATCAACGGGGTGCGATCTGACGCAGCGCTGGCCGACGCGCTCGAGGAACGGGGGCACGTGCGCGCCGGCCAGATGGTCGCGGCCGCCGTGCAGTGGGAGACGAACGGCGTCGACCGGTCCGCCGCCCCGGCGCTGTGGGGAGCACCCCTGCTCGGGGCGTGGCAGGACGAGACGTTCATCCTGTTCTGCGCGTCCGATCCCCGGGTGCAGTCGGATCTGCGGCAGCGCCTCGGCGAGGGCGCCAAGATCGGTGTGAGTGAACCCATCTCCTCGCTGAACCCGCCGCAGCACGCTGCACGACAGGCGAAGATGGCCCTGGCGTCGGCGCGCCCCGGCGCCCCCCGGGTCTTCGCGCCCGCCGCCGTCACCGCCATCGTCCCGACCGCGCCCGACGAGTGCCGGCTCATCGCCGAGCACTATTTGTCGCCGTTGCTCGCGCACGACCGCGCCCACGACGCGACGTTGCTCGACACCGTTCGGACCTACCTGCGACGTGATCGGTCCGCCGCTAAGGCCGCGGCGGAGCTGCACATCCATCGGCACACGCTCATGTACCGGTTGCGCTCAGTGGCGAAGATCAGCGGCCTCGATCCGACCACGTCGGCCGGGACGGCGATGCTGTGGATCGCGCTCGAGGCCGCCGACCGGGTCGGCTGGCCAGAGGGCTGAGCCCGCCCGCCCGGACTGCCCGACCGCGTGGGCGCGATGTTCGACATCTGGCTAATCTTCGGACTCCGTTTGGGCCAAACGAGCACGCCGTGCCCGCCGTCTTCCGCTGAACAATGATCGGCAACCCCGGCGCCGAAGCCACGTCCGATTCACGTATCGGACGACTCGCCTCGCACCGGACACCCATCACGACGGAGCGAGAAGCCATGAGATCAGACAGGAATCATCCGCGTCGGCTGGCGAGCGTGCTCGCGATCCCAGCGACGATCGCACTCCTCGCCGGCTGTGCGGGGACGGAACCCGCGACGCCGCCGGAAGAGCGCGATCTGGGCACGCCGGTCGCGGGCGAGATCGCCGAGGGCGTGCTCTCGGGAGTCACCCTCACCTACGCCGGCTCCGGTGGCATCCTCCAAGACGGCCAGGCCGAGGCGATCTGGGACCCGTTCGCCACGCAGTCCGGCGCCACGTTCCTCCAGGACGCGTTCGACACCGGAAAGCTCAAGGCGATGGTCGAAAGCGGGTCATCGCAGTGGGACCTCGTCATCACCGGAAACCTCGACACCGCTGAGGGCTGCGGCGAGCTCTACGAGGAGATCGACTACTCCCTGCTGGATGTCTCCAACGTTCCCGAGGGCACCATCACCGACGACTGCATGGTGCCGAACATCCTGTACGGACTCGTCGTCGCGTACAACACCGACGCCTTCGGTGAGAATCCACCGACGAGCGCCGCGGACTTCTTCGACACGGAGAAGTTCCCGGGCAAGCGGACCGTCGGCCAGTCCACGTACCCCTCGCAGGAGATGATCGAGTTCGGGTTCCTGGCCCAGGGCAAGGACCCGGCCGACATCACGCCCGAGGACATCCCCACCGGCCTCGACCTCTACAAGGATCTGGGTGACGATCTCATCACCTGGACCACGGGTGCGCAGGCGCAGCAACAGCTCGAGAGCGGCGAGGCGGTCATGGGCCTGGTCTGGTCCGGACGAGGCTACGGCGCCGCTGCTGCGGGCGCGCCGGTCGCCCCGATGTGGGAGGACTGGATCGTCCTGGTGGACTCGCTCGCCATCCCGAAGGGCGTGAAGGATCCGCAGGCCGCGCACGCCGCGATCAACGTCTTCCTCGGCGCTGAGCAGCAGGCTCGCGCGACGGAGCTGACGTCGTACAGCCCGGTCAACGTCAACGCGGACCCGGAGGTCGACGATCTCCTGCAGGAATGGCTGACGACGGACCGGCTCGACACCGGGCACGCCTCAGACCTCGACTTCTGGATCGAGCACTACGACGCGCTGAACGCGGCATGGGCCGACTGGACGACCGGAAACTGAGCACTCGAGCATGACCACCCAACTCGGCTCCATCGCTGCGGCGAACGTGCTCAGTGACGGAGACGAACCCAGCGGGCAGAAGCGGGCGCCTCGCAACTGGCGCCCACTTCTGCTCCTGGTGCCCGCGTTCGCCGCGGTCCTGCTGTTCTTCGTCGTCCCGCTCTTCGACGTCCTCGTCCGCTCGCTCACCGACCCGCAACCGGGCCTGCAGAACTATGTCTGGCTGCTGACGAACGAGACGAACCTCATCGTCACCGCGCGCACCTTCGGCACGGCGTTCGTCGTGACGCTCGTCTGTCTCCTGCTCGCGTACCCGTACGCCTACCTGATGACCATCGTCAGTGACCGGACCCGGAACGTCCTGCAGCTGTGCGTCATGCTGCCGCTCTGGACGAGCATCCTCGTCCGCACCCTCGCCTGGCTCGTCCTCCTTCAGGACACCGGACCCATCAACGGCTTCCTCCAGGCGATCGGTATCGGGCCCGTCCCGCTCATCCGGACCACGTTCGGGGTCGCGCTCGGCATGGCGCAGGTGCTACTGCCGTTCATGGTCCTTCCGCTGTACTCCGCGATGGCGAAGATCGACCGCACGCTGCTGCCGGCGGCGGCGAATCTCGGCGCCCGGCCGATCACCGCATTCTTCACGGTGTACCTGCCGCTCTCGCGAGCGGGCATCTTCGCGGGGTCGGTGACCGTGTTCATCCTGGGGTTGGGCTTCTACATCATCCCCGCACTGCTCGGCTCATCGAAAGAGATCATGATCTCGGCGCTCATCCAGCAGCAGATCAGCGCCTTCCTGATGTGGGGGTACGGCACGGCGCTCGGCATCTTCCTGCTGCTCGTCACGATCCTCATCCTCGTCGTGCTCAGTCGCTTCTCGAAGGGCGCCAGCCTCTTCCCCGGGATGGACCGCTCATGACCCTGAAGCGAACGTTGGGCGTCTTCGCGATCATCATCGTCGCGTGGCTCATCCTGCCCACCCTCGTCATCGTGCCGATGTCGTTCAACTCGGTGTCCTCGTTCAATTTCCCTCCACAGGGGTGGTCGCTCCAGTGGTACGAGAACTTCTTCACGGATGCCTCGTGGCTGCGTTCGCTCGCCGCATCCCTGCAGGTCGCGGTACTCACCACGATCGTGGCGACGAGCATCGGCGTGCTCGCGGCGCTGGGGCTGTCGAAGGTGCGGTTCCGCGGGAAGAGCGTCCTCGAGGGGTACTTCCTGCTCCCGCTCATCGTCCCGGGCATCGTCCTCGCGGTCGGGCTGTATTCGGTGTTCCTCAGGTTCGGGTTGCTCGGAAGCCTGGTGGGATTCGTCCTGGCGCACACGGTCGTGTCGCTGCCGCTCGTCATCACCAATGTCCTCGCTTCACTCCAGGGGATCGATCCACGCCTGGAGCATGCCGCCGCGAGCCTGGGCGCAAATCGCGTCACCGCGTTCTTCACCGTCACGCTCCCGCTGATCGTGCCCGGGGTCACCGCCGGGGCGCTCTTCGCGTTCGTCACCTCGTTCGACGAGGTGATCCTGTCGCTGTTCATCCAAAGCCCGACGCTGCAGACGCTGCCCGTGAAGATCTTCAACAGCGTCACGCAGACGAACGACCCGACGGTGGCGGCGGTCGCCGTGATCACGATGCTGACCTCGATCGTCATCATGCTCGGCGCCCAACTCGCCACCCGGAAGCGCAAGAGAAAGCGAGCGACGTCATGAGTTCACCGAGCGGACCCGGAATCGCCGCCGAACACGAGAACGAGCTCAGAACGCTCGACCTCGACACCACCGCCATCGAGCAGATCGGCGACGCGGGGATCAGTCTCCGCGACGTGACGAAGACGTATGGGTCCGACACCGTCGTCGATCACATCGATCTCGTGATCGAACCCGGCGAGTTCATGACGTTCCTGGGGCCGTCGGGCTCTGGGAAGACGACCACCCTCAACATGATCGCCGGCTTCACCGGCATCACGTCGGGGCTGCTGCACATCTACGGCCGTCCCGTCGCGAAGCTTCCGCCGCACAAGCGCGACATCGGCATGGTGTTCCAGAACTACGCCCTCTTCCCGCACCAGACGGTTGCCGAGAACATCGCATACCCGCTCAAACGTCGACGGATCGGCAAGATGCGGCAACGTGCGCTGGTCGACGGCGCGATGGAGATGGTGCGGATGTCGTCGTATGGCGACCGCTATCCGTCTGAGCTCTCCGGCGGGCAGCAGCAGCGCGTCGCGCTGGCGCGCGCACTGGTCTACGAGCCTCGCGTCCTGCTGATGGATGAGCCGCTCGGCGCGCTCGACCGCAAGCTGCGGGAGTGGTTGCAGGCCGAGATCACGCGCATCCACCGCGAGGTCGGATCCACGTTCGTCTACGTGACCCACGACCAGGAGGAGGCGCTGTCGATGTCGGACCGCATCGCGGTCTTCAACCAAGGACGCATCGAGCAGGTGGGCGCGGCGGAGACCCTCTACGAGCGTCCCGAGACGCTGTTCGTCGGCCGGTTCCTGGGTGAGTCGACCGTGCTCGTCGGCGACGCCACGCCCTCGACACCGGCGACGAGCACCGTTGAGGTCGGGTCGCACCGAGTGCGCGCACCCGGCGTGCGATCGGGGCGGGCGGCGCTGCTGATCCGGCCGGAGAATCTCACCTTGGACGCCGAACGCGGACCCGAGACGGCAGATCGGGAGCGTCTGCCCGTGACCATCGAGGACGTGACGTACCTCGGGGCCACGCGACGAGTGACCGTACGTCTCCCTGACGGCACCGCCGGCACGGTCCGGCTCGGTAGCGATGCCAGCCACGTCTCGCCTGGGGCGGCGGCTCAGATGTCGTGGAAGACCGCCGATGGGATCCTGCTCGCCGACGACGGCGGCGCATCGGATCCCGCCACCTGAACCCGTGTGCCATCCCGCGCTCCCCGCTCACTCCCCGCTCACTCCGAAGGAGAGCTGCACATGAAGATCCTCATCGCCGGCGCCGGTCTGTCCGGTCTGCACTCCGCCTGGCGTCTGAAGGAGGCCGGCCACGAGGTCGTCGTCTTCGATGCCCGCGACCGAGTCGGAGGCCGTACCTACTCCACCCCCCTCGCCAACGGGGTCATCGTCGATCACGGTGCGCTCACCATCCGATCGGAAGACCATGCGCTTCGTGGTCTCTGCGCTGAGCTCGAGATCGAGATGATCGGCATCGGCTTCCCCGTCGGACGCTGGGAGGTCGGGCTCGACGAGCACCACACCGTCGACGAGGTGAGCTGGCTGTACGAGGCGCTGGGCGCCCGCGCGCACGCGCGGATCGCGAACGGCGACGGCGACGAGTCGCTCGATGCGGCGTTCGAGGCGGTCGTCGGACAGGACTACCGAACGCACCCCACCTACCTCAATACGACCGCGGCGCTGAGCGTGCCGCTCGATCGGCTCAGCGCGAACGGATTCGTCGCGCAGTACTTCGGGTCCGTATGGGGGAGCGACGAGCATGCGGAGGATGGCGCGTTCGACCCGGGCATCGTGGAGCATGCGTCGCGGATCCACGGTGGAAACCAGCGACCGGCGACAGAGCTGGCACGCCGACTCGGCGACGCCGTTCGACTGGGGTCTCCGGTCGTCAACGTGACGCAGGACGCCGACAGCGTGACGTTCGAACTCGCCGACGGATCCACCGTGCACGGCGATGGCGCGATCATCGCGCTGCCGCTGCCCTTGCTCCGCGAGCTCAAGCTCGGGTTCGCGCTTCCGCTGCAGATGCGCCGTGCCATCGACACGCTGGTCATGGGCGCGAGCGCGATGGCCAACTTCGCGCTCGAGACACCGGGCCGGCCCGAGTGCGCCGCCGAACCGACCGAGTGGTGGACGGCGTGCACGTGGGCGAGCGCGTCGAACGAGCTCGCGAGCGAGTCCGCGGTCACCGCATTCTTCGGGACCGATCCGGTCATCGACCGCGTGCTCGAAGGCGGCCCCGAGGTCGCGCAGGCCCGCGTGAGCGCGGTCCTGCCCGGATGCACCTTCCCCGAAGCGCCCGACATCGTGATCACCGACTGGCGCACCGAGGAGTGGAGCCGCGGCTCGTACCCGAACTGGGGCGTCGGATGGGACCCGGAGATGAACGAGGCCTTCGCCCAACGCGTCGTCGGTCGCGTCGCCATCTCCGGGGCAGACACGAGCGGCGCGTTCGTCGGCGGGATGGAAGGTGCCGTCAAGACCGGCCGTATCGCCGCGACCCAGCTGCTTGAGAAGCTGACGCCCTGACTCTCTCTCAGCTGAACGAAGGAAGCACCCATGCGTTGTGATGTCGTCATCATCGGAGCTGGACTCTCGGGGCTGGCCGCCGCGGCCGACCTCCGCGCCGCCGGCGCCGACGTCGTCGTCCTCGAAGCACGCGGCCGCCCCGGCGGGCGGGTCGCACAGCACACCCTCACCGACGGGCGACGGGTCCAACTCGGGGGCGAGGTGATCGGCCCGCACCACGTCGCCTATCGCGCCCTCGTGGACGAGCTGGGATTGACGCTCGAGAACTCGTTCACCGACCTCCCGGGTGAGGACACCCACGTACTCGCCGAGCAGCGATTCATCGGGGACGACTTCGGGTGGCTCACGGTCGCCGAGCGCGACCTCTACCTCAGGTGCGAGCACGAGTTCGGGAAGCTCGCGGCGAGCGTCGACCCGGACGATCCGTGGTCCCACCCCGACGCGGCGGCCCTCGACCGGACCTCCGTCGCCGACTGGCTGCGCGCCCAAGGTGCCACGCCGAACGTCATCCGCGCACGCTCCCTCGCGATGCTCGCGCTCGCCGCCGAATCCCCGGAGCGGACGTCGCTGCTCGCGGACCTCCGCAAGGAGGCGACCGTGCCCACACCACGGTTCTACGACTACGTGGCCTGGGAGAGCCTGCGCGTGCGAGAGGGGTCGGCCACCGTGCCTGCACGACTCGCCGAGCGGATGGCATCGAGCATTCATTACGACAGCCCGGTCCGGAGCATCCGGATCCGTCCGTCGTCGTGCGCCGTCACGACTCGCGACGGCGAGCGCTACGAGAGCGACGCGGTGGTCTCGAGTCTGCCGGCCGGACCTCTCCGCGATCTGCACATCGACGGCGTCTCCGACCGGCGGCTCGCGTCACTGCGGGCGCAACGTCACGCGAAGGTGAGCAAGGTCGTCGCGGTCTACGACGGCTCCTTCTGGGAGGGGCAGGGGCAGAACGGCTCCTCGTACCTCGAACACGGCCTGGTCGGCGGCACCTGGTCGCAACGCGACGGCGTGCTCTCCGCACTCGTGCCTCCCGAGCGACACGGTGTGTTCGAGGCATCGCCCGCGGAACACGTCCGGGGCGAACTCCTGCAGGACTTCGCTCGAGCGTTCGGGTCGGCGGCACTGAACCCCACCGACCTGTTCATCCGCCGGTGGGGCCTCGATCCGTGGACCCAGGGATACATCACCGCGTGGCGTCCCGGTGACGTCATGCGGGTCGGCCCGCTCCACGCGACCCACGAACCCCCCTTCTACGTCTGCGGATCCGACCAATGGGTGTGCGGCTACATGGAAGGTGCGGTGCGTACCGGCCGCGCGGCCGCGGCGGCCGTCCTCGCCGATGCACGGGACGCCCGCGCGCGTTCCGACCGAGGTCACGAGAGGACCACGACATGACGATCGACACCCACCCCGCACGGATCACCCTGACGCTCACCTGCCCCGACCGGCCCGGGATCGTGCACGCGGTCACGGGGTATTTCCTCGCTCGCGGCGGCGACATCGCCGAGAGCCAGCAATACGGCGACCCGGACAGCGGGCGGTTCTTCATGCGAGTGGAGGTCAGGCTCCCGCAGGGGCTCCGATCGCTCCAGGAGCTTCGCGCGGAGTTCGAGCCGCTCGCCGACTCGCTCTCCATGCAGTGGACGCTGGCCGACACGGGCGCGAGAACCCGCGTGGCGATCCTCGTGTCGAAGTTCGACCACTGCCTCAACGACCTCCTGTTCCGGTGGCGGTCGGGGCACCTCTCGATCGACGTGCCCGTGGTGGTCTCCAACCACCGCGATCTCCAGCCGCTCGTCGAAAGCTACGGGGTCGAGTTCGTGCACCTCCCCGTCACGCCGGACACCAAGCCGGCCGCCGAGGCCGCACTCGCCGACCTCGTCGACGACCGGGAGATCGAGCTCGTCGTGCTCGCCCGGTACATGCAAGTGCTGTCCGACGACCTGTGCCGTCGACTCGCCGGACGTGCGATCAACATCCACCACTCGTTCCTGCCGAGCTTCAAGGGCGCGAAGCCCTACCACCAGGCGCACGCCCGCGGCGTGAAGCTGGTCGGTGCGACCGCGCACTACGTGACCGCCGACCTCGACGAGGGGCCGATCATCGAGCAGCAAGTCATCCGCGTCGACCACGCCACCAGCGTCGAGCAGCTCACCGTCGCGGGTCGAGACGCCGAGGCGCTGGCGCTCGCCCGTGCCGTCCAGTGGCATGCCCAGGGCCGCGTTCTGCTCAACGGCGGCAGCACGATCGTGCTGCGCTGACGTCTGGTTCTCCGAACTCATCTCACGCAAGGACCCGCAATTGGAACGTCTCGTCGACAAGAACCTGTCCGCCTCGATCTTCCGGCCCTCCGGCGCCGAGCCGTCGCTCCCGGAGCGGGCCCGCACGGTCGTCATCGGTGGTGGCATCATCGGCACGAGCGTCGCGCTCCATCTCGCGGAGCTCGGCGAGTCCGACATCGTCGTCCTCGAACGCGCAGTGCTCGGAAGCGGGACATCCTGGCACGCCGCCGGACTCGTATCCAGCCTTCGGAGCAGCCACGCGATGGCCGAGCTCGCCCGCTACAGCGTCGCGAGGTACGCGACGCTCGCAGCGGAATCCGGCATGGACGTGTCGTTCAACCAATGCGGGTCCATCATGCTGGCTCGAACCGACGGCCGGATGGACGAGCTGCGCTACATGGAAGCGCTTGCCCGGCAACTCGGGGTGGCGGCGAAGCTCCTGACGCCGCTCGAGGTCACTGAACTCTGGCCGCTGGCGACCGCCGAAGGGCTCGTGGGTGCGCTCCACCTTCCTGAAGACGGACATCTCAATCCCGGCCACGCGGCACTCGCGTTCGCAAAGCTCGCGCACGAGCGCGGGGTCTCGATCGTCGAAGGCGTCGAGGTCACCGGGATCCGTGTCGTGGACGGCGTGGTCACCGGCGTCGCCACGTCGGACCGTGAGATCGCGTGCGACCGTGTGGTCATCGCCGCGGGTCTCTGGGGTCGTGACCTCGCTGCATCCTGTGGCGTGAACCTCCCCCTCTATGCCGCCGAGCACGTGCACGTGCGCACCGAGCCTATGGAGGGTGCGGTATCCGGTCTTCCGGTCCTGCGGGACATGGACGGATACCTCTACGTCCGTCACGAGCACGGCCGACTGCTCGTCGGGGCATTCGAGCCCGAAGGGATCCCCAGGTCGGTCCAGGAGATCGACACGAGTGGCTTCGCCGAGTTCCCGGCGGATTGGCCGCACTTCGACGGGGTGCGTCAGCATGCGGAACAGCGGGTGCCCACCCTGCACGGGGTCGCCTACGACCGATTCCTCAACGCTCCCGAATCGTTCACGCCCGACGGCAACTTCTGCCTCGGCGAGTCCGCGGAAGTCGCGAACCTGTTCGTCGCGGCGGGCTTCAACTCCCAGGGCATCATCTTCGCGCCGGGCGCCGGGAAGGCCCTGGCTGAATGGATCGTCCGCGGCTCGCCCACCTTCGACGCGTCTTCGGTCGACGTCAGGAGGTTCTCGGAGATGCAGAGCAATCGCCGCTATCTGCACGCACGGACCGAGGAGGCGCTCGGCCGCCTCTATGCGATGCATTGGCCGCATCTGCAACCCGTCACGGCGCGGGGCATCCGCCGGACACCACTTCACGAGCGCCTCGTCGCCGCGAACGCCGGCTTCGGTGAAGCGGTCGGCTGGGAACGAGCGAATTGGTTCGCGCCCGCCGGGACGACCCCCCGCTACGACTATCGCTACGGCCGACAGAACTGGTTCGAGGCCGTCGGCGAGGAACACCTCGCGGCGCGCGAGCGGGTCGCTCTGTTCGATCTGAGCTCCTTCACGAAGGTCGAAGTCGCGGGGCCGGATGCCCTGGCGGTGCTGCAGCGGTTCTGCACCGCCGACGTCGACCTCGCGGTCGGACGCGTGCGATACACCCTGATGCTCAACGGCAGCGGTGGCATCGAGCTCGACGGCACGGTCGTGCGTCTCGATGCCGAACGGTTCTGGGTCATCACGCCTGCGGCCACGCAGTGGAAGACGATCGGCATGTTGCAACGGCTCGCCCGAGGCACAGCCGCGGCGGTGTTCGATGCCACGGCCGGATACGCGACGCTCGCCGTGATGGGCCCGCTGAGCCGAGCGTTGTTGGAGCGGATCTCGCCCGAGGACTGGTCCAACGACGCGCAGCGATACACCCATGCCCGTCGCGTGGAGATCGCCGACGGATATGCCTGGGCCCTCCGCGTGAGCTTCGTCGGGGAACTGGGCTACGAGCTCTACCCGCCGGCAGACCTCGCCGTCAACGTGTACGACGCGATCGTTGCGGCAGGTGCGGATCTCGGATTGCGCCATGCCGGCTATCACGCTCTGGACTCGCTGCGGATCGAGAAAGGGTACCGGCATCTGGGCCATGACATCGGCCCGGTGGATGACCCGTTCGAGGCCGGCCTCGGATTCACGGTCTCGACCAAGAAGACCGCGGATTTCGTCGGGCGCGAGGCGCTGAAGCGCCGAACGCCGGAAGCGCTCACCCGTCGCGCCGTCTACCTCGCACTCGAGGACCCCGATGCCGACCTCTTCCACGACGAGAGCATTCTGAGTGGGGGGCGTGTGGTCGGACGGGTGACCAGCGGCGCCTACGGGTACACCGTCGGTCGCGCGTGCGGCATCGGCTACATCGATGCGGATGTCCCCGATGACGCGGAGTTCACGGTCGATTGCGCAGGCAGGGAGGTGCCAGCGGTGATCTCGCAGGAGCCGTTCTACGACCCCCGCGGGACGCGCCTGAAGGGGTGAGCGCACCGCCGGTGCGCGCTGCGCTCAGATCGCAGTGGGAAGCGCGCTGCGGCTGATGATTGACGACGGGAGATTATTACCGTAATAATGTGACGCACGACAGGACGAACGCGCAGGGAGGCACGGGACGTGGAGCCAGAGCAACGCACTGACATCCCTCGCGAGGAGCGACTCGTCGCCGATCTGCAGGGCCGACGGATCTCGCTGGCCAAGGCGATCAACTTCGGCTTCGTCTCCATGCAGATCGGGCCGAGCATGGCGATCTTCGCCGGGTACCTGCTGCTCACCGGCGGCGGCGGGAGCTGGTTCTCGATCGTGCTGGCCGTTCCGCTCATCCTCTCGGTCACCGAGGTGGTGAGAGTCTTCTCGCAACGCTTCGTGGCGACCGGTGGCTTGATGACGTACCTGGTCCAAGCGAACCGTCGGCGCTCCGGGCTCTTCGTCGGAAGCGCGAACCTGATCGGCTACCTGGCCCTGTCGGCAGCCGTCGCGACCTCCGTCACCTACTTCGCGCAGGCGGTGTTCTACGACCTCGGCCTCGATGTGCTCAGCTCGCCCGGTGCCCAGGCCGCCACCTTCGTGATCGTCGGCGCACTGATGACGGTGACCGCCTTGACGGGTCTTCGCATCGCCTCGACGGTCGCCATCGTGCTCGGCGCCGCGTGCATCCCCTTCATCGTCTGGATCACGGTGCAGGCCCTCGCCGTCGCCCCGGACGTGCACTGGGGGGCGCTGTCGCCGGAGTTCGGGAACATCGCCCTGCTCGTCGCACCCGTGACGCTGGTGCTCGCGAACTTCATCGGGTTCGACGGGCTGGCCTTCCTCGCAGCCGAGACCCCGGAGCCGCAGCGCAACGTGCCTCGCATCCTGCACACCGTCGCGATCGGATCGCTCGGCATCTACCTCGTCATCGTCGTCGCGCAGATCCCGGTGCTGAGTGCGCATACCGATGCCATCGCCGAAGGCTTCTCGCCGCTCTCGATCCTCGCTGCCGCCGCGGGGCTGGAAGGACTCGGGACCCTGCTGAACGTCATGCTCTGTCTCGCACTGTTCGCCGCCGGGATCGCCACGCTGACGTACGGGAGCCGGCTCTTCGCCGCGGCCGCGACGATCGGGTTGCTGCCACGCGCGGTCGCCACGCTGACGCCCGTCTCGCGGACGCCGATCGTCGCCATCGTGATCCTCGGGATCGCCGCGGCGGTGCTCCCCGCGATCGTCGCCCTGTCCTTCGGGATGTCTCCGATCGAGGCCGGCATCTACTTCGCTGAGGGCACCGCCTACATGTGGGCTGCGCCATACGTGGTCGCAGCGATCGCGGCGGCCGTGCTCGTGTGGCGGTCGCGACGCAGAGTGCTCATCTCGCTCGCCGCCACGATCGTCTGCGCAGTGGGCTATGCCGCATTCCTCGTGTACGTCCTGAGCCTCGGCTGGGCCACGCCGGAGACGGCGCTGCCCTGGATCAGCTCGGCGCTCATCCTCGTCGTGTTCCTCGTCGTGCTCATCGTCGATCAGCGCCGAGGTCGCGCCGCCGACCTTCGGGTGCTCGACGAATCGGTGTAGCGCGCGACCGCAGGGCGGTCAGGGTTCGATCAGCAGGAGGTCCACGAGTTGTGCGATGTGTCGTTGATCCTGCGGGGCGGTCTTCGTCGACGCGGTCGAGGCCAGCCGCAGCTCGAATCCGTCGATCGCCGCGACCAGGATCCGGGCAGCATCCGCGATCGGAACACTCACCGTGACCGCCCCCGCGTTCGCGGCCGTCGTGATCGCCTGCTCGATCGCCGACTGCCACTCGTCGAAGACCCGCGAGACCAAGGTCCTGAAGCGATCGTCACGCGAGGCGAGCGCACACAGTTCGATCCAGACGACATTGTCCTCGGAGTGGGAGAACTCCTCGGCCATCTCGGTCAACAGAGCGCGGATCCGTCGTTCACCGTGGTCGACGGTGCTCAGCGCGTCGTTCCACTGCCGGATGTGCCGTGTGGCGGCATATTCCAGCGCCGCTGCGAGAAGGTCATCCCTCGTCTCGAAGTAGTACTGAACCATTCCGGTCGTGACCTCGCAGCGGGCCGCCACGTCGCGGAGGCGGACTGCGGCGAATCCCTTCGCGGCGATCTCGGATGCCGCGGCAGCGATCAGACGTTCGCGGCGACGTTCCGGCTGCCCCTCGCGCGCATCGGGCGAAGGAACGAGGGGGTTCGGCTTCGACCCGTCAGGGGGTGTGCGGGGGGCCGACGCGATGCTCATTCGACGATTGTCCACGACCCCTGCACGCGGCTCAAGCCGCCGGGCCGGCACATTATCACTGGAACAACGAACTGATGTCGGTGGACGAAGGACAGCCGGTCGGCCGAGTGTCGGAACTGCTCGTCACGGCCACGAAGGGGTTCGCGCTGCACTCCGTGCCCAGTATCGAAGTCGATCGAACGCGCATCGTCGGCAACCGTGAGTTCTTCCTCGTGGACGTCGATGACTACCTTTACTCGGTGCCACGGGATCCCGTCTTCCTGTCCTGGTGGACGGCATTCGACCGCTCAGCCGGGACCTTCTCGATCGGGCACGGTACCCGCGTCGTCGCGTCTGCACCGATCGAGCATCCCGATCCGGTCGGCGTGTTCCGCCTCGACGACAGGACGGTTCAGGCCTGGCCATGCCCAGGTCCCTGGGATGCGATCCTCTCCACGCTCGCCGGACGCGACCTCCGGCTCGTGCAGTGCGCCGGCACTGAGGGCGGACACGACGTCTACCCGGTCACGGTGGTGTCGACGGCCTCGCTCGCGGCACTCGGTACCGAACGCGACGGCACGCCGGTCGACCCGCGTCGGTTCCGCCTCAATCTCACACTCGACCTCGGAGGCACGCCGTTCATCGAGGACGCCTGGGAAGGACGCGAGATCGCGGTCGGCACGTGCCGTCTCCGGGTGCGGGAGAGCGTCCCGCGCTGCCTCGCGGTCGAGCACCGGCCGGCCGACGGCGACCGTGCCCTGCAGATGCAGAAGCGCATCCGGGAGGTGCGGGGTGCCACCCCGAGTCGTTGGGGGCCCAATGTTCCCTTCGGCTGTTACGCGGAGGTCCTGCAGCCGGGGATCGTGCAGCTGGACGATCCGGTCCTGCTGGTGCCGCCTCCGGCCGACCCGGTCGACATCGAACATGGAGAGGCACCACGATGAGTCTGGTCATCACCCGCAGCTGCTGCGCAGACACGACCTGCATCGCCGTCTGCCCGGTGCAGTGCATCCGCCCCCGGCCAGGAGACGACGACTGGGGCACGACCGAGCAGCTCTACATCGACCCCACGACGTGCATCGAGTGCGGGGCGTGCGCGCAAGCATGCCCGGTCGATGCCATCGTCCTCGACACCGAGCTCGATCGGGAGTCCGAGCCGTTCGCGACGATCAATGCCGAGTACTTCGCCGCACGCCCGCTCGGTGATGTCTCGCCGCTGCCGATCCAGCGCCGCCGCCCCGCTGAGCGCGGCCCGCTTCGCGTGGCGATCGTCGGCACGGGCCCGTCGGCCATGTACGCCGCCGAGGAACTCAGTGAGCTGCGCGGCGTCGAGGTCAGCATCTTCGAGCGGCTTCCCGTGCCGTTCGGGCTCATCCGCTCCGGCGTCGCACCCGACCACGATCGCACCAAACGCATCGGCGACGTGTTCGCTCGGATCTTCGACCGCAGAAACGTCTCGTGCTGGTTCAACACCGAGATCGGTCGCGATCTCTCGATGGATGAGATCCGATCACATCATGACGCGGTGATCGTCGCCACCGGGGCCCCGGACGACCGGGCGTTGGGAGTTCCCGGCGAAGCGCTTCCGGGGTCGCACGGCGCCCGCGAGTTCGTCGCCTGGTACAACGGTCACCCCGACTACGCCGATCGCGACTTCGATCTTCAGACCAGGCGCGCGGTCATCATCGGCAACGGCAATGTCGCGCTCGACATCGCCCGCGCGCTGACCCGCCCCTCTGAGCTCTACGAGCGCACCTCGATGGCCGATCACGCCATCCGGGCGCTGGAGAGAAGCGCTGTCGAGGAGGTGCACGTCGTGGCGCGACGCGGACCCGCGTTCGCCGCGCACAGCACGGCCGAGCTCACGGAGCTGGCACACCTCTCGGATGTCGAGTTGCTCGCGGAATCTCACGAGATCGCCACGACCGCCCACGACGAGGCCGATGCGCTCCTCCGGCGTTCCGAGGCAGACCTTCAGCGACGCCTCGCGATCGTCGCCGATGCCGCGTCGAAGACCCCGAGCAGCGCGAAGAAGGTCGTGCTGCGATACCGGCTGACGCCGACGCGGATCACGGGCACCGACCGAGTCGACGGCATCGTGCTCACGCGGCCTGACGGAACCGTCGAGACGATCGAGACGTCGCTGGTCCTCCGTGCCATCGGCTTCCACGGTCGCGCCACGCCCGGCCTGCCATTCGACGCGGCGACGGGGACGATTCCGAGCGATTCAGGCCGCGTCGTCGACCCGGAGACGGGCGAGCGGATCCCGGGCGTGTACTGCACCGGGTGGATCAAGCGTGGTCCCTCGGGTGTGATCGGGACCAACCGGATCGACTCCGCCGAGACCGTGGCGGCGCTGCTCGCGGACCATGCCGCCGGCATGCTTCCCGCGCCGACACGGAGTCCGGCCGAGTTCGCGCGCCTCGTCGAGCGGGAGCACGCCGAGGCGGTCACGGGTCGCGGATGGCGGCGCATCGACGAGCGGGAGACGGACGCGGGAGCCGCGCAGGGCCGACCGCGGGTCCCGTTCGTGTCGGTCGAACAGCTCCTCGCCGCCTCGCGCGCCGCGGCGACTCGGAGTCGATGAATCCGGTGCCAGGCCGCGTACGTCACGCCAGACCGGGCGGGCGGATCGTGCACGCCGATGCTCCGCCTCACGCGACCGCGCGCGCGACCTGCTGCGCGGCGCGTCGGCCGGAGACGACCGCCCCGTTGAGCGAACCCATCGTCGTGTGCTCACCCGCGAGCGCAACGCGCCCGATCGGCTCATCGAATGCCGTCGCATCGCTCGGTGACCACTCGAGGTTCGGGACCGAGTACGCGCCACGGCTCCACATCTCCTCGCTCCAGTCGGTGATGACGGCGTCACCGACGAGCTGGACGTCGGGGCGAAGCTGCCGAAGGGCCGTCGACCATCCCGCGGCGCCTTCTGACGTGCGCAGTTCCCTGAGGGTGTGCGCAGAGCCGGCGAATCCTGACAGCGCCGGACGCCGGTGCTCCGCGTCGGTCGACACCGACTGACAGGACCACCAGAGTTGCGTGGGGTGCTGCATCGCGGAATCCCCCGGGGCTTCGCCGACTACGGCGACGCCGTACTTCGCCGCAACAGCCATCGATCGATGCTCGAGCGCGGTCTGAACGCGGTCGGGGAGGGGGAACGTGAACGTCATCTCTCTGAGCAAGGGGAGGGGGACGGCAACGATTGCCGCGTCGCCCGGCACGGTGCGGCCGCTCATGAGCGTCACCTCGACGCCTCGCGAGGTCTGCGACACCGCTTCGACGGGCTCCGCGAGCTGCAGGTGCGGGCTCAGCCGGCGCGCGATCTCCATTGCGATCGACTGATTGCCGCTCAGTGCACGATTGCCGTCCTCCACGAGTGTCGCGAGCGCGGTTCCCTCCAAGACCCGCGCGCTGACGGTCTCCAGGTCGAGCGCGAGCGAGGTCGCCCATTGCTTGTAGGCGCGCTCGGAGCGGAAATCGGCGCCGAATGCGACCTCGAAGACCTCGGCTGCAGAGGCCCGCGGCGTATGTTGCAGCGCATGGTATGCGTCGTCGATCGCCTGTCGCTCGCGAGCGATGTCGCGCAGGGACGGCCGATGTCCGTCGACGCTCCGACGATGGAAGGGGACGTTATGGCTGACGAGGGGTATCCCGAGCTCGGCTGCGAGATGACGGATCGCGAAATCGTGCGGCTCGATGAACTCTCCGCCGCGCTCGACGAACTCGCCGTTCTCCAAGCGATGGGAGTACGAGCGGCCGCCCACGCGATCGCGTGCTTCCAAGATGACCGGCTCGTGTCCCGCTTTGTACAACTCCCATGCCGCGCTCAACCCTGCGAGGCCGGCGCCCACTACGACAACCCTCATCGGTCACCCTTTCGTCGCTCCACCTGTCGGCCCTCGATCCTCACCGTGCGGTTCGGAGCAGATGCACGATCGGCCGTCGCCCGGCGAGCAGCGCCGCGGCGCACGCGCACGCGACGCCACCGATGGCGGCGAAGTACAGGGAGGCCCCCAGCTCGAGGTAGAGGCCACCGAGCACGCCGGAGAAGGCACTGCCGATCGCGAGCGACAGGAAGTTCAGCGCCACGAGCTGACCCGGCGCCCGCGAGGGTCCGACCTCCGTGGCCAGCGACAGTGCGACAGGGCCGAGGAAGACATCCGAGATGAAGGCGACGCCGATGAGCAGCATGAACAGCAGAAGCGGGATCTGCCAGGATCCGATCACCTGTGCCGTCCCCGTGAGGAGCAGGTAGACGAGGCCGACGATGGCGAGCGCGGTGGCGAACTTCACGGGAGCCGTCGCCTGCCGATCGCCCTGACGCTTCCAGATCTCCGCGATGACGGGTCCGGCGAGGATCGGAAGGAATGCGGCGAAGGCGAGCACCCAGCCGATGGGGAACGCCCAGCCGAAGATCTGCAGATCGAGCTCGGTGGCGATGAGCGTGGAGACCGCGGTGTAGGCCTGATAGGCGATCGCGTAGTAGACGCACGCCGCGATGAACAGCGGAAGGAAGCCGGCCACCCGGCGCTTCTCGACGCGGGAATGCAACCGTGAACCGAAGATCGCGACGAAGTACGCGACGGCAGCCGCAGCCGCGAGCCCCGACGTCACGAGCGAGAGGTTCTCGAACGTGATCCACTGTGCCCAGATGGCAGCGGCGATCAGGACCACCAGCGTGGTTCCGCCGGCGAGCGCGACGAACCCCTGGCTCCTGGAGAGCTGATTCGCGATGACGCGCGCTCGCTCGGGCAGCTTCCTCAGGTTCGCGACGTAGATGGCGAGCGCCGCACCCATCCCAACGGCCGCTGCCCCGAACGCCCAGTGGAAACCTCCGTCGCTCTGCAGCCATCCCGTCAGCAACGGCCCGACGACCGCGCCGAGATTGATCGCTACATAGAAGTAGGAGAAGCTCGAATCCCGCGACGCCGTGCCGTGCTCATCGAGCGTGAAACCGAAGAGCGACGTGATGTTCGTCTTCAACGCCCCGGTACCGAGCACGATCAAGCCGAGACCGATGGTCAGCCCCGTCAGCTCGGGTACGGCGGCGAGCACGATATGCCCGGCGAAGATGCCGATGCCTCCCGCGAGCACCGCCCACTGCGGAGCGAGCACGCGGTCACCCAGCCATCCGCCGCCGATCTGTGCGAAGTACACCAATCCCGCATAGCCGCCGACCAGGCTTGCCGCGACCGCGGCGTCCAACTCCAGGCCGCCATCGGCCAGCGAGAAGATCAGGTAATAGAAGAGGACTGCCTGGAGGCCGTAGAAGGAGAAGCGTTCCCAGAACTCGGTGAAGGCGATGCCACCAGCACCCCGCGGAAGCAGCTTCAGGGACGGACGCGTCGTTGTTGAGAGAGCCACTCGTTGACTTCCTTGTCAGAGATGAATGTGGATGAAGTGCGGGGATGGCAGCCCCGTCAGCTCGAGGGCGCCGCCACCGAGAGCTTCCTGATCGGTTCGATGACGGTCCACGTCCCCCGGAAGCCGTCGGGGATCACGAGGACGTCTCCGGCGCGGTGCTCGTATCGTTCGCCGTCTTCGGACTCCAGCACCCCGCGCCCCGCCAGGATCACGGCGAACTCGTCGAAGCCCTCACGCCGCACGTGGATCGAGCCGGGCGTGCATTCCCAGGTGCCCGAGCGCACCGTGCCGCCACGTTGCGTCCACAGGGCCAGGGTGCTCTCCATGGGAGCGCCTTCGGCAGGATCCTCCCGTGCCACCTTCTCGCCGTGCGCCTGCACGAGACCCTGCGGGATGTGAAGAATCTCCACCATGACCTGTCCTCCTGGTTCGTGTCGTCGCCCCGTGGTGTGGCGCCGACTGCGGTGTCGGCGTCGCGTTCGATGGGCGAGTGTGCTCGCGTTCGCTGGGTACGGGTGCGGTCTCCGTCACCGAACGATCTCGTTCGCCCGGACCCGCACTTCATTGCCGGGGGCTACGGAGGCTGTTACATTATCACGAAAATAATTTGATGCGAGTTCCGTGCTCCACGCTCGGACGAGCCTCTGATGGCGAGTCGCTCGGCGTGGCTCAGTGCGCGACGCGAGAGAAGAACAGATGACGAAGACGGTTGCCATCATCGGTGCGGGTGCGGCGGGCCTCATGGCCGCGTTGGACCTCCGTGCCGCCGGGTATGAGCCGGTGGTGCTCGAGTCGCGCAGGCGAGTGGGTGGGCGAATCCACACGGTGCACTTCGCGGACGGCACGTGGGCGAATGCGGGAGCGGAGTGGCTGAATTCGGGCGATCTGATCGCCCGCGCACTTGCCGAACGGTACGGGCTCGACCTGCTCGAAGTTCCCGGCTTCGAGGCCCTGGCCGAGAACGGGCGACTCGTGTCCGACGACGGCGCGCTCGCGACCTTGGATGCCGCACTCGAGGATCTCGTGTCGCACGTCTCGGATGCGGCCGAACCCTGGAACGACCCCTTCCTGCGGACGCTGGATGAACGCGATGTCGCGGAATGGGCGTGCTCCGTCGAAGCAGACTCCGCGACGCGTCGACGGTTCTTCCGCCACATTCGCGGGAACTACATGACGCAGCCCGACGAGCTGTCACTCGCGGCATACGTCGTCGAGAGCAGCTTCGAGGGAGTCGATCGACGTTTCCGGCTCCGAGACGGTACCGCGTCGCTCCCGCAGGCGATGGCACAGGATCTCGGGTCAGACCGTATCCATTTGGGGAACCCCGTCCTCTCCATCGCCCATACGGTCGACGGCGCTGTGGTGTCGACGGCGGGTCGGAGTTGGCGTGTCGATGCCGTCGTCGTGGCGGTGCCGCTCATCGCTCTGGACCGCATCGAGGTCACGCCCGCCCTCTCGGTGCCGCGGATCGCGGGAGGCCGAGGCGGGAAGCTGCTCGTGCCGTACGCACGACGGGCATGGGATGCTCCCGTCCACGCGTCCGGGGGATTGGCGCCGATGGCATTCGTCTACGAAACCGCCCCGCATCAGCCTGGCGCGGGCGGCGTCCTCGCCGCATACAGCGTCGACCCCCTCGCTCCGGCCGCCGTCGTGCGCGATTTCGCCAGATGGTTCCCCGACGCCGTCCCCGCCTCCGAGCCACCGCATGCGGTGTGGTGGAGCCTGGATCCCGACTCGGGTCTCACCTACAGCGCCCCCCAGCCCGGCTATCTCACGGCCTTGCGAGACCTCCAGCTGCCGCAGGGCCGCATCCACTTCGCCGGCGAGCACACGCAGCCGCTCTTCGGGTACGTGGAGAGCGCCCTCCTCAGTGGACGCCGCGCGGCCTCAGCTGTCGCGTCCCAGCTCGATGGCTGAGATGCTCTGGACGACCCGCGCGGACTGAGGTGTGCGCGGCGGTTGCGGGCGCCAGGGCGTCACTGAGCTGGGACGACCGCTCTCATGGTCCAGATCGGGGGCGCGCCCCCGGCATCGACGTACTCGATGACGCCGAAACCGTGTCGCTCATAGAGCCGCACGTTTCGTTCGTCCGACGTCTCGAGACGCACCGCTCGCGCTCCCCGACGCGCAGATTCCTCGAGCGCGAACCGGATCAGCGCGCCGCCGATGCCGCTTCCTCGTGCGTCCGGCAGGACGCCGAGCGTCTCGAGTCGCCAGTCGAGGTGCGGGTGCGGGTTGCTCGCGAGCCGATCGATCCGGTCGCCGTGAAGGGCGACGATCCGGGTGATGACCGACCGTGCCGGCTGGGGTGCGTCCGGTGGAAGGAGTGCGATGACGCCTGCCACGTGGGCACTGACGGCAACGATCCCGTAGTGCAGGGCGTGCGTGAGGTAGAGACGCTGCAGCTCAAGCAGCCGCCCCGGATAGTCATCCTCAGGAAGGACGTAACGCGTCCACGGGTACTCCATGAACGCAGCGGTCAACACCTCTGCGGCCGCGGCGAGATCAGCGGGCGCGGCGAGGCGAGCGCCTGCAGTCATACGTTCGGTCCGGTCAGAAATCGTTCGCGCTCTTCGCCATCAGGCCGCCGTCGCACACGAGATGGCTCCCGGTCACGTACGACGACTCGTCGCTCAACAGCCAGGTCACCGCGGCGGCGACCTCGCTCGGGTCGGCCATGCGGCCGAGCGGTATCTGCGTCTTCGATGCGTCTCGAAGCCGACGCCGTTCCGCCTCGAGGGCGGCGCCGTCGAGCCCGAAGTACAGCATCGGTGTGTCCGTCGCGCCCGGAACGACCGCGTTGACCCGCACGCCGAGCGGCGCAAGATCGAGCGCAGCGGCCCGGGTGAAGGCCGAGATCCCACCCTTCGAGGCCCCGTACGCCGTGTTCGAGCCGCCCGCGAACCCCACGAAAGCCGACGGAGAGGAGACGCAGACGATCGAACCTGGACGGTCGGCGGACTTCAGCTGGCGGGCGGCTTCGCGCACCGTGAGGAAGGTCCCGGTGAGGTTCACCTCGACGACTCGGCGCCAGTCGGCCAACGAGGCATCCATCAGATGCGCGCTCGTCTCGATGCCGGCGCTCGCCACGATTCCCTCGGGCGGGCCGAGTCGGGCGGTCACTTCGGTGAATGCTCGCTCCAGGTCGACCTCGTTGGTCACGTCCACCTCGACGGCCAAGGCCTGGGGGGCTCCCGCCTGGCGTGCCTCATCGGCTGCGGATGCGGCGCCGGCTCCGTCGCGATCGAGGAGGGCGATCGCCCACCCGCGCTGAGCTGCCCCGAGTGCGGTGGCGCGACCGATCCCGCTCGCCGCACCGGTGACGAGGATCGACTTCGTCACGAGTCAGACGGCTTCATGGCGTTGAAGTGCGTGCCGACGTGCGCGACCACGGCTTCGTCGAGGCGGTCGGGGTCACCGCTGCGAAGGGCGTCGATCAGCTCGCGGTGCTGCACGGCAACCTTGCTCGGTTCGGCGTAGTACCCGGCGTCACGCTGAAAATACGCCCGAACGCGGGGCTGGATGGATTTCCAGATCTGCAGGCAGTGCTGCTGCTCGGAGAGCTCGACGACGGTCTCGTGGAAGCGGATGTCTTCGTCCGCGAGTGAGCCGGTATCGCCGGCAGCCGCGGCGGCATCCATACTGGCGATCACCGACTCCAGACGCTCGTAGTCCGCCTCTTCGAGGCGCGGCATCGCTTTCCGGAAGGCGTATTTCTCGAGGGCGACCCGCACCGGCACGAGGACGTGCTCGATCTCCTCCTGCGAGACGCCGAGCACCTCGGTGCCGCGATAGGGATACGAGATGACCAGACCCTCTTGTTCGAGCTGGCGCAGCGCCTCTCGAACGGGGGCCCGGCTCGTCCCCAGCTGCTCAGCGATACCGGCCTCGGTGAGCTTCTGTCCGGGTTGGAGGCGGCCGGAGGTGATGGCATCGCGGAGCACGTCCGCCACAGTCTCGCGTCGGGATGCGAGGGAGGCGCGGGAGAGCGCGGGCAAGCCGGTCATGGGAGCGAGCGTAGCACTTCGCATTTTGTCGGCAATCGGCAATCAGGACCCCTTTCGATCGAGACGTCGCCCGGAACGGTCGTTCGTTCGGACTCCGTCGTGCACGGCCGCGGCGCCGTTGACCCAGACGTGGCGAGCGGCCGTCGCGTACTCGTCGGGCATGGTGAAGGTGTCTACGCGATGCAATGCGTCCGTGTCGAACACGACGACATCCGCGTAGTTGCCCTCGACGAGGGTGCCGCGATCGGCGATGGCGAAATGCTGCGCGACGGCCCCGGTCATCTTGTGGATCGCGGCCTCGAGCGGGAGGGTGCTTCGGCGGATGGCGTGATAGCTCAGGAAGTGCAGGTACCCGTGGAAGAACAGCGGATGCCGCGTCCGGTCCGCGAGCGGCCCGTCGCGCCGCGAGGTGTACCCGTCCACGCCCAGGAGGAAGTCGTCGTGCGCGACGGCCTCAGCGATGTGGTCGTCCTGGAAGAGCTCGCCGATGAACTGCACGGCACCCATGTCAGGTCCGGCTGCGGCAAGGACGTCGAAGTACGACTCCCACTCGTCTTTGCCCGTCGCCTGCGCGATCTGCGGGAACGTCAAGCCTTCCAGCTCGGGCGTCGCCGGGCTGACCGCCAGACGCACGCGGCCCCACTCGCCTCGATGCACGAAGCGCCAGTAGCGATCGCCGTCGCGCCGAACGCGGTCCCGGATCTCAGGGTCCGAGAGGAGTTCGGATGCCTCGGCGGCGCCGCGATCGGCAAGCCATGCCGGGAGCAAGCCCGTCGCCAGGCCGATCCCGTCGGGGTACGGCGTCATATCGGCCAGCACGTCGACGCCCTGCTCGCGTTCCCGCAGGAGCCGCTCGACGGCGTCGGTCCACGCGTGCGCGTCGGCGCCGGTGTTGTGCCGCACGTTGAGGTGCGAGAGCTGCGCCTTCACCTCACCCGCGTGCACGATCCGGAAGAACTCGTCGACGGCGTCCCGCAGGTGCGCGTCGCGGTTCCGGATGTGGCTCGCGTACATCCCACCGTGCCGCGACATGACCCGCGCGAGCGAGGCCAGCTCGTCAGTGCCGGCGAAGCGGCCTGCGCCGTACTCGAGCCCCGAGGAGAACCCGATCGCGCCCGCGTCCAGCGCTTCGGCGAGGTGTCGTTCCAATGAGCGCTGGAAGTCGGCGCCCTCGTCCGCGTCGGCCATGGCGATCTGGCGTAGTGCGGTGTGGCCGACGAACCACATGAGGTTCTGCGCGGTCCCGGACGCGTGCACCCGATCGAGGTAGTCCCCGAAGCCGCGCCACTCGACCGGCCCGTCGTACCCATACGCGGCGAGGGTCGCGCGCGTCGCGGCCACGTCCCGAGCGGCGATCGGGGCGTGGGTCACGCCGCAGTTGCCGACGACCTCGGTCGTCACGCCCTGATGGATCGTGCTCAAGGCATCACGATTGCCGAGAATCGACCAGTCGCTGTGACTGTGCGGGTCGATCAATCCGGGCGTGACGAGCATGCCAGTGGCATCCACGACCTCGCGCGCCGTCGCTGGGCCTGCGGACCCCACCAACGCGACGCGGTCGCCGAGGATGCCGATGTCTGCGACGCGGGGGCTTCGACCGGTGCCGTCGATGAGCTGCCCACCGCGGATGAGTACGTCGAGCATCGTCAGAGCACCTTGCTGAGGAAGGCCCTGGTGCGCTCAGCCTGTGCATTCCCGAAGAGCTCCGCCGGCGTTCCGGTCTCGATGATCCGCCCGTGGTCCATGTACACCACCCGATCGGCGACCTCTCGTGCGAAGCCCATCTCGTGGGTGACCACGACCATGGTCATGCCGTCCTGGGCCAGGTCCTTCATCACGGCGAGGACCTCGCCCACGATCTCGGGGTCGAGGGCGCTCGTCGGTTCGTCGAAGAGCATCACCTTCGGCTCCATCGCCAGTGCGCGCGCGATGGCGACCCGCTGCGACTGTCCGCCCGACAGGGCGCCCGGGTACGCATCGATCTTCCCGCCGAGGCCGACCTTCTCGAGCAGGATCTCGGCACGCGACCGCGCGACCTCGCGTGAGAGTCCGAGCACCTTGCGTGGAGCGAGCGTCACGTTCTCCTCGACGGTGAGGTGCGGGAACAGGTTGAACTGCTGGAAGACCATGCCGACCTCACGCCGGACGACGCCCAGGTTCGCCTTGGCCTCGTTCGGCCCGAGCCGGTGCCCGTTGATGGCGATGGTGCCGTGGCTCGGGGTCTCGAGGCCGTTCATGCACCGGAGGAGCGTGCTCTTCCCGGATCCGGAGGCGCCGATGATGCACACCACCTCCTGCTCGGCGACCTGGCAGCTGATGCCGTGCAGCACCTCGGTGTCGCCGAAGCTGAGGCGGAGGTCTGTGACGTCGATCATCGGGTGGCTCCTTTGGAGAACGAAAGGGCGTCGCCGATCTTCGGAGCGGCGGCGCGGATGGTGAGGCGGCGCTCGTAGCGGCGACCGAGGAGGGAAAGCGGATAGCAGATGACGAAGTACACCGCGCCGACCACGAGATACGCCAGGATCGGCTGCCCGGTCTGCGAGGCGACGATGTTGCCGGCGCGCATGAGCTCGATGAGCCCGATGACGGCGACGAGCGAGCTGTCCTTGATCAGGATGACGAGGAAGCCGATCCCGGGCGGGATGATGATGCGGGTGGCCTGCGGCATCACCACCCATCGCAGCGTCTGCAGGTACGACAGTCCGAGGGCGTCGGCGGCTTCGAATTGGCCGCGCGGGATCGCCCGGATGCTTCCGCGAACGATTTCGCTGATGTAGGCCGAGGCGAAGACGGACAGTGCGGCGACGGCCGCCCAGTACTCGGGCACGTTGCTCCCGGGCACGGCGAGCGGCAGACCGAAATAGACGAAGAAGATGATCAGCAGGACCGGGACGCCGCGGATCGCTCCGACCCAGATGCCGCTGATCCAGCGCAGCGGCGCGACGGGCGCCGTGGCGAGGACGCCGAAGACCAGCCCGAGCACACCGCCGAGGAGGACGGAGAGTGCGCAGATCTGCAGGGTGATGATCGTGCCCTGGAGGATGAGCAGCAGATCCTGTCCGTCGAACGAGGTGAACATCAGGCGACCTTCCATCGGATGACGCGCGTTTCGATGACGCGCGAGACGAGCGCGAGGAGCAGCGCCACGGCGAAGTACATGAGCCCGCCCACGACGAAGGTCTCGATCGTGCGGAAGGTGGTGGTCGTGATGCCCATCATGGCGTGCATCAGTTCCGGCACGGCGACGATCGAGGCGATCGAGGAGGCGAGGAAGAGCAGGATCACCTGGTTCGTCAGCGACGGCAGGACCGCCCGCAGTGCCGGCACGAGCCGCACGTGCACGAATGTGGTGTATCCACCCATGCCCAGTGCGGACGCCGCCTCGGTGAGCCCGCGCGGGACCGACTCGAATCCGGCGCGGTAGATCTCTGCGACGTACGCCGAGTGGTTCACGCTGAGGGCGATGATGCCCGCGGTGATGGGGTCGAAATTGACGCCGACCGACGGCAGGGCGAAGTAGATGAGATAGAGCTGGAGCAGAAGCGGCGTGTTCCGGATCACCTCGATGTACGCGCCCGCGAGGACGCGGAGTGCCCGGAGCCGGGAAGCCCGACCCAGGTAGACGATGATGCCGAGCGTGCTTCCGATGACCACCGCGGCGGCCGTGATGAGGATGCTGATCCCGAGCCCGTGGAGAAGCTCATCAGCGAAGGGGATGAGGTCCCCGAAATAGAGCTGCATGCGAGTTCCAATCCGCCTGCTCCACCGGGCGGATGCCGGTGGAGCAGGCGCGGTGGGCGGTGATTACTTGATCAGCTCCGGGACGTCCCGGCCGAGCCACGTGTTGTACGAGTCGTTCGCGGCGTCGCTGATGTTGTAGTTGAGCAGGAAGTTGTCGAGGTAGTTCAGCCAGAGCTGGTCGCCCATCTTGACGCCGAACGACACCACGGATGGGCTCAGCTCGGGGCCCTCGACGAGCTGGAAGGTGCCGGGGGCGTCTTCGAGGATGCCCAGGGCGACGGAGTTGCTCTCCATGAGCGCGTCCACCTTGTTGCTCCGGAGCGCTTGGACGGAGTCCGCGACGGCCTCGAACAGGCTCGCGTTCGCCTCGGGGAACCGGTTCTCGAGGATCGTCGCCGGCACGCTCCCGCGGGTCGCCGCGACCGACCGGCCGCTCAGGTCGTCGTACGAGGCGATGTCGCTGCCGTTGGGAACGAGCACGACCTGGCCCTCCGCGGCGTACGGCCGGGTCATCGCCACCGCCTGGGCCCGCTCATCGAGGTTCGTGAGCGCCGCGATGATCACATCGACCTTCCCGGTCTCGAGCAACGGAATCCGGTTCGCGTTCGTCGTCGACACGTACTCGACCTCGGCCCCGAGCGATGCGGCGAGCGCCTCGGCCTTGTCGATGTCGAAGCCCTCGTACTCGCCAGAGCTGTTCATCACGCCGTACGGCGGGGCGTCGGCGAAGACGCCGATCGTGATCTTCTTGCTGCTGAGGATCTTCGTGAGCGTGCTCTCGCCGCTTGCCGGATCGGCGGCGCCGGCACCGCTCCCCGACGTGCAGGCGGTGAGTGCCGCAAGGCTGAGGGCGGCGGCCGCCGCCGCGGCCAGGACGCGAGTCAACTTCATGGTGCTGCCTTTCGATGGCGTGGGGCGACGCTCGTCGGCGCCCCGCTGCAGGTCCTCGACGTCGCGCGGCGTGTACGCCGGCTGCGGCCCTCACCGGTCGGCTCGGTCGTCGTGGTCGGCTTCGCTTGAGCCGTACCGGGGATGCTAGCGGAACGTTGCACGATTGTCGACGATCGACTATCTTCATTTCAGCGGACGGCCCGACGAACTCTACGAGGCCGCGCGAGAGACGTACGAGAGGCATCCATGAGAATCACCAAGGTCGAGACGTGCGGACTGCGCGGGGCCACGCCCGAGGGCGGTTGGTCGAACGAGCTGCGGCCGGACGACGTCGTCCACACGCTCGTCGCGGTGCACACCGACGAAGGCGTCGTCGGGGTCGGCAGCGCCTTCACGACCGAGGACCTGGTGCGAGGTGCCATCGACCTGTTCCTTCCGCACCTGATCGGCCAGAACCCCGTGGAAGTCGAACGCCTCACGGAAACCCTGCATCAGACCGCCTTCTGGATGGGGCGAGGTGGGTCACTGACGCACGCGACGAGTGCGATCGACATCGCGCTGTGGGACATCGCGGGGCAGGTGGTCGAGCAGCCGGTCGGCCGGCTGCTCGGTGGGCGGCATCGCGAGCGGGTCCGGCCGTACGCGTCCGTCCTCATGGATGAGGCCGGACCGATGACCGAGAACCTGCTCGCCCTCGCTGATGAGGGGTTCACGGCATTCAAGATCGGGTGGTGGAAGTTCGGCCGTGTCGACTTCGCGACCGACGAGCGGACCGTGGCCGCGGCCAGGGCGGCCGTCGGCGACCGGTTGCTCGCGGTGGACGCGGGCGGCTCCGAGGGGTACTTCCCGGGGAACCTCGCCTGGGCGAAGCGGACGGCGCGAATGCTCGCCGACTACGACGTCGCCTGGTTCGAGGAGGCGCTCGCGCCGGACGACCTCGAGGGATTCGTCGAGTTGCGGGCGAGCTCGCCCGTGCCGATCAGCGGCGGGGAGGTGCTGACCAGACGTCAGGGGTTCGCGCCGTATCTGAACCGGCGCGCATTCGACATCGTGCAACCCGACACCACGAAGGGCGGTGGGCTCAGCGAGTCCCGACGCATCGGCTGGCAGGCGCAGGACCAAGGCGTTCGTCTGATTCCCCACGGCTGGAACACCGGCGTCGGGCTGGCTGCGGACCTGCAGCTCGCCGCGGCGCTTTCGGCGACGGACATGGTCGAGTACAAGACCGGCAGCGCCTACATCGACGAGCTCACGAACGGCGGATGGTCACTCGACGAGGAAGGGTTGCTGGCCATCCCTTCCGCCCCGGGTCTCGGTATCACGCTGAACCCCGAGGCGCTCGAGAACTACGGCACGCGGCCGACGTTCGCCGACTCTGAGCAGCGCTGACCTCACCAGCATAATTGTCGATTGACGATGGTCGACAATCGACCTAACATGGGTCTCACTTCCCCCTCTTCAAAGGAGTAGCAATGTCGCAACGGCTCCATCTCATCACCCGTGCGTCCGCCATCGCATCCATCGCCGCCGTCGCGCTCGGCCTCGCCGCGTGCGCACCTGCTGCGCAGGATGACCTCGGCCCGCTGCCCAGCGACGGGCGCTTCGACGACGTCACCGTCCGCATCAGTGCGATCGCCGATGTCTACGTCCAGGGCTTCAAGAAGTTCGAATCGGAGATCGCGGACGAGCTCGGCATCACGATGGAGTTCGACGTGACGCCCCCGACGGACGCGTACACCAAGGACATGCTCGAGTTCCGGTCGGGCAAGGCCTCCCACGACATCGTGTTGCTGCAGCCCGCCAACCTCGCTGACTACAGCGCCTATCTCCACCCGCTCGACGAGCTCGCGGACGAGCTCGACCTCGACTTCGACGTCGACGACATCGAGCCCGTGTACAACGACGTCTACACGAGCTGGGCAGGAACCAGGTACACGGTGCCGTGGGACGGTGACCAGCACAACCTCTTCTACAACGTCGCCGCCTTCGAGCGAGCCGAGAACCCCGAGGCGTTCCAGGCCGCGTACGGTTACGAACTCGCCCCGCCGACCACGTGGGAGCAGTACCGCGACGTTGCGGAGTTCATGGCCGGATTCGACTGGAACGGCGATGGCGCGCAGAAGTACGGCGTCGCCGAGGCGTGGCAGCAGGGTGGATACGCCACCTGGTGGTGGACGAACAAGTTCGGCACGCACGGCGGCGTCTGGTTCGACGATGAGATGCAGCCGCTGATCAATTCCGCGTCAGGGGTCGCAGCGCTGGAAGCGTCGATGGAGATCGTCCCGTTCACCCCGCCCGGGTCGCTGAACTTCGGGTATCCCGAGCTGGAGGCCGCGCTCCTCAAGCAGCAGGTGCCGATGGTCATCCAGTGGTCCTCGACCGGGAAGGCGGCTGAGGACCCGGCGGTCTCGGACATCGTGGGCAACGTCGGTGTGGCCATGGTGCCCGGCGTCGAGCTCGGCGACGGCACGACGACCGTTCGTCCCGCCCTGCCCACCGGCTGGACCGCCGGTGTCCCGTCGAAAGCTGAGAACGCCGCGGCCGCGGCGAGCCTCCTCGCCTGGATCTCCGCGCCCGACCGTGCACTCGAGCTCGCAGTCGACCCCAAGACGGCGATCGATCCGTGGCGCGCCAGCTCGTTCGCGGACACCGAGGCGTGGCGGGCGGCGTTCGATCAGAGCCCGGACTACGGCGAGGCGTTCATCGCCGTGCAGTCGGAGACCGTGGACACGGGCATGCCCGATCTGCAGATCCCCGGGTCCAACGAGTATCTGAACGCATTGGACCGGCAGATCATCGCGGCGCTCGCCGGTGAGAAGTCCGCTCAGGAGGCGCTCGACGCCGCCGCCAAGGAGTGGGACGCGATCACCGACAAGCTCGGCAGGGACACGCAGCTCGCGGCGTGGCAGGCTCAGGCGGACGCCATGCGCAGTATCGGCATCGAGTACGAGCCCACCTGGGCCGAGTAGGCCGAGTGCCGGTGCGGGCTGCGCCTGCCTCCCGCACCGGCACACCTTTCCCACTCTCGAGAGAACGGAATCTCCCCGTGCTGAAACTCGGTCTCATCGGCGCCGGCGTCATGGGGCGTCGCTACGTCGAGGCCTACTCCGAAGACCCGAACGGCCGCGTCGTGGCGATCGCCGACCTCGATCACGAGCGCCGCGTCAGTCTCGCCGACCGGTTCGGCGTCGGCGGTCGCTACGCCGACTTCGATGCCATGCTCGACGCCGAACGCCTCGACGCGGTCATCGTCGCCACACCGGACTTCGCCCACCGGGCACCCTTGGCCACAGCCCTCGACGCCGGCCTGCACGTCCTGTGCGAAAAGCCACTGGCCACGACGGTCGACGATGCTGCGGCGATGGCGTTCGCCGCAGCGGCCTCCGACCGCCAGGTCATGGTGAACTTCGGCAACCGGCATCGCCCGGCCGCGCGCCGGGCGTACGAACTCATCCGCTCGGGAGGCATCGGCGCGGTGCGCTACGCCCGCATGCGCCTGAATGAGAAGGCGGAGAAGACCGCCACCCTCGCATGGAGCGCGCAGACGAGTGCGCTCTGGTTCCTGCTCTCCCATGTCACCGACTTCGTGCAGTGGATGGTCGATGACGTCGTCGTCGACGTGTACGCGGCGAACGGCAGGGCCCGGGACGGCGCCGCGACCACGACGACCGCGGTGCTCAACTTCTCCGGTGGTGCGACCGCCGTGCTGGAGAGCACGTGGGACATGCCCTCCGAGTATCCGCGCGACATCGACCTGGCCATCACGGTGCACGGCGCCGACGGCGTGATCGACCTCGACATGGGGGAGCAGGGCCTCAGAGTGAGCGGGCCGGGTCGCACGGCCTCGGTCATGTGGGACGCTGCTGCGGGCGGGTCGGCCGAGGACTGGTGGAATCGGTCCTGCCGCAGCTTCACGGCGTCGGTCACCGCGGGGGAGCCCGTCAGTCCGAACGCGAGGGACGGGCTGCAGACCGTCATGGTCCTCGCCGGACTGCAGCACTCCCTCGACACGGGCGCGGGAGTCGATCTCGCCGCGACCTGGCCGGACGCGGCCAAGCTGCTTCGATGAGCGCGCACACGACGGCCGCGCGGACGCCGCGCAAGTACGTCTGGGGGTATTCCGGCGGCGCCATCCTCGTCACCGTCGCGCTCGTCGTCGCACCGCTCGGATACGCCGTGTGGGCGTCGTTCTTCAG